>CAIJXG010000076.1 GCA_903824505.1 uncultured Pseudomonadota bacterium | reverse complement strand
CCCCTCCCTAACCCTCCCCGCAAGGGGGAGGGAATACCTCCGGCTCTTCTTCGGCATGCCATCTCTCTTATGCTTTTGGAACTGCTGCTGCAATCTACCTCAATTAACATTCACGGACATGTATCACGCAACCGTCACAGACGACAGCATAAAAAACCGTCTGGCCGTTTCGGCCGGGCTGCATATCGCTTTGCTTTTGTTCCTTTATTTTGGCTTGCCGATTCTGGTGAAGCCTCTGCCCATGCATCATGACCCTGTGCCCATCGAAATCGTAACGATTGCGGATATGACCAACACGCGCCTTAAGCCAGAGCCGGAACAACCCAAACAGCCCGCCCCACTGCCACCTCCTGCACCGCCCAAACCTGCGCCCACGCAGCAGCCAACGCCCCCCCAGCCTATGGTTAAGCCAGCGCCCCCTGCCCCACCCCAAAAACCTTTGGAGCAAAATGCGGAAGCTTTAAAACCCAAGGTTATTGAGAAACCCAAGCCCGTTGAAAAGCCTCAGCCCCAGCCGGATATGTTGGCCAGCGTCCTGAAAAACGTCGAGAAAATGAAGCCCACGCCCCAAGTCAAAGCGACCGAGACAAAACCGGACACAAAGGCAACCACTCAACCCGCCCCAAGCGCCGCGCCCGCTTTGTCGACCCGCCTGACAATCTCGGAAGAGGATCTTTTGCGCCGTCAGATTGAGCAATGCTGGTCCCCGCCCGTCGGGGCGCGCAATGCCGAAACGCTTGTGGTTGAGGTCGTCATTGACGTGAACGCCGATCGCACCGTCGCGAATGCCGAGATCGTCGACAAATCCCGTTACGGCAGCGATGCCTTCTTCCGCGCGGCCGCCGATGCGGCAGTCCGCGCTGTCCGCAACCCGCGCTGCAGCCCGTTGCAACTTCCGGCCGATAAATACGATCAGTGGAAACGCATCGACTTCACCTTTGACCCGAGGGATATGTTGTGAGGAGGGATTCTTTGGCCCTAACTCAACACCCCAAGCAGCTTCTCCTCGTCTGCGAATTTAGAGCCTTTACACAAGCACACTCGAATGGTTTGAAGGCAACGTAAGCCCCCCCTCTCCCACCCGCGTAGCGGGGGAGAGGGTTTTTCTCTTCGAAAGGTTTGACCCTATGGATGATCCTTTTACACGCGTCCGCACTGTGCATCCGTTTTCCCATCGACGCGCGGGATTCTCATTGACGGAGCTAGCCATTGTTCTGGCAGCGATTTCCCTTATTTTAACGGCCGTTTGGGAAGGTGCACAAAGTGTAAAGGCGTCCTCTCAAAACAGTGCGGCGGTGACCGAACTGCAAATTATTTCTCGGAACATTCTGTCCACTTTTGAGGGGCAAAGCCTTCCAGGTGGGAACACTGGTACTGCTCCATGGCTCAATCAAATTCTTATTAATGCACACGTTATTCCCACGGCCTATGTGAACCCCAGCTCAAATGGGACGCAAATAGATCATCCATGGGCTCAACAAAGTGTCGCTATTTGGAAAGTAGGGAGTGCGTATGACAACCAATGCTCCGCAAGTGACAACTGTTTCCGGATTTCCTTCTACAATGTCCCGATGGCAGGGTGTATTGCCTTATTGACGCAGGGAACATCCTGCCAGCCAAATCAAATCGGCTGCCCTATACAAGTTTTAACAGGCGCCGGAGCAGGGGGGCCACAGAACGTGACAGCCACGGTCACGCCGAACGGAGCCTCTACACTCTGCGCGGCCAATACGCCTACAGCGAATTCTGTCGAGTTTGATTACCTTCTTAAGTGAGCTGTTGCTGAAGGACGCTCATCCCCATTGCGATGCCTTCATCATCGATCCCGTGGCCAAGGCCCGGACAGGCAAGGGTTTGAACAGGAATATCAGCTTCTTTCAAGCGTCGCTTCGCATCAGCCATCGCCGCAAACGGCACGCGGTCGTCTGCCGTGCCGTGAACCAGAAGAACAGGCGAGGCGCACCGTTTTTCTGCGTTAAGAGTCTCTCCATTTGTCAGAACGCCTGAATAGGCCAGCACGCACGCGACAGGTTCCGCACGGCGCGGCGCGACGTAAAGGCTCATCATCGCGCCTTGCGAAAATCCCGCCAGAGCAAGCCGCGAGGCGGGAAGACCGAAGGCGGCCAGAACCTCATCGATATAGATGTTCAGATAGGGGGCGGCCATTTGAACACCGTCATCCAGTTCCTTAGGTGTGAAGGTGCGCAGGCTGAACCATTGCCGACCGCCGAAGTCGGGCGGGGCGGCATCAAACGCAAAAGGCGCATCCGGACACAGAAAAAGCGTGCGCGGCAAAACACGTTGCCAGACCCGCGCAATGTCTAAAAGCCCGCCGGAACCGCTATCTCCAAATCCGTGCGCAAAAATCAGAACGCTGTCGGGCGCACCGCCGTTTTTTGGTTCAAGCCCATAGGTTTTCAGCGAAAATTCCGGCCTCATGCGATCCCCGCGCGGAGCAGATCATGGATATGCAACACACCAACGGGCTTGCCCTTTTCGACTACAAAAAGCTGAGTGCGCGCTTTTTCGTTCAGAATCTTAATCGCCTCAACCGCCAGCAAATTCGGCTCAACCGTTGTCGGGCTTCGGTTCATGATATCTGCGGCCGTGCGAGTCAAAAGCCCATCTTCCATGTGGCGGCGCAAATCGCCGTCGGTAATGATACCGATCAAGGTGCCGGACGAATCCACAATCCCCGCGCAGCCAAGGCTTTTGTGAGTCATCACAACCAAGACCTTACTCATCGCATCGCTTTCGGTGACCAAAGGCATGTTGTCCGCCCCCCGCATCACTTCACTCACCCGCAGCAAAGTCTTGCCCAGCTTGCCGCCCGGATGGAAATGGCGGTAATCCTCGGCCGTGAAGCCTTTCATCTCCATCGCCGCCACCGCGAGCGCGTCGCCCAAAGCTAGCATCATGGTGGTCGAAGTCGTCGGCGCAAGCCCCATCGGACACACTTCAGGCGCGGCAGGCAGTTGTAGCGTCAGATCCGCCGCGCTACCCAAGGCGCTGTCTGGACGGCTGGTAATCGCTATCAAAGGAATCGAAAAACGCCGCGTGTAATGGATCAGGTCGGTCAGTTCAGGCGCCTCGCCCGAATTGGATAAAGCGATAACCAGATCATCCCGCGTGATCATCCCCAAATCGCCGTGGCTAGCCTCGCCCGGATGAACAAAATGGGCCGGAGATCCCGTCGAGGCAAAAGTCGCCGCCATCTTACGCGCGATATGGCCGCTTTTCCCCATGCCTGTGACAATCACGCGGCCTTTACACCCCACCAAAAGCTCGGTCGCGCGGGCAAAGGGAGGGCCTAAGCTTTTGGCCAGAAGCCCCAGCGCCTCGCCTTCAGTTGTCAAAACGCGTGTGCCCGCGCGTAGAATATCGGTATCGCTCATGGGGATGATTTTCAGGGCGGATCGGATCATAGCCGACTCCCTACCATAAAAGATCTCTGTTCCCCAAGCCGGATTTTTACCCTTTCGTAAGGAAGAGGGTGCAAAATCTGCCCTTACCCCTTTTCTGAATCAGGCGTTTGTCCATGACCCCACCCCCATTTTCTAAAACTCAACGCGGCGCGGATCTGCTGACCGAACACCGCAAATGGCTCGCGCGGGCCGCCGAGGTTGCCTCTCTCCCCGTCAGCCAAGGTGGAAGCCCTCACCCGACAGTCAGGGTTGGCGCGGTACTGGTGGATCCAGCCGGAAAAGAAATCGCGGCCGCCTCCAACCGCTTTGCCATCGGACTCGACCGCCGCAGGCCCGAACGGTACAAAAGCGGATCGAAATCCCTCTGGATCAATTGCGCCGAACAAATGGTTTTGATGCAAGCCCTCCGCGCCGGAAAGAAAATCGAGGGAGCGCGAATGTATACGACGCTTGAGCCTTGCGCGACCTGCGCAGGCATGATCGGCGAATTGAAAATCCCCGAAATCTGCGTCCCCGTGGATGCCATGCGCCGCTACAGCAAGCTGAAGGCAAAATACAAGGGCAGCATCGAAACGGGACGCATCAAATTGATGGAAACAGGAGTCCGCCTGACCTCCATCGACCTGCCCACGCGCCTTCCCGATCCCCCTGCCCCACGGTCTCCCCGCACCCGAAAAGGGGATGGATGCGGAGAAAAAAAGCGGTAAAGGTTTTGCGGTAAAGGTTTTGTTGTTATACTTCAGAGTTTTATATATAATCTCATCCGCATTTCTTCTTACGAAGTATCCGCAAAAAGAGGTTTGTTAAAGCAATTTTTAACTGAAGACTCGTAAAATGATGTCATGAGCTATACTCCGCCCTCGATAGATTATAAACTTTATGCGCCCGGTGAGATTTTGGCCGCGTTGCGAGCCCATCGCGCGATGATGCCCGAAGGGATGCAAGCGACCGCCGTTCTTGACATGAAAATCAAGGCGTTAACGGACTATAAGACTCATATAGAACCGCAATTCCCAGATGCTGGCCTTGCCTTGCATGAAGATGCTTTATGGCGCTTTATTTATGATAACGACCCTACGGATGAAGCTAAAATTAAGAACAATTTTGGCTTATCCATCAAAAGCCAGAGTTCCTTTCGCACGTTGATCCTGTTTCAGGCCGTCAATCAACAAGTCTTTGGTAACATTGAAACATTTCAGGAAATCGAAGCCAAAGTCAAAGCGCGGCAAGCCCCCGTCATGAAAATGGATGACCTGCAAAGGGGTCAATTTCTTGCAGAAGATGCCTATATTGCTAAGGTTAAGGCTTGCATTGGGGTCTCCCCTATCGGCGCATCCTTGCTGGCCTTTGCCGAGGAAGAGGGTATTGAGATCATTGTTTCCGATACGGCCGATGCAAACGGCCTTCGCGGTATTGCCATTGGAGGCCAGAAAATCATTGGCATAGCCTCTCAGGCTGATGCAGAAAAACGGTTTGGAGAAGAGGCTCTGCTTATGCAAGGACAAACGCTTGCCCATGAATTGGCGCATAAGGTTCAGGTGATAAATGCGCCTGAGCTTTTTGATGTGCCTCCAGATATCGGTTCAAAACTCGTAGCAACGCGGCTTAAAGAAATTGACGCTCACTTAAGGCAGAATCTTGCCATTCTTGAAGCTGTGTTAGAAACGGAAGGAAGTCTGGATCTGACATCGGAACGGGCCGACACCTTGGTCGGCCCCATCTTTCCAAGCATTCTTCAAAATCTGATCTCAGGCTCGATTTTTACCTCCCAGCAGATCACCCCGAATCTCTTGGCGCAAACCTATCGCGAAGGGTTCATGACCTACGCCGAACACAGCGATATTGCATTCACGAGCTACGACAGGGAGAATGTAAATTATCCCTTGATCGATGCGGTTCGTGCAGGAACATGGCCAGATCTTGCGGCGAACCATCCGCTGCTGACGGATGATCTTTTTATGCGTCTGGCAGGGGACATGATCGAACCGTGGATGGCCCCTATCATAGCTCAAAGGACACGGGAACATTTTGGGCAGAATGTTCGGACCGATCTTTATGATCCCCTCTTCACACAACAAAAGCTGCCGGAAGGGCTTGATGATCCGGCTACGAATTCCTATGCCGCTCTCTATTATCAAACGCTCTCAGAATATTCTGATAATCCCCATAGTACCCTACTGGGGTTGGCTAACGCATTGAGGTGATTCATACTGTCGGATTCTTCACCTGTAATGGAGTCTCCGATGCCGAAACAAGACGATGCGTTAGCCGAGATACTGCGT
>CAIJXG010000075.1 GCA_903824505.1 uncultured Pseudomonadota bacterium | reverse complement strand
CAACCCCTCGCCCAACCACCGCTCAATCTGTTCTCGTTCCGTATCGTTGATATGCCGGTATCGTTTGCCCATCTCGTGCTCCTTGCATGGATCTTAGCAAGTTGCACTTCACTTTGAGCCGGCCCATCCCCAAAGTTTCTGTCACGTCTGGGGTATCGATTCTCAGTTCACCCTTGAGGTCGTGGTTCCATTTTAAGAGGGTTGGGATTGTTTGACAAAACAGATTAAGGAGTCCCATTGCCTCTTGAGAGACCTTAATTTTTTCTTCGGGACGTCCACATTCTTCATGAGGCCCGTCTTTAGCTGACGGGACACGCCCAACAAAGCTATACTCATACTCTAGACCAATCATTGCTCATCTCCTCAAAGTTTACCCTATACATGAAAAACAATGAAAGTAAAAATAAAAAGAAGTTCTTTGTTGCCTTTTGATGTTTTCCACGTGCCCAACACGGCAACGCATCAAGCTTTGACGGAAGGACGTAAGGGAAAAAGACATGACGGCTTATGCCTTGTGTGCGCTTTTCCTCTTTCAATGCCGGGAGGCTTGCAGAATGATTTCGATTTTGTCGAGCCGGTGGGTATGGTCGTCCACGGCAATCGAGATCATACGCATATCGGCGCGGAGACCGTCGATAGATATTTTCAGATTGCGCATTTCTTGTTTCATCTCATCCATCTCTTTGCGCATCGAAACCATGCTTGTGCCAATGGCTCCGATTTTCGAGTCGGTGACATCCTGCCGATCACGAATCTCGCGCAGTAGTTGGAGAACAAGATTGTCGGGTTCCAAGGTCATAAAAAGGCACTCTCAAAAGCAAGAACGAAGTGTAACACATGGGGGCACGTAAAGAAAGGGGGATCAAACAGGCTGTTCCTAAAAAGTCAGATCTTTGTTGCTTTTTGATGTTTTCCACATGCCCAACACGGCAACGCGTCAAGCTTTGACGGAAGGACGTAAGGGAAAAAAACATGACGTCTCACGCCTCTCTTGTGGGTCTGCGGCAAGCGATCGAGGCAAAGTCGCGGCGTCGGCAAGGATAAGGCACGCGCTTAAAACTCATAAGCGGTTTGAAAAGGACGCGCGGCTTGCATCCAAACGGGGCAAGGATATGGATAAGCTCTGGAGGCTTGTTGCGCAGATTCAAGCTGATCAACCCCTCGCCGTACGTCATCGGCCTCATCGCTTGACGGGTGATTGGGCCCCTTATATGGAAGGTCATATCGAACCGGACTGGCTGCTGATTTATCTTGTGACCGGAGATACGCTTCAACGGATGCGTACAGGTACACATGCCTATTTGTTTGATTGACCTGTATTGCCGTATCTTCTGTTCTCTGTCCCCTCGATTCATCATGCCCCAAACCGCTCAAACCATGATTGCGGCGGCGCGGGCGTGCGTGGGGACTCCGTTCCATCATCAGGGGCGTTGCGCGGGCGTGGGGCTGGACTGTATCGGGCTTGTGATCCATGCGGCGCGCGCGGCGGGGATGGTGGTGCAAGACAGGACGGATTACGGGCTGCGACCCGATGGGCAAAGTTTGGCCCGCGCGCTGGAAACGCACGGAGCGCGGCGGATTGATGTGTTTGACGCTGGAGACATCTTGCTGTTTCGCTATGACCGCCAGCCTCAACATGTCGCGCTGGCCACAAGCACAGAGACGATGATCCACAGCTTTGCCCCCGCCCGATGCGTCGTCGAAACGCTGATCTCGGATTACTGGAAACGGCGGTTGGTGGGCGCGTGGCGAGTCGCAGGGGAGGGGACAGAGGGCCGGTCTATTTGATCCCCGTAGGCTGAGTCCCGAACAAAGCCGTTTCAATCGCTTGCCGAATAAAGCGCTGATAGGGGATGCCGGAACCGTCGGCTTTCGCCCGCAGAGTCTTATAAAGGCTTTCCGGTAAGCGCATGGTGATGCGGTGATCCTTGGGTTTAAATTCAAAACGCACAGGAACCATAGTGGAAAGATCATAGTCCGACAGGTCGGCCGTTTCCAGAAAAGCTTCCGCCTCTTCATCCGTTTTAAGTCTTGGTAAAGGTTTTTTCATAGGTCTGAACCTCCTTTTGGTGCATATAGCGAGCGCTGATGGGACGCGCAAAGCTTTGTCCATCTTGTTGGCGAAGCGTGAAGACCACAAAGATGGGGCGTCCTTCCGCGTTTCGACCGATAAGAATAAACCGATCCTCTTTTTCTGAATGGGTAGGGTCTGGAAATTCGACAAGGGCGTTGACGAAAACATCTTCAACTTCGCCCAGAGACACCCCATGCTTTTGGCACTTGGCGCTGTTCCTCGAATCCCATTCAAAGCCGCCGATGGTGTTTCTTCTCATATCCCCATAATGCCTTTTGTATGGACGTTTGTCAAGACGTTTGGGTGGGGGATGAGGGCCGGTCTATTTGATCCCCGTAGGCTGAGTCCCGAACAAAGCCGTTTCAATCGCTTGCCGAATAAAGCGCTGATAGGGGATGCCGGAACCGTCGGCTTTCGTCCGCAGAGTCTTATAAAGGCTTTCCGGTAAGCGCATGGTGATGCGGTGATCCTTGGGTTTGAATTCAAAGCGCACCAAACGCGCGCCGGAAAGATCGTAATCCGAGAGATCGGCGCTATTGATGAAGTCTTCAGCCTCTTGGTCTGTCGTGAAGGTTGGGATTTTCTTTTTCATAAGTTTCCATCTCCTTTCTGTGCATGTAGCGAGCGCTGATGGGGCGTATTCGTGTTCTTTCCCCTTGAACACGAAGCGTAAAAATGACAAATAAGGCGCGGCCTTGGGGTGTCCAACCGATAGCTCGAAAACGAGGCTCCTTTTGAGAATGTGACTCGTCCGGTAAAAGAGCAATCGGCCTTTGGAACAGGTTTTCGATGTCTTGAAGAGACACCCCATGCTTTTGGCACTTGGCGCTGTTCCCCGAATCCCATTCAAAGCCGCCGATTGGGTTTCTTCTCATATCCCCATAATGCTTTTTGTATGGACGTTTGTCAAGACGTTTGGGCAGGGGATGAGGTCGTGTCCCTTGTATAAAACACAACCCCTTCGGCGGCGATTTTGTCCGCAAGGGCTGGGTTTGTCCCCGTTGTCCCATGCACGATGTCCATTTTATAGACGATAGGCAGGGATTGAAGCTCAAGATGCAGCCGCGCGAAATCGGCTTGGCTTAGCTCCGGCCCTATGATGCCGATATCAATGTCCGAGGTGTTCCGGTAATCGCCCCGCGCGCGGGATCCAAAAATGACGGCGCGCTCGACCGCCGGAAAGCGCCGGATAACGGCTGAAATATCCTCAAGAATAAAGGGGGCAATGCCGAAGGTCACAGAACGCCTCTGGCTTGAAGAGCGTCCAGTTTCTGCTCAAGCGCGGTGAAAAGCGAAAGCCCTTCCGCGCGGAGAAACGCGACCAACTCTATCGCTGCTTGTTCGTCATAGGTATGGCTCGTGAGGTTGCGTTCCTTTTGAAGACGCGTCCATCCATCGCCGGAGGAAATTAACCCGAAGGAAAAGGCTTCGCGTAAAGCCTCTTTCGGGCTTTGAACCTCGATCTGGTGAAAACGAAGCGCGAGCCGCAAGACTTTCCATGCCAATTCAAACGTAAATTCAAAACGCTGGATGATCGCATCCCGCATAAAGGCGGTTTCCGGCTGCGCCAACGCCTCGCGCAACCGATCCAGCGCGGCGCGATAAACAGAAATGCGGTCAAAGAGCTGCGCGCTGTCGGTCATCAAACCCTATCTACCACACACCTCCCGAGGAAGGAAGAGGCGCGGGCTAGGCGACGAGGGCTATTTTGGCTCCTTGGGGCGGTTTCTTCTGCGGCACCTTCACACCCTCCCATGCAAGTTGATAGTCGATCGCGTCAAGGACATCGGAGATTTTGGACTTCAAAGGGGCAAAGGTTGTTTGGTCCGAGCATTTGGCGAGTCTTTTGTATCCTGCCAAAAGTTCTTTGTTGTTCAGGGGATGCATAAAGTCATCCGGATACATCTCGGCAAGGGTCAAGAGAGACACGGCTTTGGCGTTGGCGAGGGCTTTAGAAGTCTGTTTTCTTTGCGTTGCATTTGGAAAATCTTTGGGGAGGCCAAAAGAATTTCTGAGCCTATCCATATTCTCAGGCGCATAAAGATCTTCAAACCGGAAGTCTTGAGGCAGGCAAGAGGCTGTGTTGGAGATGACAATCATCAGAAGCGTGAGGTCTTTTTGCTCCGGAGAAAGAGTCAGCGCGGCGACGTTTTCCGCTGCCTTATCCAAGAAAGTCTGAAAGACAGTGTGGAATATGCCTTTATCAATCGGGTAGCCACGGCTTGGCCTGCTGTCGTGTTCCCCAATCGCCACAACGGCTATCCCTGTCAGGGGGAAGGGGTTCTTCTTGAGCGCCATCTGTATAGGCAGGCTTTGTGTCGGTTTATCTTTTCGTAAATCCACCGGTGCTTGTGCGGGCCTTCCGTATTCCTGATGCAGCTCCCAAAACAAAGGCGTTTCGCGGGTTATCGCGTAGATTTTTGGGGCTGGATTTGGCGCTGCTTGAAGCGGGTGGGGTGGGTTTGCGATCGCCTGGAGCGCTTCTGCAAGCTTTTTGAATCTGCGGTCTTGAAGGAGCTTGTTGTCTAGGAACTCCTGAGCGGTTTGCTTTATGTTTGGTGGGCCAGAGTTTCCAAAACGAGCGTGCTTGGACAGAAGCATAAGGGTAGAGGCAATAAGGAAGCTCTCCTCACTGGCCGTTTTATTCCACTCTTTGTTTGGAAAGGTCTTTCTAAACAGATTGCCTGTATCTAGGCGAAGCGCCTGGCGCACTGAGGGAAATATATCTCCCTTATAGATATCCCCTACTGGGAACTCTTCGTCCAAAACAGGAATAAGGGCCAATGTTGCAAGATAGTAATCTTTTTCGGCTGCGGATGCGTTCATTTGATTGGCAAAAGGAAAGGCAGCTTGGATTGTTGGAATCAAGTCAAGGGTGGAAGAGCTGTAGGATATTTCTGGATGGTTATGGATGGCCCGAAGAATGCCCAGTGTCTGGCGCCATGCGTCGGAGTTTTCCAGTTCCTTAAAAAAGAGGCGGGGGTTGATTTCGGCATCGGCGCAGAGCGAGAGCTTGTCCACGGCTTCCTTCAGCTGCGGGAAAGAATCCGTATCCCAGTTTTCGCCGTCTAAGTCATGCAGAAGAGTTTCCAGATCGTGGATCTCTGGAAACTGCGCGAAGTAATCCTTGAGGCCGAGTGTCTTCACCAGCGCAAGTGGTGCTAAAACGTTATAAAGTTCAGGGGCTTTTCGGGCAACATCGGGATAGAGGGCGACATAGACGTCTGCTTTTTCAGAAGGGAAGATCCCAGCCGCTTGAAGGGCTTCGGCAGTATCCTTCTTGAACATATCCGCTGACGACCGAGTACGCATCGCGGCAAAAAACATGGCGTAAAGATCTTCTTCAATAGGCGTAACTTGAAGAGTCCGGATGAAAGAGAGTGAGCTCTCCATGGCTGCAAAATGCATCCGGTTTTTTTCGGCTTCTTGTTGCCCAAGCTCTGTTGCGATTTGATGGACAAACCGCGCTGTTGCAGGAAAGCCGGCCTCCAAAAACGGTTGAGCGAATGAATGAAGGCCTGTGGTTTTTTTCTGATCCATCACGTTAAACCCTTTTTAGGTTATTTATTGTATGGCACACAGATAGCAGAAAAAGGCTGAAAATAAAAAGCATTTTTGTGTTTTTTATTCAAGGAGTATCCATTTTTTAGTGGGTTTGGTTAACGGGGCGAGATAAATCAGTTGGAGACGGTCAGGCGGGGGAGGGCTTTTTCTAAAGAATTTCAAGCTCATACCAGCGGCCTTAACAGCTCTTGACGGAGCTTCGCCATCATAGCTTTCAAAGGCAGGATTTGAACGGTTTTCGAGAGGGGGTAGGCCTCTGTGCCCGGGTAGACAACATAGCTTTCCTGAATGTTTAAATCCGCGCAGGCTTGGTAAAAACCCTTGGATAAAACGGGAGACAGGGAGCGTTTGATCTCGATGGCGATCCGCTTTTTGGGAGAGATCTCAAGCAGAAGATCGATTTCCGCTCCGGCGGCGGTGCGGTAAAAGGAAGGGATCACCTGGCGCGGCAGAACGTTGAGCAGGTTCTCGATCACAAAGCCTTCCCAGCTGCTGCCGACAACGGGGTGGCCCTGCAACGCGTCAAGCGTTTCAAGCGACAGCAGGGCGTGAACCAGCCCGCTGTCGCGGACAAAAATCTTGGGAGTCTTGACGAGTCTCTTGCCGATAGTGCCGCTGTAAGGGCGCAGCGCCCGCACGAGCATCAAATCAATCAGTAAATCGACATAGCGCGTGATTGTGGGGCCTGTGACGCCAAGCCCGCTTGCCAGTTTTGCGGCATTGAGCATTTGTCCTTGGTTGTGCGCCAGCATCGTCCAGAAACGGCGCAAGGTTTCAGCGGGCACGCGGGGACCAAGAGCCGGAATATCGCGTTCCAGATAACTGGCGATAAAATCTTCACGCCAGATCAGGCTTTCCGCGTCACTGCCGGCCAGAAAACTTTCGGGGAAACCGCCGCGCAGCCACAGCGTATCGGGATGATCTTTTTTGCGTATTTCCTCGACCGTCAAGATACCAAGATCCACATAGGCGATGCGTCCGGCAAGGCTTTCAGAGGCGCCTTGCACAAGATCGAGCGAGGCCGAACCCAGCAGAAGAAAATGTCCGGTTTTCTCGCCCGCCGCCCGACGATCATCAATCAAACCGCGCAGAAGGGGGAACAGAGACGGCACACGCTGGATTTCATCAAGGATCACCAACCGTCCCGCTTGGGCGCGCAAATACAATTCGGGATCGCGGAGTTTGGCGCGATCCGAGGGGCGCTCAAGGTCAAGATAAACGGAAGGTTTTGCCCCTGCCGCCGCAAGACGCCGCGCCAAAGTCGTTTTGCCAACCTGCCGAGGCCCCAAAAGGGCAACAGCCGGAGAGCGGTTCAGGCTTTGAAGAAGAAGCGGTTCGATAAGGCGCGGGAGCATGCTTGCTATTATAATATGGTATTTTAGATTTGCAAGGATAGAAAAGGGGCATCAGCAATTCTAAAAGTATGGGAGAAGAGAATTTCTATACGGAAAAGAGCGGTAGGCGCTTCCGCGCGTTTGTCTTTATACTCGGGGCCCGAGTATAAAAGCTTTTTTGCTTCAGGACCTTCGGCGCGTTGGTTTTTTTGTATTTTTAGAATTGCTGGCCACGGGCTGCGGCCCTTTAACGAGGGCCAGAAGTGTGTGCAAGCGCCAGCAACGCGCCCAGAATCACAAAAGTTTGAAACCCAATCGCCCCGAACATCCATTTCAGGATGTCGGCCTTGGCTTCGGCTATTTTTGTATCGAGCGCTTGAACCCTAGTGTCCATGGACTGAACTCTACTATCCAGAGATTGAACTTTTATTTCCAAAGCCTGAAGCCTTGTGTCTAGAGCCTGAACTTTTGTGTCTAGAGCCTGAACTTTTGTGTCCAAACTCTGAAGCCTTGTGTCCAGAGACTGAATTTTTGTGTCCAGAGTCTGGATATCCTCTCGTGTTGCAAGGTTCAGGCCCCCCTGCCATTCGGCAACAGACTCGGCGATCGCCTGCGCGGTTTCTTCCGCCATGCCCCCCTCTCTTTCTGCTTTCATTATAGCCGTTTTTGAGGGCAAAGACGAGTCAAAAGGGGACAGTCAAAAAAGGGAGGTAAAACGCATCAATTTTCTCGGCGTTTCATTTTTTCTTGATTTTTCGGCCTTCTTGTGTATACTTCGGATAGACATGGGGGATGTTTATGGATACGGTGCTTGGAAAATGGGGCAATAGCTTGGCTGTGCGCATTCCGGCTTCAATTGCAAAAAATGCCGGCGTGCGGTTGGGCGTTCCTTTGCATGTTTCCGCCCGTCACGGGCGGATTGTTTTGGAGCCCGTGACCTATGACCTGAAAAGCCTTTTGCAGGGCGTTACACCAGAAAATACGCATGCTGAGGAGCCTATGGGCCTCTCTTGCGGGCATGAGAGATGGTAGAGTCTGATTCTTACGCGCCTGAACGTGGGGATCTTGTATGGCTTGTGGTCGATCCTCAGGCGGGACATGAACAAGCAGGCCGCAGGCCTGCGCTTGTGCTGTCTCCCGCGACTTATAACAGCCTTGTAAGCCTATCTCTTTTTTGTCCCATCACCAGCCGGATCAAAGGCTACCCTTTTGAAGTCATTTTGCCTGACAGCGCCCCAATTGCCGGATGCGTCCTAAGCGACCAAATCCGAAGTCTGGATGGGGCAGGGCACGGAAGGTGACGTATATCGGCAAGGCGCCTCCTTCTGTTGTCGCAGAGGTTCTTGGGAAGATCCGGACGCTGTTGGATTAAGGGGATCCGATGTTCCGGATTGTGCCCATACCTTCGACTCATGAGCCCTTTCCGCTGGATGTCGGGTTTGTGCCGTGTCACGATCACGCGCAAGGAAATCCTTTTAAGACGGTGCGTCAAGGGCGGCGACGACACAAAGCTATCCCGTAAAACACTCGAACGCGCGGCAAAAACCACCGTCATGCGGGGGTTATCTAGCCGCCCGGACTGTATGTCGAGGAGGGTTGTCCATGATAATTCCCACCCCGACGATCAGGGAGTGTCTCTATGATCTCCGCGCCGGCTTGTTTCAGCAAGGTGTTGTCTCCCTCAGCGGCTTTGGTTGCAAACTCTCTCGCCGCTGGCGGGTTTTGTTTCGTCAATTCAAGGACAAAGCCCTTCCACACGGGGGTAAGCGCTTCGGCCACGGAGCGGTTATTGTTGTTTGTTTGATTCAGAATAGTGCCGCTGACACGGCTGATCACTTCAGGGAGATCCGTTTTAGCGAGTGTGTTGGCGCAGGTTATGAAACATTCCATGACTCTTTGTTGGACGCGACCAGTCCCTTCAAGATGAAGGGCCAGATCTACCTCATAGAGAGCCTTGCGCGGGTTTGTCTCGGCCAGCTCAACCGCGCATCCAGCAAGATTCACGGTGGCGATGTGCTGAAGCGGGGGCTATCTGCTTCGGCAAAAAGGAGAGCCATCTCAGCAGCATAGACGGCTTTCTCTAAGTCCGACTGTCGCAGATGACCTTGAGAAAGGGTCAGAAGCTTTGTTGCAGCTGCTTGTTGATCCTTAGTCCCATCTCCGGCGTGAATGGCCATCTGATAGGCAATATCCACAGCGGGGCTGAGATAGTAAACGGAACCCTCTGGTTTAGCGGCGGCTTGCTCCAAACTGTTCGTTATCGACATTAAAATAGGCACAAAGCACGGGTCTATTTTGATACGAGATAGAATGGCGGCGGTCTCTGAACACAAAATTGCAAAATTCTCTAAGCCGCCTTCTTTGCGAAGGGCGCGATTGAGATCATCGGCAAGTTCTACAAGGTCAATGACGGATGAGGATACGCATCTCATGTTTTTTCCTTCTAAAGATTGAGCCGATAAGGCAAGTGTAGGGTTTTAGCGCCTCTTTTTCAAGCATTTTATTACTTTCATTTGTTTCTTTGGGGCGGTGTCTGGGATTTTGTCCTGTAAATCGTGCTGCTTTTTGAGCTGTGATAGGCTTCAGCAGGGCATCGGTTGCGCCTTTTTAGAAACCTCCTTTTGGCCCGTTATCCCTGTTTTTACGGGGGTGACGGTTTTGCGGCAAGGCGCGTTCCTTAGCCGCCGCCCTTTGATCCCCACCCTCTGATCCCTGTTTTCTGAAATCTGATCCCCACCCTGTCTTCTGGAATCCTCCTCATGTCCTCTGTCATCTTCAAAACCATTGGCGCTGCGGTCGGCAACGCGTTTTTGCCCGGCATTGGGGGCGCTGTATTAGGCGGCTTTGCGGGAAGTCTGGGCGGGATGATTGACGCGCAGCTGGGGCTGGGTGCGAAGATCACGGGGCCTCGGCTGGAAAATCTCTCGGTGCAGGATTCCCGTTACGGCGCGGGGATTGCCAAAATTTACGGCAATGCGCGAGTCGCAGGAAATGTCATCTGGGCCACGGATTTGATCGAGACATCCCACAATGGCAGCGTCGGCGGCAAAGGAGGCGGGCTTGGCGGCGGCGTGTCGACCACGACTTATACATACAGCATTCACTGCGCGGTGGCGATTGGCGCGGGGCCCCTTGCGGGGATCAACACGATCTGGGCCGACAGCACCGTGATCTATCAAAACGGAGTCTGGACCTCTGGCCTGTTCGATGCGGTGATGATTTACACGGGAAGCGCGGGGCAGGGCCCGGATCCCTTTATGCAGTCGATGCTGGGCAGCGGTGCGGTGCCCGCTTATAGGGGCTTGGCCTATGTCGTGTTCGAGAATTTACAGCTTTCGTCTTTCGGCAACCGGCTTCCTAATTTGACGTTTGAAATTGCGGGCGCGGCCTCCTCAACCGCGCCCGAATGGCTGGGCGGCGTGGATGCTGGTGTCTCTCAACCGATGCTGGGCGTGCAAAGCGCAACCATGCCGCCTTTGGTCGTGCAGCAAAGCGGGGCCGAGGTGCAGAGCGTGATCGTGGGCGGCACGGTTGCGAGTGGCAGCACGGCGCAGTTCACAACCGTGACCTATGATGTGACTCAGAATGCGCCGCTTCAACTCGCGCGGCTCAGCAGCGGAAGCTTTGCAACGGGAGGCTCTGTCACGGATTCTTCGTGGGCAATGGCCCCCGATGGGCGGTTTGTCGCTCTGTACGCGCAAAGCGGCGCGTCGCCCTCTCATGCGTTCGTTTTGTACGATACGCAGACTCAAAGTTTCGGCGCGGTTCTTGCGCTTGGCTTAGCCGCCAGTTCCTCGATCAAACAAATCGCGTGGCTTGATGCGCAACATTTCGTGATCGATGATGCGGCGGGCGGCGTGCGGGGCTTCCATGTCTTCGCGCGGGCGGGATCAGGGATTGTCGATCTTGGCTTTTGGCCTGTCTGGGGCCCCGGCAGTGCATCGGCCACCATGCTGTTTTATGGCGCGCAATTCACCCAATTTGCCGATGGGCTGATGGCGTATGTGGCCGTCTTGCCGACAACCGGGGTTTTGAATCTGAAAGCCTGTCCCTTGGCGTGGCGGAATAACGCCCTATCGGTGGGCACGCCCTTTATGGCGCTGAGCGGCATGGCGCTGGATGCCGGAAGCGGCGTGCATGCGCGGTTCGTGCAAACGGCAGCGGATGAATGGACTCTCGCCTATGGCACGGTCTTGAATGTGCAGCTTGTGTCTTTCGCGCCCTCATCTACAGGCGTGACGGTGACGCGGCCCCATCAGACTCTGACTTTTGGCTTCGGCACGGGCACGACTCAGGCGGTTGCCTTTTGTGGGGATCGTTTGGTTGTGATCCATCGCGCGGCAATGGGCGTGAGTTACCTTCTGTCCGAGGTTTTAGTAAACAGCGGCGGTTTTGCGCTGGGCGTAACGGCCTTGACGGTCACGGGCGGCGGCGGTCTTGAAACTTACTTCAACATCCTGAGGCTGGACTCGCGGCGCTTGCTGTTGATGGGGATGGGCGGCTTTGCCAAGGATCTAGGCGAGGTCGGGATCATCGCGCGGAATGCGGATCAAAATCTCGCGGCGATTGTGGCGGATATTCTAAGCAGCGCGGGCTATGCGGCGGCTGATTTTGATGTCTCGGCTTTGGCGGGAATTGCGGTGCAAGGTTATGTGTTGTCGGATCCCATGAGCGCACGCAGGGCGATTGAACCGCTTCAGGCCTATGCGCCCTTTGATCTTGTGGAAAGCGCGGGGCAGATGAAGGCCATATTGCGCGGCGGGAATGCCGGCGCTGTGTTGCCCGCCAGCGAACTTCGCGCGGCCAGTGAGGACAAGCCGCAACCTCCCGCCCAAGAAATTCTGCGCGCGCAGGAAATGGATTTGCCGCGCGAGGTCACGGTGGATGTCATCGACCCGTCGCGGAATTTTGAAATCAACAGCCAGCGCGCACGGCGGATCGCGACGTCCGCGCGCAGCGTGCAGAAATTGTCTTTGCCCTTGGTCTGCAGCGCCACACAGGCCAAGCAAATAGCCGAAAGCCGTTTATACACGGCATGGGCAGAGCGCGACTTGGTGCGGCTCAGCCTGTCTCGCGCATGGGCTGCGCTGGATCCCGCCGATGTGCTGGATTTGGGAGGGGGCCAGTTTTTGCGCGTGGCCTCGGTCACGCAAAGCGGCGGCTTGCTGCAGGTCGAAGGGTTTTACAGCTACGCGCCCGGGCTGCAAAGCGCGGCGGCGGCGGATGCCGGGCTGGGCGGGGCAATCAGCGCGAAACAGGCTGTGGCCTCGGTTTTGTATATGCTGGATTTGCCTTTGCTGCAGGCCAGCGACGATCAAGCCGGAGTCTATGTCGCCGCAACGGGTTTGACGGGCTGGAAGGGCGCTTCCTTGATGCGCTCTAGCGACGGGGTGACGTACAGCGCGGTGGGGTCTGTTCCTTTGGCGTGCGTAGCAGGACTGGCGACAAGTGTTTTGGGCAACGGCTCGGCTCTGTATCCTGACAGTGCGAACAGCGTGACGGTGCAGCTGGTGCAGGGACAGTTGGCGAGTTGCGGTTGGATCGACCTGACCAATGGCGCGAACGCGGCTCTGCTTGGCAGTGAGATCCTCCAATTCCAAAACGCCGTTTTGGTGGGGCCCGGGCAGTATAGGCTGAGCGGTCTGTTACGTGGACGGCGCGGGACGGAAAACGCGACGGGCAGTCATGCGTTGGGCGAGAGTTTCGTTATGTTACAGGCGGGCGCGGTGACGTTCCTGCCGGATCAGCTCAGTGATCGCGGGCGGGGCTATAATTTCCGCGCGATTGCCACGGGGCAGAGCCTATCCGACACGCAGGATTACGCCTTTACCTATGGGATGAAGACTCTGTGCCCCCTGTCGCCCGTCAATATCACGGGGACTCGCAGCAACGGCACGACAGGCGATCTGACTTTGACATGGACCCGCCGCGCGCGGCTGAACGCCGAATGGGTCGATTATGTCGATGTCCCATTGGATGAACCGAGTGAGTTGTACGAAGTCGATATCATGAATGGGGGTAATGTTGTGCGAGCCTTCACGGGGGTGACGACGCCCAGTCTTGTGTATACAGCCGTCCTGCAAACGGCGGATTGGGGCGCTTCGATTCCAGCACACTTCACCGTGAATGTGGTTCAACTCAGCGCAAGGTATGGGAAGGGGAATGCGGGGAGCGCGGTGGTGTGAGGGGGTAAAGCAACAAAATCTATACTCGGTTTCCTTGGAAAGCGGAAGGATGCGATTCCGTGCAAAACACGGACGCAGCGAAGCTGATGCGCCTTTTGTGCGGACAAAACGTGAGGGGGCCCGAAGGGGCCCGAGTATATCTAGGTCAAGCCTTCCGCTAATGTTTTCACGCGTTGATTAAAAACACGGGCTTCTTCCACGTCGTTTTCGGCAACGGATTGGGAAATGCCTTCGCCGCCTGTTTCATAGTCTGCGATCTCTTTAAAGCGCATCATACGAGGCAGAAAGGCGGTCAGGGTCTTATCGTGGATATTTTCCGCGTGAAGGATAGAAGCAAGGGCTTGGGGCGTGCTTTTGTGCTTGCCGATTGCACATCCGGTCTTTTCGAAAATAGCCGCATTGGCGGCATGAAGCGCGGCCAGATAAGCGTTGCGGCCTGCGGCCTCATAAAATCCGGCCTCGATCATCTCCTCGGCCTCTTGCAACAAGCGACCGAATTTGCGGAGATAATCTTCCGTAATGGGGTTCATAATAAAATGCCCTCGGTTCGTATGTTATGCATCAAGCCTGTCGGCTTTGTGTAATCTGCCGCGCGAAAGATCAGAGGGTTGATAAGAATCCCGGCATCCTCCCAAAGGTCGGCCTGAACCGGATCAAGCCGTGCGAATTCGACAAAACGATCCGTATAGTCCGTCAGAAAAACAGCGATGTCGTAATCCGAATTGGGGCGCGCATCGCCCCGCGCGCGCGAACCGCAGAGCACGACTTTTTCAAGCCTGTCACCGTAAAGATCGGCCAGATCGGCGGTCACGCGGCGCAGGATCGGATCGGTCGGCTGAGGCATCGGCATCTCCCTTCAAGGGGTTAAGGATAAGGAATCCTGTGGCATCAGGCAACCGCTTTTGACACCGCTTTGCGCCGCTCATCACGCCGAAGGAGCGTGGAAGCGGCGGTCTGGGGTTACGGATTCAGTGTGGCAACTCGGGCGAGGCTACCCTTTTTGGGGGAAGTCACATTCTTGACTCGGGTGGGGGCTTTTGACGGGAGTGCCGCTCGATTAAAGGTTCGGCGGGGGGGCGGCGCTGGAGCTTGGGCGGGCGGTGGATCAAGGGCTGAGACAAGGGCGATCTCTTGATGCATTCCCCGCGTGGTTTCGGTAAACTTCCCGACCAACGCGCCCTTGTCATCATGTTTTATGCCAAATTGATAGGTTTTTCCGTTCATCTCATCCTTAAAGGTCGCCGATATAGGAGACAGCAAACCCGGAAAACCTGACTTAAAATCGACATCTTGAATCGCATAGGCAACCATTGCGTACGCTTCTCTTGGCGTGCCTATCATTTGTTTTTGGTAGAGAAACAGGCCTTGTTCTCCATCAAAGCTTCTTCTTGTATAGAAGGCAAATTCTCCCTGAGGCGAAACAAAGAGGGGGTTTCCTTCCTGATTGACTTCGCTTTGAAGCCGTTGAAGAGAGACATCGCCCATATCGATGAGATTGACATCCTCTAACGCCGTGCGTTCTTTTTGAAGAGCTTTGGGTGATTTATTTCCCCAATAGCCGTAGATCCTAAAATTCGAATTTGGAGAGATGTAGGGCTTGTCTTGACCCACAAGAGTCTGAAGCGTATGTGGGCTTATGATATAGTCGCCCCTGGGGTTTGGCGGTGTATTGTCGGCGGCGGCCTCGATCATATTGCCGAGAGGCGTCAGGATAGAGGCGTGCGAGGAGAAGTCGGTATCCCTTTGGTCCCATGCCACAAAACCGGGAATCAAAAAATAGCTTTGGGCGCGATGCCATTCATGGGCCGGACCCGTGGCGGGTAAAAGATGATTTTCGATTCTTTGAGCGACAATCCCTTTAAAAATGGATTGGGTAAAACAATCCCAGCGCTTTGTACGACTGCCGTTGGTGATGTCGGGGGCAAGCTCGTTGAGGCTTTGAATATCCTGAGCTCCCTCCTTAAAGCTTCTGTATTTATCTAGTCCTGGAATTTTTGCTGTTTCTTCGGTGATGAGTTTGGCGAGTTTTTGCTCCCAATCAAAACGATCCTCCTGGCTCCAATGCGGGTGTTGAAGGAGGGTCGGAAAGGGGACATCTCCAAACGTTTTTTCCTTTTGAAGACGTTGTTCGACTTGCTCTTGCACCGTTGCCAGCGCGCCCGTGACAGGATCATTGGCTTTAAAATCGATGGTAAGGGAGGTGATATTTTTGGGACCCTCCGGCGTGATCTGGATTGTAGCTGTGGCGTCCCCTGTTTCCATAATGGAAGGGAAACTAAGCGCGTAAGCTCGAACCCCACCTCTAGGCTGCCTGATTTCAAGGGCAGGTTCATCCGTAAGGGATTTTGTCATGCCTTCACCCAAAGTTAAATTCCCCTTCATTATAGGTCAAAGGGGTAAAAAAGGCGTTAAGGAGCGGAGGGGAAGGCTTGTGTTCATCTTGCGTTATATATATTCGGGCACCTTCGGTCCCCGAACGTCTCGCGCCCCCACGCCATACCCAAAAACGCTCTAACCGGAAATTAACGATTGGAGGGGCATAGTGAAGGCGGAGGGATCATGGCCGACGCGGACAAGGCTTGTAAGCCAGAGGTTTTTGGTCAGGGAACGGCGGATGAGGAGTCGTATTTGGGGGATTGTGTGCCCACAAAGGAACAGTGGCTAGGGATGTTTGCCCCAGCTTCATCATCAAAAAAGCCCCCTGCTGCTTCTCTACGAACAAACCATTCACAAAAGGACGGTGATCCAGCAGCCGCCCCGCGCAAAGAAAAAAAGGGACCGAGTCAGCCAGTAAAAGCTCGGGGACTTTCCCTCAACCCTTAGGGGAAAAATCTCTTGTCGACTCGCGCCGCGCTTTCTGTGCGGCTCTGGCGGTTTTTGTCATTTTGCCGAATCGCCATGGATTGGGATTTATACCTGTTGACAGTTTTTAAGAAGGGACATAGGCTCAGAGGTCTTGGCGGTTCATTTTAATCTTGAGAGGGGTATTGAATGTTTCAACTAGATCTAGAACCAGAAGAAACAAAGTCACCTTTTGGAGCCATCATAAGGGCTCATTATTCTCAGAGCCCCGTTTTATGGCGGACGCTTGGAGTTCTTGCAATAGGCCTCCTTGCATCCAAAGCGACTATTCTTGCTCCCGCGTGGGCTGCAGGCGATGCCCTAAGGTCTAAACTTTTGAATGCGTATCGGGACAATAAGCCTTGGGCTCAGCGTTTTCTTCTTGTTGGATCCAGTTACGCGGGGGGGGGGGGGGGGATAGAAAGATATGCTGTTTTTGGGGTGGATGCGCCACAATTGGCTCAAAGGGATGTTCGTGAATTAAACGGAAAAGAAATAAGCGGATCCCCAGACTCCGTCGCGCGATTTTCTGCTACTGTTTATGGCTCTATCGTTGGGCTGGCTGTGTTGATCGGTATAACCAATTGGATCATTCCTCATTCTAAAGACTTTGTGGACAAGGATTTCGGGCATTTCTTGACAGGCCAAAATCCATTAAGACCAAATGAAAGCGTCTATTGCATCCCGCGCGGCGGAACAAGTCCCGCGGCACAATGCCTCACGCATCTCTTTCTTGATGCCAGTGAAAACGCTTGCGGAGCTTATTCTACTAAGGCCGAGATTTTGACGGCGACAACGTCCGAGGCTGTTAGAGGGCAATTAGGCGTGGACCATGTAGGCGTAGAGCTCTTTAAACTTGATACAAACTTCATTTTGCAATCGGGTCCCCTTTTGCATGAGGGCGAGTCGCTTGCCGATTTTGGTCCTTATGGACCGGGGATGTCCGGAATTCGTGCGTGTGGAGATTCGATCGTTAAGCCGTCCATAGGGACTTATGAAAATATCACGCGTTGGGGTAAGGAGACGTGGGACAGCTACGCAGCTCCAATTCTTCAGCCTGTTGTAGCGGCATTTCAGGGCGTTAAGCCTACGGTTAACTAAACCGGATCAAAAGTCTTCGCCCACGTCACGATCAATGGGTATTATACTCAGCGCATGGTATGAGAAGGCGGCGGAGTCACAGGTCGAGCCTTGGTCCTATGCACAATATCTCGATCATGGTGGGGGCGAGCTTCCAAGATTGCAGATTGGCTTTCGCGGGATAGCTCGTTACGCAAAGATCCCACGCTTCAGTTGAGAACAGGAACAGAAGATTGTTCACATGCGGAGAGGAAGGTGTCTCCTCAGTCTGTGTTTGATTGAAGAGAGGTCGTTCGACCGTGGGTATAGGGCAGGTTATAGTTTGGAGCTGGGTCTTTTGAGGCGATTCTTCATTACAAACAAGGATATAGGAGCTATTTGTATTTGAAAATGCGGTTCGATCCATCCTTTGAGAAAGCTCGTCCGTTGGTATGGATGCGGGGGCGGTGAGCCCGAGAATGAGAGCAAAGATGGTATTTATTTTAGGCGTGCCGCCAGAAGAATGTTCAGTCATTGATTCCGCTCCTGCGGTACGTTACGCGCGTAATGTTAATGTCTTTGTTTTATACTCGGGCCCCTTCGGGCCCCCTCACGTTTTGTCCGCGCAAAAGGCGCATCAGCTTCGCCCTCGCGCGTGTTTTGCACGGAATCGAATCCTTCCGCTTTCCAAGCGAAACCGAGTATAGCATGAAACTTCCTTTTTTCAAGGAATAAAATGCTTTCGGCGCGGCGATCGCCGACGCAATTTTCCTGAAGCTCTGCTTCCCCTGCGGGCGGCTCACCCCGCCTCCTCTCCCCCCACTCCCTGAAAGGATCTTGCCATGACCACGACTCCCAATTTGGCTTTGAGCTATATCGCCTCGGCCCAGGCGCAGAAAGAGGTGACGCATAACGCGGCGCTGAACGATCTGGATTTTTTGGCCAAACCGTCCGTGATAGATTATACGCTCTCTACGCCGCCTGCCGCGCCCAACACGGGGGATGCCTATATCGTGGGGCCGTCGCCGACAGGTGCGTGGAGCGGGTTTGCGAATTACATGGCGGGTTATTACGGTGGGTGGGTATTGAAAGCCCCCGTCGCGGGCTGGATGGTCTGGTCGCGCAACGGCAATCGGGTTTTGTATTACACGGGATCGGCTTGGGCGCTTTTAGAAACGCCCAAGATCGATGGGACCGTGACATGGGCGCCCGGGACTCTGGCGAATGGAGGGGGCGTGACATCGGCGGCGACCACGGTTTCCGGAGCGGCCTTGGGCGACTTCGCGATGGTTTCTGCGCCCTATGATCTGCAAGGCGTTCAGGCCACGGCCTATGTGAATGCGTCTGGAAGCGCCGTGATCCGCCTGAACAACCAAACCGGCGCGAGCGTAACCCTAGGGAGCGGCGTTTGGAAGGTCAGGGTGGCGAAGGGGTAGGGGCTTGACAAAACTGCGGGGAACCAGTACATTGCGGTTATGTCTGACGATCTTTTCGAGTGGGATGCATCCAAGGCCGAAACCAATTGGCAAAATCATGGGATTGCTTTTCCACTTGCCGTCAAGGCGTTTAAAGATCCGTTTGCGGTCGAGTGGATGGATGACCGTGAAGATTACGGCGAGGAACGGATCAATCGCCTAGCCATGTGTGGGGGCTTGCTTTTGCACATCACCTATACCGAGCGCGGCATGCGCGTGCGGTTGATCTCAGCCCGAAGGGCAGAAAAACATGAACGAGACCATTATTACCGCGAAAATGCAGTCTGACGGCACTGTTTCTCAGCTTTTGCCGGACGGCAGCCTGCGGGTTTTTTCTGATCTGACACCTCGGCCTATGACCGAAGGCGAAGGCGCGGCAGAAGCTGCGCGTGACACGGAAGGCGGAAGACCCATGACGGAAGGCGAGCTACAACGCGCGCGCCGCGTGCCGCGCATCAAGACCATGCGCCGCGCGTTAGGGATCACGCAGGAGGAATTCGCCACCCGTTACCATGTGCCCCTTGGAACCTTGCGGGATTGGGAGCAAGGCCGCTCGGAACCCGATCAACCGGCGCGCGCTTATCTGGCCGTAATTGCCCATGATCCGGAAGGTGTGCGCCGCGCCTTGGTGCCGCCAGACCGCGTCTGAAGGGCTTGCGTTTGGGGGCGAAAACGGTCGGTCAAATGGGAACAGGTGAGAGAAGAGGGGGGCAAGGGAAGGTCACGGTGGCGAAGGGGTAGGGGTCTTTAGGACGCCTGTGTCCAGCGTCTTAAGTTTTGGCGTCCTTGACTGTTTCAGAGAAATGCGATACCTTTGCCATGTGGAGGGCAATATGCCTTTGTCTATCAGACTGCCTGAAGATATTGAGACCCGACTCAAAGTGTTGGCCAAACGCACAGGGCGGAGCAAGACGTACTACGTCACCGAGGCTGTAATCGAGCACCTACAGGACTTGGAGGATGTTTATTTTGCCGAGCGTGAACTTGAATCTGTTCGTACGGGAAAGTCTGAGACAATCTCTCTTCTTGAAGCGATGAAACAGCATGGTATGGGACGTTCAGCTTTCGGATCGGGCGCAAAGAGAACTGAACAGGCTTGACCCCGTCGTCACAAAACGGATTCTAACTTTTCTTCGCGAACGTGTTGCGGGACGCAAAAATCCGCGTGAGGTCGGACAGCCGCTGGCGGGTTCGCGGTTTGGAGTCTCTGTGGCGCTATCGTGTTGGAGACTATCGCGTCATTGTCAACATCGAGGATACACGCCTCATGGTTCTTGTTGTGCATATCGGACATCGCAGAGAGGTCTACCGTTGACAAAAGAAACGGCGTTTCACGGGACCGATGCACATCGACAAAGAGGATGGCGCGCGCGGTATGCCGTCAAAGGGGGCTTTGGCCCGCTCTTGGTGCGCTAATGCTTGATCGCGTCAAGCCCAAGATGCTTTTCGATTCCATCAAGGAGGGTTGTGTGGTGGTCGACGACAAGGGCGATTTCGCGATGGTCTTGGGACCCCTATGATCTGCAAGGCGTTCAGGCCACGGCCTATGTGAATGCGTCTGGAAGCGCCGTGATCCGCCTGAACAACCAAACCGGCGCGAGCGCAACCCTAGGGAGCGGCGCGTGGAAGGTCACGGTGGCGAAAGGGGTAGGGGCGGAACCCTGCACCCTTCTTGGTGGGTGTGTTGAGGCTTTTGGTGGATGTTTTGCCGTTTTCGGTCCATTTTCGCTTTTGAGGCGGTTAAGGGACTGTGTTCTTCTTCCCGAATGGGTAGGGTTATTGGTAAATTCAAGAGAAGTAACGCTTGGTTTCGCATAGAAGCCCGCACCGGCAAGAATGTTGGCGACATAATTCTTTTCCCAAACTGTTTTAAAGGCTCCCTCTTGATTCAATTCAGTAACCACAGACAGAAGATCGCGGATAAATGGGTGGTCAGGCGCTAAAAGTTTCAAGCTTTCTTGGCTGGTTACATTACGAAAGCTCGTTACTTGCCCATCTTTCCATGCCTGAGGCATCTTGGGATCAGGATCACTCTCCCATGACTTTTTCTCCCTTGTCAGAGCTCCCCTTATTTTTTTGAGGGTTTCTGTCGCTGCAAAGGGCTTCCCCTGTTTCATAACGGCCTGAATCTGGTGGGGCGAGAAACCGTACTGCCTCATAAAGTCCTCTGCTTTCTGAAGCTCCCCTTGCTGCCCTTCCCGTTCTTCAAAAAGAGGGGAAAGAGTTTGGAAGAATGTCCTGAGGGCATCGGAAACTTGATCATTATCCGTCATAAGCGTGCGCGTTTTTTGAAGATACCGCTCCAAAAGGCCTGTTTTATCCGCCTTGAAGTCATTTTGTGGCGGAAAAGAAGAGCCTTCGGTTGTCAGGAAAAATCTGGGCGTTTTGACTCTGCTTTCCATAGCCTTAAAGGCATCCGCATCGCTTGGATCAAGGTTCCCCTTTTCATAGAAACGGCGCGCGATCTTGATCTCAACAGCTGGAACTATTTGGTTTAACTCTTGTCTCAAGGGGCCTTGCTGGGTGCCAAAAGGTTGCGTTTCGGCGTCAGGATTCAGATAGGCGCCATAATCATGACCGAGATTATCTCCGCCCCCGATGAGAGAAGACAGAGCGCGGCGTCCGGCCACTAGATTTCTGGCCAGCCCATTGTTTGAAAGCACGGGAAAAAGATCTGCATTTTCGTGGAGGAAGGCAAAGGCTCCCGCCTCGGCCCCAACTTCAGAATTTTCGATATGAGTCGTGGGACGTTCCGCAAAAAGCCTTATGTGAGAAGCCTCATGGCCCGCAATAAAAAGCCCACATTCATGTAAAGCATCTGAAGAAATAGTCTTTTCTCCAAACCTAATACCCGTCTCGAGCCTAAAATAGTCTTCGGTAAATTTTTCTGTGCCGGGAACAAAAATAATAGCAGCGGCAACCTGTTCCGAATTATTGGTTGTGTTGAAAGGAGATCCTCCAGAAACGCGTTCTCCAGACGCATCAAGAGCAAGAGCCCACGGAGCTCCCGATACAAGACTGCGGTAGATTGTGCCGACGTTTTTTTCGGTGAGAGAGTTTTGCATCCAATTGGGAAATTGGGACAAAATCTGTGCTTTGGCCGTTTCTTCGTCTTGACCTAAGGCGCTTAGATCATCGCTACTCATAACCACTAAGGGAACAGACGCCTGACGGCGAAGGGCCTTCAATTCTTGGGCGGAATAAATGTCTTTTGTTTTAGGGCCAGCCCAGACCTGATTGCTGCTGTCGCTATAGGTGTCTTGGGGTGTTTCTGCCATCTGGGCTTCTCAAGGCTGTAAAGAAATATAGTTTCATGTTAACTTATGGGGATTAATAAAGGGTAAAGCCATGTGCGGTGGCGTAGGTGCAGCGCGTCTGAAGGGCTTGCGTTTGGGGGCGAAAACGGTCGGTCAAATGGGAACAGGTGAGAGAAGAGGGGGGCAAGGGAAGGTCACGGTGGCGAAGGGGTAGGGACGGAACCCTGCGCCCTTCTTGGTGGGTGTATTTTGGCCTTTGGTTGACGGTTTGCCGTTTTCGGTCCATTTTCGCTTTTGAGGGAGCTATGAGAAGACCTTCTGTCTCTTAGGGGTTTGGGAAGGCAAATTTTTGCGTTTTCTTGAGGCGTAAAAGGCGTTTCCTTGAACAAAAGATCCATATGCTCATCAAGAAACCCAAGAGCAAGTTGAGTGGCTTCAAGGATTGTGACGGGTCTTTGCGTTCTTTGATCAAAAACTATTGCGGATGATGACGGATATTCTTGTAACACCATGTAAGTGTTGTGGATCTTAGCTATTTGATCATTTGGGTTTTCAGAAGATTGTTTGTTTCTTGCAAGCGGCCAAAGTTTGAGAAAGGCATCAAGCCTTTTATTGTGAGGATCTTCCGATTTTAGAAGGATCTTCGCAGCTAAATCAGCTATGATTTCCGCCGCCTTACCTTGAAGATCTCTGAGATCTTTCCCTGAAATGCGTAAGTCGTATAAGTACCATGTGGCTGGATTAACAATCCAGCTGATCCATGTTCCTTAGCACTTTCCTCGGTTGGAAAGGGCTCAAAGCGGACTAGCCTGACGCCCGCACTTTGAAGCTGTCCTTTGATGGTTTCAGCCCAGACCTGATTGCTGCTGTCGTCATAGGTGTCTCGGGGTTTTTCTGCCATCAGGGCTTCTCAAGGCTGTAAAGAAATATAGTTTCATGTTAACTTATGGGGATTAATAAAGGGTAAAGCCATGTGCGGGGGCATAGGTGCAGCGCGTCTGAAGGGCTTGCGTTTGGGGGCGAAAACGGTCGGTCAAAGGGGGCTTTGAACCGCGCTTGGCTTGTTAATGCTTGATCGCGTCAAGCCCAAGATGCTTTTCGATTCCATCAAGGCGGGTTGTGTGGTGGTCGACGACAAGGGCGATTTCACCAAGCCGATCTTTTACACTCGCAAGGTCGGCTTTAATTTCCTTCAATTCCGTTCGAACAGAACCTAACTCCGTCCGAACGCCATTTAACCCTTGAGCAAGAACGCCGATAGCTCCACGCAACTCGTCAAACTGCTCGTCACTATGGACGCGCATGTCGCGAAGCATTTTCAGGATAAGGTTTTCTGGCTCGTTCCCCATAGTCTGACCCTAAACCTTTGCAGCGAAGAAGGCAAGAAAAAACGCTCTGAAGGACTCGCATTTTGGATTGAAAACGGGTAGAATAAGGGCCCCTTAAGGGATAAAACCCATGACGGCGATCCCGCCGACACACTTCGCTATGCGAAGATTCTTGAGGATGCAGGCGTTCCGCGTGTGCAGGCGGAGGCTCAAGCCAAAGCCCAGAAAGAATTCTTGACGGAAGTGAGGGATGCCAGCGCGGGAGCCTCGGCGACAAAGGCGGATATTGCCGCTGTTAAGATCGATAGTGCAAAAATCGAGGCCGATATAGCTCTTGTCCGATCGGAAATGCGTGAACTCAGCCTGCAAATCACCATCCGTCTGGGCGGCATGATCGTGGCTCTGGGCGGGATCTTGATTGCGATCAAGTATTTTGGGTGAGGGGCTTACCCCCTGTTTGAAAAACTGGCTTTTCACAAGGAAAACCGATAGAATAGGGAACGATGCAGGGGGAGGAGACCGTGAGCGCGATGGCATTCGACACACACTATTTCGTCAAGATGATGACGGAGAAGGGGTTTACAGAACCCCAAGCCGAGGTGGTCGTGCAGATGCAGGCCTCTGTGCTAAACAGCCAGATTGCAACGCAGGCCGGACTTGATGCGTTGCGCCTTGCCATGCAAGCGGACCTTGAGCAGTTAGAGATCACCACAAAGGCTGATATTGCTGAAGTTAAGGCCGATATAGCCCTTGTCCGATCGGAAATGCGTGAACTCAGCCTGCAAATCACTATCCGTCTGGGCGGGATGATCGCGGCTCTGGGCGGGATCTTGATTGCGATCAAGTATTTTGGGTGAGGGGCGGCTCTCACTTTTCTTTGTGGAAATTTTTTGCCCAAGAGAGCATGCGCGTTTTCAAAAGCCTGCGGTCACGTGCGGCCTAAAACGCCAAGGGACCCCCAACCTGAAAGAAATATCCGTTTTTGGTTTTCTGTTTGATGTCTTTGGGGCAGGGGATTTTTTGCGCTGCGGTTTCTGCTGCTTTCATAAGATCTGCGCGGGGCGGAAGCTTTTTGCGGTCCTCTTGGCCTTTGATCCAAGCCTCATAGGATCCATTTTTCTTCATCTCGGCGATAGCTCCAGCGTCTGCTGGCAGGGTCTGCATTGTGAGGTTCATCAGCTGGATCACGGCACTGCCGATTTGGGCCGAGGTGCCATCGCTCCACATATAGGGCTGACCATCCTGCAGACACAGACCCCCCTGCTCTCCGGCAGGGAAGTCGAACAGCTTTCTGTAAGGGGGAGTGGTCGGTGTGTTTTCTCCAGCCATGGTTCAACTCCTTGACGGTTAATGCATTTCGCTCTCGTTCCGCCCTTGTGGGCGGGGTGTGCACGGTTACTAGGGGGACGCAGTTGCCACTCGCACATAGAACTTGGCCGCGACTTTGGTTTATACTACTGCAAACATGTTAACAAATTCATAACCGTGTGTTTTTCTCTTTGATATTTTTGTGATCGGCATTCATGGACAGGTTCACATAGGTGCCAAAGAGTTGAGCCCTGTACCCCCCTGAGAAAGATCGGTACGGTTTTGTGTTTTTGTGTTTGTCTTCAAGGGAAGAATACCGCCCTGTGGCACAAACACATAGAGGCTCTTCTGTCCGATAGCGGAGGGTGAGACTCCTCCGCTTGCCATTTCTGCAACCTGCTGAATGTCTTTCACGGCGTTGAGCATAAAAACAGGGCGGTTTGGCATTTTTTGGTGAAGCTGCGCGGCGAGACTTTCGGGCGAATTTCTCATATGGCCTGCCCCGTAAAAGATAAAGGCAGGTCCTTTCTGACCCTTCTCTTGTTGGGCAATGCGGTCAGCCACCCTATTATCCTGCTTCTGGCGCAAACTGTAACTGACCTGTCTGCCGGGGTCCCAGTCGGGCCTAAGCTGATAGGTGATCTCGTTGTGAAAGCTCTTCATGAAAGCCTGATATTCCTGTATATTCTTTGCATAACCTTTTACAATATCCCCAAATTTCTGGCCGTATTGATCCCAGTTTTCGCTCCATTCGATCAGGTTATAACGCCCGTTTGGATCGAGCTGTGCTTTCGGATCCCTAGGATCTAAAGCGTATTTTTCTTGAAAAGCATCCCTTGCGCGGCTGTATCTCTCATAGGCATCTTTCCCCATCTGTATAATGCCTCCATCGTACAGAGGATTCCCTTCGCATCCGTCAACGCCAAAAACCTTTGCGTTCGGGATGTCAACGACATGCTGCAAAAAGGACATTTTGGATTGAAGATCTGTTGAAAAGGTTCCGGGCAGTTTTCTAATGCTTGCCAGAAAAGCTGGATCGATCCTTGCTGTCCCGCCTTTTTGTTGAGAAACTTCGACATAAGTCCTTATGGGCTTTCCTTTCAACGCGAGGGTATGGGCAATATGTCCAGCCAGATAATTGGTTTCTGGGCTTCTATGCGCTCCGTCCGCTTCGATGACGATCGCATTGGAAGATAAATTTCTTAGCATTTTCCCTAAAGTTCCGACCTGTTGAGGGGCGTTTTCAAAGTTGACTTTGTTTCCGTCTATTGTTTTCACAGTCAGCGACTGAACGGGAATCTGATCAAGCGGGTCAACGGCATGGTTGGCTTTCAGTTTGCCATATTGTGACATAAAAAGGCCCCCTTCTGACACAGACAGGGACATTTTGTCACTCTTTTCTAAAGAAGTTCTTAACGGATGGATTTTTCCTTTATTGAAATTCTGCCAACTCAATCGAAGGCAATCGCAATCCTCAACCCGCCTCTGGGTCATTCAAGACGGCGGCGAGGCTGTATTCCAAGCGTTCGCCGGATTCGGGGATTTCGATCTCGACCGTCCAGCCCTCGGGCGTTTCATCATCTCGGGGTGGGGAAAAGCGGACGACATAGAGCATACCTCTTCAGTCTTCGTGACAGCTTACTGTACACCAAGCACGCGTAAAGGGCCAAAACAAAGCCCCTGCAACGCGCTGGATCTCGTTTTTTTAACGGGACGCGCCGTCCCTTTCTGATCCCTGATCCCCTTCCCTCACCTCTGACCAAAAGGCTTCTCATGGACGCTTATCCTTCACCTATTTTCGCGCGGCAAGCTAATCAGGACGGTGTTGATCTGATTAAGGTTTTCGAGGGGCTGCATCTGACGCCCTATCTCTGTCCGGCGGGTGTGTGGAGCATTGGCTATGGCCACACGCGGACGGTGCGCTCGGCCATGCAGATTACTGAAGCGCAGGCGGATCAGCTGCTTGATGAGGATCTGAGCCTGTTTGAACGGGCTGTCTCGCGGCTGGTGACGGTCCCGTTGACCGACAATCAGTTTTCCGCGCTGGTCTGTTTTGCGTTCAATGTTGGGGTTGGGAATCTGGAAGCCTCGACCCTTTTGCGGCTGTTGAACCGAGGCTGGTACGAACAAGTCCCCGCGCAGCTGATGCGCTGGAACCGCGTCAAGGGCGAGGCTATGGGTGGCCTGTCGCGTCGCCGCGCGGCCGAAGGCGCGTTGTGGCGGCGCGGATAGGGGGTAATTCTTCTTGTTTTTTGGGCCGAATCAGCCCACAAAGAAAGAGCTGCATACATGTGGATGCGGTGTGCTTAACGAGAAGGCTAAAGATGAGTGCGGTACGAAAGGATGTGACGCGAGAGACGGAGGCAGAGGGAGACCGTCAAGAGGGTTGGTTGCTTAATGTCTTGGACTGGGTGCAAGCAGGAATGCTTCGTACAAGAGGGTGCGAACAGGAAGAAGGCAATAAGATAACAGAAACATTGTTGAGCGCAACGAGCTGTTCTTCTAAAGGGCACTTCTAAAAACCGGCTAAATTCTTCTTGCAAACTCAAAACCGCGTGATTCAATAGAGTCCATTCACCCTGCCGAGGAGATGGACGATGAAGCAACCGGGCTTTTTTGATGTTGCCGAACGCAAGCAAAAGCT
>CAIJXG010000074.1 GCA_903824505.1 uncultured Pseudomonadota bacterium | reverse complement strand
GCGATCTCCTCGCGGATCAACCCCTCGCCCAACCACCGCTCAATCTGTTCTCGTTCCGTATCGCTGATATGCCGGTATCGTTTGCCCATCTCGTGCTCCTTGCATGGATCTTAGCAAGTTGCACTTCACTTTGAGCCGGCCTTTAGATTCTTGCGATCCATTCTACTTTTTATGCGCAACGAAATACTAGAAATTTCAGCTCCATACTCTTCCGGAACAACCGAAAGAACACGGGCTTGATGCCATGTGAGAAGAAGCGTGGGGTCCTCCGCACGTTTGATATAGGATAAAGGGTTGTCCGGATCGGCAAGGGTGATAAACCCTCGGGCGTGAAGCTTAATCACCAACGAATGGATAGCCTGCCTTGAGACATTGAGCCGCTTGGCGATCTCACTCCCCCGCATCGGGAAGGCAAGAATCCCCAGAAGGCGCAAGCCCCCATGTCCCGGCTTATCGGTGCCTTTGCGCGTTTTCCTTATCACACATTTGATAGAACATGAGCGCCCCTTGAGTGTTGGACTCCAGTTTCTTTTTTGGTCTTGTTGCACAAGCCCCTCCTCACGCAGAAACTCTAAGTCTCTGGAAAGGCTTTTGAAATCTGTTTTTATTTCGATGGCGATCGTCGTCTTCTTCTGAAACCCCTTCTTCAGCGCCTCAAGGCACGCTTTTTGGAGAGGTGTAAGCATAACCGTTTTCGAAGAAGACATAAGGAATCCTTTATGTGTCAGGTATTGTACAGCTCTTTACACCGCCTTAACCAAAAGCGCCCCTAGCCGATCACTGAAGGCGATAGGGTCCGACAGAGTCTCGCCATCCAGCAGCCGCGCTTGATCCAGAAGAAGCCATGCCACGTCCTTCAGATGATCCGCCGCCCCGCTTTCTTTGGCGCGGGCCGCCATTTGGATCAAAAGGGGGTGTTTTGGATTCACTTCCAAGATCCGCTTGCTGGCGGTGCGAATCTGGTTGTGTTGGGCCAGAAAGCGCTCGAGATGAATATCCAGATCCCCTTCATCCGATGTTAAACAAACGGGGCTGGATGTTAAGCGATCTGATGTTCGGACATCTTTCACCGAATCCCCAAGCGTCAGTTTAATCAGGGCGATCAAATCGCCCATGCCCTCGGCGGCGGGTTGTGGGTCCTCTTTCTTTGTGTCCGAGGAGGTAGCAATTTTACCGAGATCTTCTCCGGCGCGGGTGACGGATTTGAAGGGTTTGCCATCAAATTCACCTAGCGTCGTGGGCCAGAAATCATCCACCTGATCGATCAAGAGCAAGACCTCGACTCCCTTAGCCTTGAAACCTTCCAAATGGGGATTGCGCTGAAGTTTTTCGATGCTTTCCCCACAGAGATAGAAAATCGATTCCTGCCCCTCTTTCATGCGGCCTCTATAGTCGGTCAGCGACACAAGCCCGTCGCCAGAAGTCGAGCGACAGCGCAAAAGCTTCGCCAACTCATCCCGATATTCCGCGCTTTCATAGAGGCCCTCTTTTAGAACCGCGCCGAAATTTTCCCAGAATTTCGCATAAGAATCAGGGGTGTCAGCTGCAAATTTTGCCAGATCACTCAGGATGCGTTTGGTGACCCCTTGGCGAATTTTGGCCAACATGGGGTTGTTTTGCAGCATCTCACGACTGACGTTCAGCGGCAAATCCTCGCTATCGACGACGCCGCGCAGAAAGCGCAGCCAAGGCGGGACAAGCCCATCCGCGTGATCGGTGATGAAGACTCGCTTGACGTACAATTTTACCCCATGCTGACGTTTGGGATCAAACAGATCAAACGGTTTGGTGCTTGGGATGAACAAAAGGCCCGTATACTCGATTACGCCTTCGGCCCGCCAATGGATGGTCAGAACAGAATCGTCAAAGGCGTGCCCGACATGGTGATAGAATTCTTTGTACTGATCAGGCGTAATCTCATTTTTAGGGCGCAGCCACAAAGCGCCCGCCCGATTGGCCGGTGTGTCCTCACCTTCAAGCATCACAGAAATAGCGATATGGTCAGCGTATTTGTGGATGATATGCCGCAAACGCTCGATGTCCAGAAATTCATCCTCACCTTGTTTCAGATAAAGAATGACTTCGGTGCCGCGCGTGGGTTTATCGGTTTCTTCAACCGAAAACGCGCCGCGCCCGTCCGATTCCCATACCCAACTTTCCGCACTGCCCGCTTTGCGCGCACGCACCTCAACCGCCTGTGCAACCATGAAAGCGGCATAAAAGCCTACGCCAAATTGGCCGATCTGCCCCAAACTCGGTTTCGCTTCGGTGCCAACTTGATCCAGAAACGCGGCCGTTCCGGATCGCGCGATGGTGCCCAGATTGTCAACCAGCTCATCCCGTGTCATCCCGATACCGTTATCGGCAACCGTGATCGTGCGCGCTTTTTTGTCAAGGGCAATCAAGATCTTGAAATCGGGATCATCGGTCAGAAGCTCAGGCTGGGTCAGCGCTTCATAGCGCAGTTTGTCGCACGCATCCGAAGCGTTGGAAATCAGCTCGCGTAAAAAGACTTCCTTATCGCTATAGAGCGAATGAACAACGATATCTAACAAACGGCTGACTTCGGCGCGGAAGGGGATAGATTCGGACATAGGAAGACTCCTGTTCAAGGAACGTGGTGGTGATATAGGGCGCACGGAGGGTAAAAACAATGGGTCGAGAATCGCTGGGAAAAGAAGTTGAACAAGCCGCCGGAATTGCGTAAGGATTCTCCCTACCTTCCTTGACAAAGGGTTCCTCATGACCAACAGCCAAGCCATCTTAATCGGCGCCGCGCTGATCGCCGCAAGCGTGTTTCTGACCAAGGGAGTCCCTGTCGCTTTAGCCGATCATTATGGCGGCGGCGGCGCGTACGAGCTGATGCATCACAGCAATGTCCAAGCGAATGCGGGTGTTTTCCGACTGGACACGAATACGGGCGAGGTCAGCTATTGCTATATCGCGGATTCCAGCGGCACAAATATCGTCTGCAGCCGTCCTGTCAGATAAAGCTACTTCATCAGAAGGGATGTGACGGTTTCGCCCAGCCCAATATGCTGGTGTAGAATCGTATCGAGATCCGATTCGCTCCGGACGGTGTACCAAACGCCTTCAGGATAAATCACGACAGATGGGCCATCCCCGCAACGCCTTAAACATCCGGCCTGCGTTACCCGCACCTCTGTCAGGCCGGCCTCTTTGACGCGGCGTTTCATCTGGGCACAAAGCGTCTCGCTTCCCTTGGACGCGCAACAACCCACCGCGTGTCCCTCTGGACGACGGTTCGTGCAAAAGAAAACATGGTGTTTAAGGGGCATGATAGGGTATCTCTCCAAGACGAGAACGACAGGGTATGCCGTAAGAAAAGGTTGTTGTCGTTATGTGTGGGGGCCCGTGCCGTGTCAAGTTGCGCGGTTTTTTCTATCGTTTGAGGGGGGCCAACATGGACAAAGAGTGCAAATCATAAAGATGGGACGGAAAATCCCTTTGCACTCTGATCTTGTTATCGATAGATTCAAAGAATCAGCCCCTTAAGTTCTGGCGATGGTTTCCGATGTCAAAAAGAATCCTTTTCTGCTCTGCCCTTCTTGTCGCGGCTTGGGGAAGCCTCTGCGGTCCAACCTCGGCCTATGCGGGCTTTGAGCTTATTCCCGCCGCAGGAAATCTTGCGCCGATTGATTCGGAGACTGTTGTGATTTCTGCATCGCCGAGCGTTTCCAAGGTTCCGGAGAGTCTTTCTCCTCTTATCATTTCAGGCAAACCGGCTTCTTCACCCCCTCCTTTAGGGGCCGATAGGGCGGTTCAGGGGTTTGCAACGGATGTCCCGCTGCCTTTGGCTCTGAGGCAGATTGTGCCTGCCGATCATAGTTTTTCAATTGGCCTTGAGGTCAGTCCGGACACACTTGTCTCCTATAAAGGCGGACAGTCTTGGCGCGACACACTTTCCGCGATGCTTCGGGATGTGGGGTTAAGTTGGCAAGAGCAGGGATCGCTGGTGACCGTAAGCCAAACATCGCCTGCTGTTGTGAAAACGGATCCTGTTCCTGTTCCTGTTCCTGTTTCTATTTCTATTTCCCCATCCTCTTCTCCTCAACCCTCCCTCATCATCGCTTCGGGCCCTGTTGCGGATCCGGGAATCTTGGATTCCGGGGATTGGCAGGCGCAGCGCGGGGAGTCGCTTCGGAAAGTTCTGGCGGACTGGTGTCAGCGCGCGGGTGTCGAACTTCAATGGCTGGCGGAATATGATTATCCGCTAGAAGCTTCGGCGCACTTTAGCGGCGGGTTTGAGGAGGCTGTGCGTCAGCTTTTGATTGGTTTCGCAGGCGCACATCCGCAACCTGTCGCGGAACTGCACAAAAATGCGGCGGCGGGGCAAAATGTTCTGGTTGTTCAAGCTCGTGGCAACAGCGGCACAAATTAGGGGATCTCAATGGCGCTTATGGGAAAATGGGGGCGGTCAACCGCTTGTGCGCTTGGACTTCTGTCTTGTCTGTCCGGATGCACGTTTAATGAAAAAACACATGATGACATCGACAAGCGCGCCAATGAGGCGCAACAGTCTATGGGCACGGCCACCCACGCACCTAAATCCGTTTCCTATAACCCCTTGACGGTCAGCGATAAGGTATGGAGCGGGGGGATGGCGCTGCGCATGCGGCGGGGGATTCCTTTGCCGGCGCGTTATGAGACGCAGCACGGTGTGAGTTTGGTCGCCGCCGACCCTATGTCGCTGGAAGAAATTGCGGATGCAGTTAGCGCACAAACGGGCGTTGCCATTCGCATGATTGGCTTGACGGCAGGGGGAAGCGCAACAGGATCAGCGGCGGCAGCGGCAGCGCCCGCCTCTTTCTCTTCCCCCCTTTCCGGGGCAGGGCTTATGGGGGAGTCCGGCATGGGTGAGGGGGGCTTCTCACCCCAAGCAGGAAGCACACCGTCGAAACCGTCGGCCCCTACTATGCCCATTTCCTATGAAGGCCCCTTATCAGGCCTGATGGAACGGGTGTCGGCTTATTTCGGTGTCAGCTGGCGCTATGACGGGTCATCTATCTTTGTGTCCCGCTATGAAACCCGCGTCTTCGCGATTGAGGCCCTGCCCGGAACGCAAGAAGTCAAAGAGGGCATGCAGGATGATCAAAGTTCATCCAGCGGCGGTTCCTCTGGGGGCAGCAGTGGCGGCGGGGGATCTTCCGGAAGCTCGGCCCAAAATACGTTGACTCAGAATTCAAAAGTCTCGATGGATTTCAAATATTGGGACGAGCTGAGCGCGGTCCTGAAATCCATGGTGGGGAGTCAGGGGAATGTTGTCATTTCTCCGTCCATGGGAACGGTAACCGTCACAACGACACCCGATGTCATGGCGACGATCGCCGAATACATCACGAAAGAAAACAAACGCATCTCGCGTCAAATCGCGATTAATGTTCAAATCTATAGTATCAATTTAGGGGAAAGTGAAGATTTAGATTTGAGTTTCCAGAATATCTTACACCAGATTAGGCTAGCTGGAACTGGCGATTATACGCTTGGATCCCTGCAGCCCCTTCCGTCCACTAATACGACGGCGGGCACCCTTGGTTCATTCAGTGCCGCCATTCTGCAAGGGGGCAAGGGGGCTTCTGCGGCTACAAACCCAGCGGCCATGATTAGCGCCCTTTCCACAATTGGCAATACAACGACAGTCGCCCAGTTTCCAATGACGACCCTCAACAATCGCCCCGTGTCGCGCCGGGTTGGGACGGATACAAGTTATATTTCAACTGTGACAACAAATTCCACGACAGGGACAAGTTCTGTCGTGACCTATACACCAGTCGTTTCGTCTATTCATGCTGGTTTTTCGGTTCAACTAACCCCTCGATTGCTCGATGACGGGCGGATTCTTCTCCAATACTCACTTCAGTTGGTTGGTATTGAAACCATGGGACAGACACTTTTTAATACAGGAGGGACAGGCCCGGGAAGCAGCATCAAACTTACCTTACCAGTAACGCAACAGCGTATTTTTGTTCAACAATCGGCTTTGAAGAGTGGGGAAACCCTCATTCTCGGCGGAGTCGATCAGGAAGATATGGTATTGAACAAGCAGGGCATGGGATCTCCGGACAATATCTTGTTAAGTGGGGGCACCTCTAGCAATAAAAACCACTATATGATGTTGATGACCATGACGCCTCAGGTGATGGATCCTGGCACGGATGAGGAGCCTCGCTGATGGCGTCAGGGGTTGTCACCATCGGACGACGGGCTTATGCCGTCGGCCTTTATTGGGAGAACAGCCCGGGGAAGGGACGTGTTGCCCAAATCGCGCGGGAGGCCGCTCTTCAACCCGGCATGCAGGCTGATTTTTATGCGGTTCGTTCGGGAAACCCCAAAACGGGTCGCGTGCCCCAATTTGGTCTTTGCGGGGGAAGCGAAGGGCAAAAAGCTGGCATTCCCGCCCTTGCAGCCTGTCTGGCGGGGCAGGTTCCTGGATCATGGGGGGGGGCGTTCCGCCTTCCCGAAGGCATTATTGTCACGATTATTCGGGATGATCTTGTCGTGCCAGACGGTGATTTGCTTTTTTCGGATGAACTAGAAGCCCGCAACCGCCTGCTTCAAGAAGTTGGTTTTGGAGGGCTTCAGGCTATTTATGCCCCTGAAGCATGGGCCATTCCAGGCTCCGATTCTATCCCTCTAGCCCTTTTGCTGCGTGAAAAGAAGGATGTTACCTTACGTCCGATCGTTCTTTCTCAACGGAGTAAAGTTTTTATGGCCGCGGGGCTTGGGGTTGCCATCCTCGGGTTGGGCGGTTTTTTATATTGGCAGAGTCAAGCGGCCGAGCGGGAAGCAGCAGCCGAACAGGCGCGGCTGGCGGCGCAAGCTCTTTTGCCCTCCGCGATTCAAACACAGCGTCCCCCTGAACCCAAATATGAACGAGTCTGGGAGTCCTCGCCCCCTCCCTTTGCCGTGATAGAAAACTGTCGGCAAGGGCTTGCTCTCGTGCCGGTTGCCGTTCCAGGATGGTCATTGACAAGCATTAAATGCGCGGCGGGAGCCCTTACCATCGCGTGGGGCCGCACGAAGGGAAGCGCGACAATACCCGAAGGGGCGGCGCTGAATGAGACGCTAACCTCTGCGACAAAAACGATTTCTTTGGCTCCTGTGCCGCCTCGTGGGGCCGAGGCTTTAGGAGATCCAGATGTGTTAACAGAACGGTATCTGACTCAGGATCGGTCGCTTAATCTGACTAAGGCTCCGGATGATCCGCCGCCGCCCCCCCCTTGGGTTAAGCGTTCCTTTACTTTTAGCGTTCAAGATCTTCCCTCAGATATGCCCAAGCTGCTGGCTGATTTGCATGGCGTCATGCTGAAAGGGTTGTCTTGTAATGTGAGTGGGGGAGTCTGTACATGGACAATCGAGGGGGTTATCTATGAAAATCGCAAATGAAAACGGTCTAAAAGAACCAGCCGCCTTTTCTGTGCGCCCGCACAAGAGGAGGCTTGTGGCCCTGCCTCTTTTTTTCCTTCTTCCTCTTCTTTCTGTTTCTGTATGGGCAGGACAGGCTTATAGCGCAGATCCAACGCCTCCCCTTGCTGTCACAAATCCGGCAAGTCCTCAACCGATCGCTGCCCCCCCTCCTCCTGTTTTGTTAAATAGTCAACCCGCTGTGCCCTTTTTGGTGGGGGCCTTGGATCCGACTAAGGCGGCTGCTGGGACTGAGGGCATAAAGAACGCGCCGGCTCTTGAGGAAAAGGTAACAGAGAGTGCTAAAAAGCTTATATCGACCATCGAGACCTCCTCAACCCCCCTTAGCATGGCCGATTTGAATGCGGCGCGACAGACGGTGGCGCGCATTGATGCCGTGATCGAAATTGAGAAGCACCTTGCCGAGCTAGAAAAGCTCAGGGGGCACGATAGTCACATCCCATCCTCTTTCAGTGCGGCTATTCCGGCCAGTGCTTTGATGCCAATGCCCTCTGCGCCCTCTGCACCCGCTGCGCCTATGGCAATTCCTCAGCCGATAACGCCTGTTTCTCCACCGAAGAAAGAGAGTGCGTTGTCTGCTGAGCTCGTGCGAGTCGTTGGAGCCGATGGCGCTTATATCGCTGTCCTGCGTCTAACTAGCGGTTCCACAAAGACATTCAAGGTTGGTGATTCTGTTGGAGATCACGGACGAATCAACCGTATTACACCCACTGCCGTTGTCTTAACGGAGGCTGGGCGCACCCACACCTTGAGCATAGGCGCGACGGGGCCTTTGTATAGTGCCGCTTACCAGTAAAAGAAACGCCCTTTTGCTGAAAAAGCCTTGGATAGCGGCTGTGTTTACGAGTTCTTTACCAAAGAACGACCTTATACATGTAAGGCGTGTTTTGGAAATTCTAAGCCCCGTTCCTTTCAAAAATCCATCTATACTCGGGCCCCTTCGGTCCCCGAACGTTTTGTCCGCGCAAAAGGCACATCAGCTTCGTTGAGCGCGTGTTTTGCACGGAGTAGAATCCTTCCGCTTTCCAAGGAAACCGAGTATAAGGCCAAAGGATCAAAGGAGTTTTGTGCGCGTGTCTCGTTTTTCAACCCTTTTTGGTTTTCTTCGCAAGAAACAAGGCGCGGCGCCCCCACAGCCCGCGCGGAAAAAAATAGTGCCAAAATCGGAAAAAAAGGAAGGGGCAACATCTCCACAGGTCCCGCAAGAATTACCGGCTCCCACGACATCTGAAACACCTTCTCCAACTGCTTTGCCATCGGCTGAACCTGTCGCCCAAGCCAAGGAAGAAGAAGCCCCAAACGCTCGGCTTGTTTTTAAGGGAACCGTCTTAACGTCCGCCGGCAGTCTTTTGGCCATTCCCGAAGAAGCCAGAAATTTTTGCGCCCTTTTTGATACAGGCATGTGGCTTGTCAGCGCCTCGCATCGCCACTCTCCCCTTGTGACATCTGTCGCCTCAGCTGCCAAACGCCAGGGGTTTCCAGTTTCAGAACCGCGCTATGTCACGCCTGACGTGATTATGCAGGCCTATACCTACGCGGATCGCCAAGGCAATGCCGCACGTTATGACGTCAATGTCGTGCGGCGGCGGATTGTGGCCACGCTTGAACAAGCCATGCAAATGGGGGCCAACGATATTCATATCGAGTCCGTGAATGGGCGCGCGACGGTTCAATTCCGGATTGATGGCGCTTTGCGGCTTCAAGATACTTGGACCCAAGCGGAAGGCGATCAGTTTCTTGCCGCCGTCTTCTCGCATTCAATTGGCCAATCTGGCTCAACGGCGAACTGGCAAGAACCGCAAGCCGCCATGCTGACCTGCGATGCGCGAGGATCTGAAATTGTTACCCTCCCCAAGGGTGTCATTAGTGTGCGCTGCCAATGGGTTCCGCTTGCAAATGATGGGCGCTATCTGGATATGCGCTTGCAATATGACTCGGCTTATCTATTTGGCGAAAATTTCGTCATGGCGGATGTGGATTCGCTGGGCTTCTCGCAAGAGCAGCTTAAAGTCGTTCAAAGCTTGCGGGCCGCGCCGGGGGGCTTGCGTATTTTCTCCGGCCCAGTGAACCAAGGAAAAACGACAACATTGCGTGTTGTCCTCAATCGGCGCATGGCGGAAACAGAAATGCGCCTTAACTTGTTGATGATCGAAGATCCGGCCGAAGGCGGGGTGCTCGGCGCGCGGCAGATTGGTGTTTCAGCCTCTGTTAAGGATGAACAGCGCGAAAAAACATTTGGCGAGATTATGCGCTGCACCCTGCGTTTGGATCCCGATATGGTGATGCTTGGGGAAATCCGGGATTTACAAACGGCTAAATTTGCCTTTCGCTTGGCCTTAACGGGACGTCAGCTTTATACGACCGGCCACGTTTACGCGGCCATTGCGACTCCCAAGCGTCTTTGCGATATCGGGATTGAAAATTATATTGTCTATGATCACCATCTCGTTCGGGGCATGGCGTGTCAGCGATTGCTTCGCTCCCTGTGCTCATCTTGCCGCATTCCCTTTGCTCAGGCCTGCCATGAGATGGGGCCGGTTAAGCGCGAAATTGCCCAAAGGGTTCGTGCAGGCCTTGCCCTCATGCTGGCGCGGCGCAACATGGCGCATGTTGGAAAACCTGTTTTGGAGTGTCTAGAACCTCCGGATATGAGCCGCGTTTATTTTGCAAATCCTGAAGGCTGTTCCCATTGTTACAAAGGGCGATCCGGGCGGACAGTTTGCGCCGAAATCATCGAGACCGACGCAAAATTGATGAACCTCATTCAAACAAATCGCAATGAAGAGGCCGAGGCCTATTGGCTTTCTCCGGATGGACTGAACGGCATCAATATGCTTTGGCGGGGTCTTGAAAAAGTGGCGGCTGGCGAAGTTTCGCCTGACGATGCCGAATTCGAGCTGGGCGTCTTCGCGTCGCCGCGTGAGGTTATCGATGTTGATCAAAGATTGGGCCCCCTGCTATGAGCGATATTCAAGAAAAACTGGACGCGTTTCAGCTTAAACTAGCCAAAATGCAGTTCCGTACCAGCAAAAAGCAGCGCTACCGCATCTACCGCAAACTAGAGGGCATGCTGAAGGGAAATGAAGCTCTGTCTCGCTCGCTTGATAGGCTCTATCAAAATGTGACCGAGATGGGGAAATACCCGAAGCGTCCTGCGGCTTACGCCTTGCGCGACTGGTTCCTCAAAGACCGAACAGGGATGCCTTTGGCCCGCGCGATGGAGGGGTGGGTGCCCGATGGCGAGCTTTATTTGATTCGCGCGGGTGAAGAATCCGGCTCTTTAGCGAAAACCCTTGGCTCGATTCAAGAAATGGGAAAAAGGGGATCCCAGATGAAACAGGCCGTCTTTCAGGCGGTGGCCTATCCCGTAGCGATGTTTATGTTGGTCTGTTTCGTTATCTATACCTTCGGCATTAATATGATCAAACAGATGCGCGAGAATGCCCCCGCGCGCGTCGTGGATGCCATGGGCAGCCTCGTTCCTTTCTCGGACTTCATAGCAGCGTGGGGGCTTTATGTTGTTCTCTTAGTCATAGTGCTTTCTACCTTGATTGTCTTGAGTCTCTCAAAATGGAAGGGGGGACTCCGCCCGAAATTTGACCTTTATCCGCCTTGGTCTTGGTACCGCGTTCTGCAAGGAAGTAGCTTTTTGCTTGGTCTTTCCGCTCTGCTCGGTGCGCAGATGCCCTTGAAGCGGTCGCTTGAAATTTTAGAGGAGCAAGGCAGCCCGTGGATTCGCCTGCGCATTGGGCTTTTGCGCCAAGAAGTGCTGCGTGGCCGCAATCTTGGCGAGGCTATGCGGATTGTGCGTATGAATTTCCCAGACCCCCTCGTGGCGGTTGATCTTGAAATTTTGTCCGAACGAGCCGATGTCGGCGCGGTCATCGAAGACGTAACGGAGGAGTGGATCACGGACCAAATTGACTCCATGCGCATCCAAGCCTTGGTGATTCGCAATGTGGGCATGGCGATTGTCGGCGGCATGATCTCTTGGGTGATGATGTCGATTTTCGGCGTGGTCGGCGAGATCAGCAAGCCCGGCGGCATGGGGCAGTGATCCATTTAGACGTTCAAAAGATCCATACCTTGTCATTTTCCTCACGCGTCCTTAAGCGTGAGGGTGCCCAACCTGACGAATAAGCCCCCTGAAAAACTATTGCAGCTTTGGAAAGGTATATCTACCTTAGGCTTCATCATACCTTTCTGATTCGCTCTTTGGTGGTGTATCATGAGCCTTTTCGCCCCTTCCAAAAAATCCGATCGCGCTTTTGAGAGCGAGGTGTCTCCGGCTCCGTCCGCGTCTCTAGCAGGAGAGACGGCTTGGACATCCTTTGTTGATGGGCTGATCGCGGGAAACTACGATCAGAGTCTCAATGGTGGGGGGCCGTTGGTTCGAAGCCTCAACAAATTGGCTGTTCATTTACGCCAACAAGCTTTGCAGGAAATGGACCGCGCGGTTCAAATCTCGATCCAGTCAAACGATGTCAGCGTTCAATCCATCCGAATGCTATCTGAATTGCGGCGCGTGGACGGCAAAGCCCATGGGATTGCTGCGGCGGCCGAGGAGCTGGTGGCGAGCGTGCAGGAAATCGGGCGCAACGGCCAGAATATAGCCAGCATGGCCATTGCCTCAAGCGATGCGACCTGCGAGGGAGCAAGAGCCGTTCAGGATGCGCGGGATCGCATGGAGGATATTTCCGGTGTTGTGAAAGAAAATGTCAAGCGGGTGAAGACGCTCAGCGGTTTCACGCGCGAGATCACCTCCATCGCGGACACGATCAAGAAAATCGCAGGACAAACGAATTTGTTAGCTCTGAACGCGACGATCGAAGCCGCGCGGGCCGGAAGCGCGGGGAAAGGGTTTGCGGTTGTGGCGGGCGAGGTCAAGAATCTCTCAGCGCAAACGACCCAAGCTACCCAACAAATAGAATCGCTTGTCAAAAATCTTCAGAATGAGATGAAGGCTATCGCAGGCTCCATGAATGAGAGTCAGGAGGCGGTGAAGAAGGGGCAAGCCTCGATCGAAGAAGTTGGGGCGAGCATGGAGGGGATTAAGCTTCGCTCGGAACAAGTGCGCCACAGCACGGGTGAGATCACAGGCATTCTGACTCAACAAGCCACCGCGTCAGAGGAAGTCGCCAAAGGAATTCTTGAGATATCCGGCAATGCCGCCAAGAACGCCAGCGGTATTGATAGCGTTGTACGCACGGCGGCGGAGATCGAAAAAAGCATTAGCGGGTGCATCACCGCGCTAGGGGGGCTTGACGTGCCCGGCAAGGTTGTCAAGCTTGCGAAATCCGATCATGTCGCGTGGAAAAAACGGCTGATTAACATGGCGGCGGGGCTTGAGAAAATAGACCCCGATGACTTGTCAAACCACCATCAGTGCCGTCTGGGGAAATGGTACGATGCGTGCCGCGATCCCCACTATGTCGAGCATCCGGCCTTTCGCGCAATGGCGCGCCCTCATGAGGAGGTTCACGCCCATGGTCGGCGGGCGGCGCAACTTTATAAGGAAGGCAATCTCGACGGGGTTTTGGAATCCATTGACGCTGTCGAAAAAGCATCGAAGGAAGTGCTTCAGAAATTGGGTGAGCTGGATCTGCAAGATACCCGCAAGCCCTTCGGTTAGAAGAGCGTCGCCTCCTTATACCAAGCATCTATCAGCCCAGATCCCACCGACGTGTGACGAAACGGACCTACTTTTTCTTAAGCCCGTTGGTATACAGCACCACGTCCTAAGAGCGCACGAGGAAATAACCGCGTCTGTTTAAGCGGCGAGGGACGGAGAGATGGTGTAGTTCCATTCGCCGTGGAAGTCATGCTTTTTGATGTTGACGGCACGGAGTTCTTGGTTCGAGATTTTGATGCCTTTTTC
>CAIJXG010000073.1 GCA_903824505.1 uncultured Pseudomonadota bacterium | reverse complement strand
TGCGCCGATTGTTCTCAAATTCAAGCCTCCCCAAAATAATAACCACACTCGCCCGTTTAATATTACCCGGAACGAGCGTTAACATATTGGTATTGCTGAATGTTAAAAAATGAGTCCGGTACTATGGTTCAGGATACGAATGGGGAGAAGATTGATCTGTCTTCGCGTTTGACGGCAAATGATCGTGTTATTGTCGCCAGTGATTGTGTCGGACGGCTTTGGCACACAAGGGAGATTCTGCTCAGTTTACGAGAATTGGGTAAAAAGGCACCGATCGCTATTCTTGAAGTTTTGCCCGAGCGCCTGCTGGACGGCACGGCTCTGGGGCGGGGAAAACGCATAGAAATCGGTCAAGCCGCAAGAGCGTGCTACGAAAGAGTGAAACCCGTAGATCCTTGGGAACTTGTTGTTCTCTATGGCGAGGCATCCTCTGTGAATGTCTGGGGAACACTTATACGTGATCCACAGACGCAAATATGGCAGCGCGGATGGCAGTTTAACGCCGACACCAAATGGGCTGATGAAAATTTTGGAAGGGGCAATAGATTGGAAGGGGTGAATGGGAAAAAGCGCTTAGCCCGATTCTTTGCCGATACGTCTCCAGATGGTCAGACGCTTGCGGCCTTTCTCAGCGCCTCTATTTTGACTTTGCCTATGATGCGGGCAATACAGCAAACGTTCCTTCCCGATGCGGATCCTAACATACCTATTGCCGAACTTTTTCTGAGCGGCATGCTTCGCCAAGTTCCAGAGTTGGGACTCTATGAGGGAAAATATCCTTTCTACGATTTTCGTCCCACTCTCGATGATCACCCGGGCTTTCGCGCGAGTTTAATGCTGGACCTTGGCATCAGTGAGGCCCGTGACGTTCTTCCATTTGTTGCAAACGAGCTGTTAAAGGAAAAAGAAAGACCAGTAATTCGTCAAATCGATACCCTCCTCCGCGAGGATACCTCTCTTGAAACCGGCCAAGAACCATTAAGGCTGGATGCTCCCGTGTCGGCTTGCTACGCGCGGGTCGTCGCGACGACGATTAGCAGATGGGGCGAAAGTTACGCCCCTCTACGTGATCTAATCGAGGCGGCCCTACCCAAGAGTGCTGGACCGCTCGGCTCAACACCTGCTCCTACTCACGGATAGAGCTTTAAAAGGTCATTCCCCATTGATTTGGACTCAGGCGCAGGCCGTTACACATCCACGTCCCGCGCAAAACGGGCATTTTCCTGAATGAACTGGAAGCGGGTTTCGGCTTTGCGGCCCATCAGGTTTTCGACCAGTATTTCGGTTTCACGAATCTCGGTGGCCTCGTCATTCAGGTCATTGGCGGCGATGACAACCCGCAATAAAGAGCGTTTCGCAGGATTCATCGTCGTATCGCGGAGCTGCGCCGGCATCATTTCGCCCAGACCTTTAAAGCGGCTGATCTCGACCTTGCCGCGTCCACTTAGGGTCTTTTCCATCAACTCTTCTTTATGCGCGTCGTCGCGGGCGTAGAGAGTTTTGCTGCCTTGGGTCAGCCGATACAAAGGCGGCTGTGCCAAGAAGAGCTTCCCGTGTCGGATCAGGCCGGGCATTTCGCGGTAGAAGAAGGTCATTAACAGCGAGGCAATATGCGCCCCGTCCACATCGGCATCGGTCATAATAATGACTCGATCATAGCGCAGCTTGGTGACATCAAAGCTCGATCCGACGCCGCAGCCTAGGGCCTGAGTCAGATCCTGCAGCTCTTGATTGGCACGGAGTTTATCGACCGTTGCGCTAGCCACATTCAGGATTTTGCCCCGCAGAGGCAAAATAGCTTGCGTTTCGCGGCTACGCGCCTGTTTGGCGCTGCCACCCGCCGAGTCACCTTCGACCAAGAAAATCTCGGTATCCTTCGCGCTGCTGCGGGAACAATCGGCCAATTTGCCGGGTAAACGCAATTTGCGCGTGGCCGATTTGCGGGCGAGGTCTTTGGCCTGCGCCGCGCGGACGCGCTCCTCGGCCTTGAAGATCAGATGATCCAAAAGCGCCTTGCTTCCGGCGGCATCCGCCACCAACCAATGATCCAAATGATCTTTAACGGTCTGATCCACCAGCCGAGACGCCTCAGCCGTCGCCAGTTTTTCCTTCGTTTGCCCCTGAAATTGAGGGTTTTTGATAAACAGAGACAAAAGGACGGTCGCATCCCCAAAAGCCTCGTCGCCCGTCAAAAGGGCTGCACGACGATTGCCCGACAGCTCGCCATAGGCGCGTAAACCTCTCAATAAAGCCGACCTTATGCCGCTTTCATGCGTGCCCCCTTGAGGGGTGGGGACCGTATTACAGTAAGAATGGCAGAACCCCTCACCATCGACAGGCCACGCAACAGCCCATTCGACCTTGCCTTGACTGTCTGGCAGCTCCGCAATGCCGGCAAAAAGACTCTTGGTCAGAGTCTCGCGCCCGTCGAGGGAGGAGGCCAAATAATCAGACAAGCCGCCCGGGAAATGCAAAACCGCGTGAGGGGGCGTTTGATCCTCGCTTTTTATCAGCGCCGGATCGCAGCGCCAGCGAATCTCGACCCCGCGATACAGATAGGCCTTCGACCGCGCCATGCGGAACAACGCCGCCGGTTTGAACTGCACCTTACTACCGAAAATCTCGACATCCGGACGGAAGGTGACGGTCGTACCGCGCTTAGTCACCGCGCCCGTATTCTTCAGCTTTCCTTGAGGAACGCCTCGGCTGTAAGTTTGAACATAGAGCTGCTTGTCACGAGCGACTTCGACGATCAGCTCCTCTGACAAAGCATTAACGACTGAAATGCCAACACCATGCAAGCCGCCTGACGTCTCATAAACCTTGTTCGAAAATTTTCCCCCCGAATGAAGGGTTGTTAAAATGACCTCCAGCGCGGATTTGCCCGGATATTTCGGGTGGTTATCCACGGGAATCCCGCGCCCATTATCGTGGATGGTGACGGTATTATTCGGTTTTAGCTCCATCTCGATAAAGGACGCATAGCCCGCGACCGCCTCGTCCATCGCATTGTCCAGAACCTCTGCGACCAGATGGTGCAAAGCCGCCTCGTCCGTTCCGCCAATATACATGCCCGGACGGCGGCGGACAGGCTCAAGCCCTTCCAGAACTTCTATATCCGATGCGTCATAACTCACATCTTTTTTGCGCGTCGCGGAGGGAAACAAATCGGCCATAGGAAATCCAAAGGGATAGAAGCGTAGAAAGAGCGGCCAAAATGGGGGAACCAAGCCTGTCTGTCAATGCGAGGGAGATTCGGAGGAAAACAAAACGCGCGGACGCCCAGCACTATAACTACCTATTTTTGGTAGTCGATTTTTCTTGCCCTTTGCCGTTTGGTCTCATAGGAGGGCAGGCATGGATCAGCTCCCCCTGCCCCTAACGCCCCCTTCGCGCCTCCCAAAATTGGCGGCGATGGCGCTTGTCTTGTGGGGATTGAGCGCAGGGCCCCTTCAAGCCGCCACGCTCAATAAGCCTGTGGCCAACGCGCCGATCCCTGAAGCGCAGGGCAAACAAACCCCTGCTGAAACGGATGCGGATCCGCTGCATATTCTGTCCCAAGCCGATGCCGCCTCTTACCGTGCGGCTTTCACGGCGCAGGAGAAAGAGGATTGGAAAGCGGCCGATGCCGCTTTAGCCAAGATCAAAGACAAACGTCTGATGGGGCATGTGCTGGCAGATCGCTATACGCGCCATGCTCCAACTTTGATCGACCTTAAGGCGTGGATGGCCGAAAACGCTTCTCTGCCGGAGGCCGAAACGCTTTACGCAAATGCCGCCCCTCTGAAAGGCTTTGCCCAAGCGGGGATCAAACATCCCGTCGGCGCATCTTTCCGCCCGGGAACGGAAGCCCGCACCTCAACCGGCTTTAGGGTGAGCGCAGACACTCTTAGCCCCGCAGCCGAGGCTATTCTTGCTGATCTGAAGAGGGAGGATCCCTCCATCGCCCGCGAAAGGCTGGAAACAGAGAAACAGCGCGGGACTCTTTCGCCCGAAGAAAGCGCCCGTGCGGCGGCTTCCATTGCCGCCAGTTTCTTTTACCAAGGTCAGATTGAACGGGCGGCAGGTTTGGCCCGTAAAGCGGCCGAAGGCGGCGTGCCACTTGGCTTTTGGATTGCAGGATTGTCGGCTTGGAAACAGGGAGACGACGAGGCCGCCCTTTCAGCCTTCAGTCAACTGGGATCTAACACCGCCCTTACCCCGTGGGATCGGGCAACAGGAGCTTATTGGGCCTATCGCGCCGCGAGCCGTTTACAGGATAAAGAACAGGCCGATCACTGGCTGCGAGAGGCCGCAAAACAACCCCATAGTTTTTACGGCTATCTGGCCGCAAGCCTTCAGGGGGACGAGAATAAAAAACTTTGGGCCTTGCCGGATCTGAATACCCGCGCCGTTAGTCTGTTAGCCTCTCGTCCCGCCGCAGCCCGCGCCCTTGCCCTTTTGCAAATCGGCCAACGAGATCTGGCGGAGGCTGAACTAACCCGTCTGAACCCCACTGGAAAGCCTGCGCTGAAAGAGGCTTTGGTAGCGCTCGCCGATCACGCGCATATGCCCGCGCTGGCTCTACGTCTGTCCAGTTTGGGATCTTACGCAAGTGCGGCCTATCCGCTTCCGCCTTGGGAACCAACCGATGGGTTTAAGATCGATCGTGCCTTATTGTTCGCCTTGATGAAGCGCGAGTCGCGCTTTGACCCCGACAGCGTCAGCGCACGAGGCGCGTGCGGATTGATGCAGCTGATGCCTGCGACCGCGCGGCGGATCGCGAACGACAATCGGAGAAGCTCAAAAGAAGGAGTCTGCCCCGATAGCCTCTTTGACCCGGCAACGAATTTAGCCATGGGGCAACGCTATGTGCGCGTTCTGGCGGGGCAGCCGCAAATCGGCGACAATCTTCTTTTGCTTCTGGCCGCCTATAACGGAGGGCCGGGCAATCTATCCCGCTGGATGGAAGACGGCTCGCGCAAGGATCCGTTGTTGTTTATCGAAAGCCTGCCGATGCGTGAAACCCGCGATTATGTCGAGGAGGTCGCGCTGCATTACTGGATGTACCGCTCGCGCCTTGCGGGTGAGGCCAACGCCGCGCGTCTGGCTAAGGATGAATGGCCCCGTTATGCGCTGAAAGACGATGTCCGCAACCGCCACGCCGTCCAAGAACAAAAACTGACCGTTGCGAGTGTTGGGCGGTAGTTTTTATAGCGCGGTCTGCTGAAGCGGCCAGCGCGGTCTTGCGGATGTGTCCAGCGGATCGACCAACCCAAGACGAAGCTTTTCAACCCCCGCCCAAGCGACCATTGCGCCATTGTCCGTGCAGAGATCCAAAGGCGGCGCGAGGAAGGGAAGCGCATGGGCGGTGGCGAGCTGCGTCAGACGCGTACGCAGGGCTTGGTTAGCCGCCACGCCCCCCGCGACAACAAAGGCGGTTGGCTGAATGGCCTCGGCCTCCAGAATCTTAAACGCTTGAACGACGCGATCCGCGAGACTATCCGCAATGGCTTGTTGCAGGCTCGCGGCCATATCGGCCACAAGATCGGGCGTCAAGGTGCGTCCTTGGAGCAAAACGCGGACAGAAGTTTTCAGCCCCGAAAAAGAGAAATCACATCCCGCGCGGCCCAACATCGGGCGCGGCAACGCAAAAGCCGTTGGGTTACCAGAGGCGGCGGCTTGTTCAATCAGCGGCCCGCCCGGATAGCCAAGCCCTAGCATTTTTGCCCCTTTATCGAAACACTCTCCGGCGGCATCGTCGATCGTTTGGCCTAAGAGCCTGTAAGAGCCGACTCCTTTCGCTAGGAGAAGCTGGCAATGCCCGCCCGAGGCCAAAAGAAGCAGATAGGGAAAAGCGACCGAGTCCGTCAGCCGGACCGTCAACGCATGGGCTTCGAGATGATTAACCGCCAGAAAGGGAATCTTCCGCGCGGCCGCAATCGCCTTGCCCATCATCGCGCCAACCATGACTCCCCCGATAAGACCCGGCCCAGTCGTCGCCGCAACGCCCGCAAGATCTCCCCAGCCGATCCGGGCGCGGTGCATGGCTTCGGTAATCAGGGAATCCAAAACATCCAAATGCGCCCGCGCCGCGATTTCCGGCACGACTCCGCCATAAGGGCGATGCGCCTCTAGCTGCGAGGCAACCAAATTGGCATAAATTCGCTTGTCGGCATCAACAAGGCCAACCCCCGTATCATCGCAGCTTGTTTCAAGACCAAGGATGAGCATCAGAGATTTTCCCGCAGGATTGGCTCGCGCCCCTCCGGATAGCCATAAGGGGCAAGCCCATCTTTCAACGGGTCTTTTGCGTCGTAATAACGCTGATAGAGATTCGGTTTAAAAGGATAGAGGCGGGGAGCCCATGCCCCCTCAAACACAGCAAGCCTTTCATACCCGCACAATACAAGACTCAAGGGGGGGGGGGGGGACAGAAAGTGAACAAAGCTGCTGGAGGGAAAAAGCGATGTTTTGATAGCCATCTGAAAAAGTCCCATTTGCTAAAGGCACCATCGCTCCTGTCAGAATGATGGGTTTACCTGTGTAAGAAGGATGCCCCTTCCTCCGTTCATAGAAAAAGGCGGCCGTATCCAAAATCGTATCCGTTCCGTGTGTAAGGATGACCCTTTGTTCTTCTGATTCCTCAATCAATCGCGCGAGATTTTCTCTATAGGGCGCGTCAATAAAATTCGAATCTCTTGGCTCCAGAGAAACACAGCGTGTGTCCCATTCTTTGAAATCAACTTTCAAAGCCTCCGCAACAACATCCCCCTCAGGCGGCATTGTCTTGAAGTGGGGCATCCGGTCGATTCTCTCGACAGGAAGCGCGCCGATCGTTCCTCCCGTTGTGAGAATAAGCACACGCGACATAGAGTCTTTCCTTTTATCAGGCCCCTAGCTTTTCTGAGGTACAGCGGTACTCAAAGACAGCGCATGCAAGACGCCGCCGACGCGGCCCTGCAGCGCGGCATAGACCATCTGATGTTGCTGGATGCGGGTCTTGCCGATAAAGGCGCGGCTTTCCACCCGCGCTTGGTAATGGTCGCCGTCACCGCGCAAATCTTTGACCTCGATCTGCGCGTCTGGCAGCGCCTCTTGGATCAGGGCGACAATTTCGGATTCACTCATAGACATGGGAGTTCTCGCTTCCTTGAACGCTTTACCCCCAAGAACGGGGAGATCGGGAAACACTTTACCCGAAAACGGCATGAAAAACAGACATTCTTCTACAAGCCAAGTAGTATACCAGCAATTCTAATTCCAGCCAAATTAAGTCCAATCTGTTCAGCAATTCTAAAAGTAACGTTTTTTGGGTGAGTCAAAAATGTCACACACTTGGAGATATTGAAGGTGCATGTGATTTTTGGGATTCACAAGGTTTGGAAAGTGTGATTCCTTGGCGGGCATGGGGCTTTTGACCGATCTT
>CAIJXG010000072.1 GCA_903824505.1 uncultured Pseudomonadota bacterium | reverse complement strand
CTGGGACACTTTCCTCCTCACCCTCACGACCTTCAAAATCCCAGATAACCTCCTTAAAATCCAAACAACCTCATGCTAAACCCTCCATCACCCTACTTTTAGAATTGCTGGTGTATCGTTACAAAACAAGCTTCGGAGAAAGGATGTTTTCAAGAGAGTTCAACAGGCAAAAGACGGAGGCAACGGTGAAGGTCAAAGTCCTTAACCGTTTCCGCGCCTTCGCCGCGCCCTGTTACGATCTCGCCGCCGCTGCCTAAAACTAGAAAATCCTCTCCGCTGACCACGGTGCGGAGGCAGATAACAAAACGAGGGGTTATTCAACAAAGCCATTCAAAGGCGGAAATTGCGGCTCGTGTCGAACGCGCCCTTTTATTCCGTATGCAGGGTAACTGTCACAGCGCCATCGCCGGGCACTGCTCTTTCCTACCCGAAGGAAGAGTGCAAATGTGCGGTATTGTTTACAATTCCAAAACTGGCGCCTTATTAAAGGCGTCACGTGTAGCAGAAATCTGCCCCACCGTCGAAACACTTGGGGGCTTAGTCGCCGACGATCTGTTTGCGCAGGGAGCGCGCGAACTGATGGTCGCCTGAGAATCTGTTCACGATTTCGTGATTGCAGACAAAAAACCCCAGGAGCTATGGCCCGACGGCCTTACCAGTGGCCTTCGCCTTAAGTGCAGCCACTTTATTTTCCGCGGCCTGCGCCTTGTCTGTTTCCCCAAGCACTCGGTATGATGTAGCCAGCAGTTGCCAACCATTAAGATTATCCGGTTGCGCCTGGAGCTTGGCCGCCAGCCCATCCACCATTTTGTGAATCTGGACATTCTGGTCCGCGGCAGGCAAGGCCATAATTGCCTTAGCGGCATCAGCGCCCCCAGACGGGGGGGGCATTTCATTTGACACAGGCTTGTCCGAAACCACAGCCCCCTTTGCCTTCAGCGCGTCAGCTTTGCTCTCTGCGGCCTTAGCTTTGTCCGTTTCGCCAAGTACGCGATAGGCATTCGCTAAACGCAGCCACCCATCAAGATCGTCTGGGTTGGCTTTCATCTTGGCGTCCAGACGATCCACCATTTTGTGAATGACAGCGTCTTGGTCATCAGGCTTCATTGCCATGATCGCGCTAGCAGCGTCACGCGTGGGCGTGTTAGGCTTGATGCTAGGAGCCGCTTTTGTCGATGACGGGGCACCGCCCGATGGCTCGGGTGATTGTGTCGTTATCATACCATCATGCGGCGAGTTAAGTGACGGAGGCGCAGGCGCCACAGTTTCAGGATCAAACCCTGCGTCCTTGGCAAAAGCCGTAATATGTTCCTTCACCATAGGCATCCACTGGGCGTCAGCGGGGCCGTCTTTCTCCAAATCACGCCAAATCGCTACGGCGCGGCGCGGTTCGCCAATCTGTGTTTCTGACAGCCCCAGATAGAAACGCGCGCGCGCGTCGTGGGGGTCGAGGCGCAACGCCTTAACGAAGGACTGACGCGCCTCAGGCACAACCAGATCATCTTGCGATAAGGCGATCGCCTCACCAAGCTCCGACCACAAAATTGCGCTACCACCACTCATCTGGATGAGTTTCCGATAAGTTTCGATGGCCTCGTCATAACGACGCAGCGCGAAATAGGTATCAGCAAGGCGCTTATACCCTGCAGCGTCCGGGTTGCTTTCAAGCTTTGCCGCAAGCTTCTCAGCCTCGGTTGCCATCACAAATTCTGAATCATTCTGCCGTGACGCATACGGCTTGCCAGGAAGCTCAGGACTGCCGAGCAACGCATAAGTCACGCCCGACCCAGTCGGCAAAACAATCAGCACGACAAGCGCTGCAACGATCTTACTGCGCAAAGACGGGCCACTTCCCTCTCCCGCTGCTGAAACGAAAGCCTCGGCATCTTCAGAAACTAACATGCGCCGATAAATCTCTGCGCGTGCGGCTTCAGCCTGATCCGGAGACAATAAACCGCGCGCGATCTCTTTATCCAGCTCTGCCAACTGGTCGCGATAAACGACAACATCATAATCCACGCGTCGCGCTTCCAATGAACGTTTGCGCAGTAGAGGAGACAGAACCAGCGCCAACGTTGCCACTGTTATGACAACCAACATAATCCACAACATCATGGCGCGTTCTTTCCTTCGGTTTGTTCAGTCGGCAAGTGAACAGGCATCATGGCATCCAATCGTTCGCGTTCTTGCGGTGTCAATTTTTTATCTGAAGATGTGGCTTTGTCCTCACGGCGACGGTAGACCACCCAGGCACATAGCCCCCCGATCATCAGAAAGAATGGAGGCCCCATCCATAAAGCAACGGTCGAGGATTTGAATGGCGGCGTTAGCAATACATAATCCCCGTACCGCGCGACCAGAAATTCTTCAACCTGCGCATCGCTGTCGCCCGCCTGCAATCTCTGCCGTACCAGCACGCGAAGATCATGTGCCAGTTCGGCATCAGAATCGTCGATAGATTGGTTCTGGCAAACAAGGCAGCGCAAATCTTTGCTAATCTCGCGCGCGCGCAATTCCATCTGAGGATCAGCCAACATTTCATTTGGCTGCACCGCGCGTGCTGCGTTTGGCATTAACAAAAGAATGAGAAGAAAAGCTAAACGACTCTTCATTTGCTCAACTCCGTTGCCAAAGGCAGAATTACTTTTTCAATATCTTCCCGTGTCAGGGGCCCTATCTGCTTGTAACGAATAACCCCCTGTTTATCGATGAGATAGGATTCCGGCACACCATAAACGCCAAAATCTATGCCAACACGACCATCCCGATCGGTGCCGATTGCATCATAAGGATTTCCCAACTGCACCAACCACCGGCGTGCATCTTCGGGACGATCTTTGTAATTAATGCCGACAAGAACAATGCCCGCCTTTTTTATCTCATCTAAATAGGGATGCTCAATGCGGCACGGCACACACCAAGACGCGAATACGTCAATCAAGGTAACTTTGCCTTTGATCTCCTCGGACACCACCTGCGGTTTGCCGTCAAACAGAGAGGGCAAAGTGAAGTTCGGCACTGGTTTGTTGATCATCACCGAGGGAATCAAATTTGGCGCATCGCCATGATCAATCATGACTAACCGATAGGCAAAGAACCCCACCAGAACCAGAAAGATGGCAATAGGCACAAAGGCAGGCCAGCGACGCAAGGACATGGGTCCACCTCTAACTCTGCGGGGGTTGCATCGCCACCTTACGCAAAGGAACCCCGATGCGATAGCGTCGATCGGTCAGCGAAACAAGTCCACCAAGCGCAATAATTCCGGCACCAATAAATATCCACGGCACCAAAGGGTTGTAGTACAGGCGGGTGACATAGCCCCCACTTTCGTCGGGATCGCCAATAACCGCGTAAATATCGCCGATAACATTGGTGTGAATGGCGGCATTAGTCGTGGGGCGCGGAGGCATATCATACATGCGACGCTCCGGATGAAGTTCCGCAACAAAGGTGCCGTTTTTAGTCACCAAAAACGTGGCGCGCGCCGCTACGTAATTAGGGCCCTTTACGCCCTCCTCAACACCTTTAAGAGTCAGATCATAGCTGGCGACTTTGACGGTATCGCCGAAATGCATGACCTGAACTTTCTCGGTCTTCCACGCCGTCGACCCAGTAATGCCAATAATGACTAACGCGACCCCGAGATGAGCTAAGGTCATGCCATAAAAGGAACGTGGAATCGTAATCACTCGGCGAAGAAAATCAACGGCCGTCATGCGCATGGGGAAAAGGCGATGAGCCAGTTCGCCCATTGTACCAACAAACAACCATGTCGCTAGACCAAGCGCGGCCCCAGCACCGATACCCCCTGACATCGACCACGTTATGATCGCAGTCACTGCGGCAGCGATTGCTGCGGGCTTCAATCGACGAAGCGCACCCTTCAAATCGCCCCGCTTCCATGACAACAAGGGCCCAATCGCCATAACAATGACGACTGGCACCATCAGGGGAACAAAAACTGAGTTAAAGAAAGGGGGGCCGACAGAAACCTTGCCCAGCTTAAGTACATCCGCAAACAAAGGATAAAGTGTTCCGAGTAAAACGCTGCCCGCTGCAACGCTCATCAAAACATTATTCAACAACAAACTGCTTTCACGCGATGCGACGGCAAAAAGGCCGCCCCCTTTTAAGCTCGGAGCGCGGATGGCAAACAAAACCATCGAACCGCCAATAGCCGCCACCAGCAACCCAAGAATAAAAATGCCGCGCGAAGGGTCCGAAGCGAAGCTGTGCACTGAGGTCAAAACACCAGAACGCACGAGGAATGTCCCTAACAACGAAAAGGAAAAAGCGACAATCGTCAACAAAATCGTCCAAGCTTTGAGGGTGTCGCGCCGTTCAACGACAAGAGATGAATGAAGCAGCGCCGTTCCCGCCAGCCAAGGCATAAAAGAAGCATTTTCAACCGGATCCCAATACCACCAGCCACCCCAGCCCAGCGTGTAATAGGCCCACCACGACCCCATCGCGATGCCAAAGGTTAGAAAGCCCCATGCAACCAACGTCCAGGGGCGAACCCAACGCGCCCAAGCGGCATCAACCCGCCCTTCAATCAGGGCGGCGATGGCAAAGGAAAATGCCATCGAAAATCCGACATATCCGAGGTAAAGAAACGGCGGGTGGAAGGCAAGACCAGGATCTTGCAGCAAAGGGTTAAGGCCCGCACCATTGGTAGGCACCGGGTCAAGACGAAGAAACGGATTGGATGTCAGCAAAATAAACAAAATAAATCCGACCGATATCATAGCCTGCACTGACAGAGCGCGCGCGCGCAAACTCGGCGGCAGATTTCCTCCAAACAATGACATCGCCAAGCCGTAGAGCCCAAGGATGAAAATCCACAAGAGCATCGATCTTTCATGATTGCTCCATACTCCTGCAATCTTGTAGATCAGCGGTTTGTTGGTGTGGCTGTTCTGGGCGACATTCAAGACAGAGAAATCGCTGGTGACATAGCACCACATCAAAGCACCGAAAGCGGTCGTGACAAGTACGAATTGTGCCACAGATGCTGTTCCAGCCATATCCATCCAGGCGCGATTGCCGCGCGCCGCCCTGATCATAGGGAAAGTGGCCTGAGTCAGCGCAACAAACAGGGCGAGTATGAGCGCATAGTGACCGATTTCTGGGATCATCTGGGGAAAGCTCCTTATTGTCGGCGGTTATATTTCATGCCGCCCATAAAAACAACCCCGCACGGCAAAGAACCGACGCGTCACTATTTGAACAACGAGGCCAGATATACTCGGTTTCCTTGGAAAGCGGAAGGATGCGATTCCGTGCAAAACACGGACGCAGCGAAGCTGATGCACCTTTTGCGCGGATAAAACGTTCGGGGCCCGAAGGGGCCCGAGTATAGCTAGGGTTGCAATTTAGAATTTGAGCTTCATTCCAGCCATGACGGTGGAAACATTGTACCGTGCAGGCACATCACCGGTTAAAACCTGCCCCACCGAAGCTCCGGTCATCGCCCAGTCATTCATGCTCAAACTGTCGAACTCGTACCCTACGAATAGCTCAGCCGCCGACGTATAATCATAGGCCGCGTTAAGCCGAACAACATGGTCCATGGAGTTGGTGCTGAGATTGGGATCACCACCAAATGTCTGACTGGCCTGGGTTGCATCCCAGCTACCGCCTTGGCTGAACGCCTGATTGCCGTAGGACACGGTGTAATCGGCAGTGAGCTTCAGCTTGTCAGTCGCATGCCAATCACCACCTACCCCAGCGGTATGGATATCATAGGTGCTCGTTTCGCTGTAATATCCAACTCCTGGTACAGTCACACCGCTTCCTGCGTTGAGTGCCCGCATCGTGCGATAGTCACGCAGAAAGGTGTAGAAGACATGCACATTGGTGTCCTCGGACAGATGATAATTCAAACTCGGCGCGATCTGAAGACTGTAGTCCTGATTGATGCCGACGCTCGGGTTGACGACGTTGTTATACGTAGCATTGTTGTTGTGATACTGGTCATTGGCGAACTTGATGAACAGGTTCGCCGAAGCGTCGGGAGCGATTGTCCCCATCAAGTTTGTAGTAACAGCATCCTCAGTGCGCGCGGCTTCATAAAAGGGCACCTGTTGGCACCCGAGAGTGTTGCCCGCGGCCACACTACTTCCGCAATCCGAGTTGATCTGGACGTTCCAGAGACTATAGTCAGGAGCCGAAGCCGTCCGTTCATTATGAACATAGCCAATCGACCCCATCAGATTGGGTGTAAAGGTTGTGTGCACCTTGGCGGAACCCTCGTTTTCCTGAGTTTCGTGGGTTATGGCATTAGAGCGCCGATCGTCGCGGAAGGCGTAACCAAGAGTCGCGCGGGTCGAAGGCAAAATGTGATATCCTGCCTCTAGGGCAATTCCCTGCTTGGTCCAGCCTTCCGGCACCGCTAGCCGGTACTTGAGCGCTGTCGTATCGGTGGGGTCGCCATAGATGCCCATCGACTTGGTTTCCGGATCGCGCAAATCCGCGGTGTAACTCGCCCGCAGGTTGACTTTGTCCATAGGAGTCGATGTTACCGCCGCGTTGCCGAAAATGGTGTTAACAAACCCGTTAAGCGAACCCGGATTGGAAGCGAGTTGCCGGCTGGTCGTCGCATTGGTGAGGGTATATGCGTTCCCTGTTGCCGCGTCGAACGGGTCATTCTGTAACTGTAGGCCGTACTTGAGTGTTCCATTGATACGCGTTGACGGAGTCACGTTGTAGCCGACTTCACCGGTAACCTCGTGCGCCTGATTGCTTGGCGGCAACGCATAGATACCGTTCATCTCATAGCTGGTATAGCTCTTGTTAGGTGCAGCCAAGCCATTGCTGACCGCTGCAAAATTCCACCCCTGGAAGGCGTAACCGCCTGCATTATTGTCGATGAAATTCGAAAAGTTATATGACAATTTCGCCTGGAGCTGCTGCGTCGAATAAGCGGCGGCTGCCTTGAAGTTTTCGGTGTCATAATTAACCGGCATCGGGAATGCGACGAATCCAGTGTTGCTGCCGGACGTCGTCATCGACTGTTCAAGTGTTCCCTCCTTATGCTCGTCCGAAAACGAGCTGGTCAACAGCCAGTTCCTAAACAGGTAATTGCCACCGACGGTGCCCTTGTCGCGGCGCGTACCAATATTGTCGACGACTTCGTTCGTCGAGCCGAGCACAGGCCCTGCGAACGCAGCATTGGTTTTCCCGGCGGTGGAATAGAAATTCGCGGCGGTGTTTCCGCTAAGGTTGGCGTTGTTAATAAAGGCACCGTTGGAGGTCAAGGCATTCATCATGCCTGGAACCAATCTGCCGCTAGAATCCAAGATCGTCGTAAAGTGATCACTTGCGGTGTAGGTCATGGCGTCGTAGCCGAAGTTCATACCCCATGTGCCCTGCTCGCCGACCTTCAGATTAGCCGACGATTCGGGCGCAAACGTTCCGCGACCAAAATCCACATTGTAGGCGTCAAAGTGAAAATAATCCGTCTTACCGCTGTCCCAGGCATTACGGTTGTTGAGATTGAGACTGCCCATGGTACCGAAGCCAGAATCGTTCAAGCCGTTATAGCGTCCAAAAGCGGCTGATTTTTGCGTCACCGCATCAACACCCACCGTGACTTCGTTATCGAAACTCACCGGTGCCCTGACAACTGGCGCTGGCTCCGCCGATAGGTCGAAGCCACTATCTTCGGCATGCGCCATAGACAGCAGAGTCATCATGCAAGCACAGACAAGTGCAGTGGTCCCAAGAAACTTAGTACGAGTCGTCATAATGATCTCCACCCCTTACCGGAAGAACGTTGAGCCACTGGGACTATTCGAGCCGTGGATCTGCGAGTGGCAATTCAAGCAGCTACGGTCGCCGTATAGGTAGAGAGCGCCGCTGTGAGGAGCAACCGAGCGGGTGGACACCCCGACGCCTCCCATATCGTTGGTCGCAGCGTGACAATCGAGGCAGAGGAACGGCACCTTTTCCTTGAGCAACCGCGGGTTCACAGAACCGTGGGGATTGTGGCAATTCGTGCAATCCTCACGAACTGGCTGATGTTCCCAAAGCTGCGGACCCCGCTTATCGGCATGGCAGGTGTAGCAAAGGTCGGTTACGCGCACTTCCTTAAGAAGGGTCGGGCCAGGCGAACCGTGCGGATTGTGGCAATCAGAACAAACCACCTTGCCCTCACGGATCGGGTGGTGAGAAAACTGGAATGACAACGCGCGCTGTTCTGCATGGCAGGTAAAGCATTTCTCCGGCTGCGATAGCTTTACCAAGATCGGGTCCTTGACCGCATGAATGGTGTGGCAGCTGACGCAGGCAATGTCATTGCTTTGGTGCTGACTGCCTTGCCAGTTCATCCGAAGACCATTTTGATGACACTCAAGACAAACTTCATTGCGCTTCTCGACAGGAGAGACGTTGGGGCCGCTAAAGACCACCGTTGGCGATTCACGCTTTTCTCCGGCCGCAGGGTGACTGTGAACATGCTGCGGGCTCGGCCCGTGACATGTTTCGCAATCATGATTGTCCTGACCGAAGGGAGTTCTTCCGTCGCCTTTGACGGCATGCGGAGTTTTCAAAATATCCGTAATTTTTCCGCCATTCTTCGTGACGTAATTGTCGTCATGACACTTCATGCAAGTCAGCGCGCCACGTTCAGCGTATACTGGCTCTGGCGTCGTAGCTTTAGCCGTTGAGCTGGCCTCGCCCGGCGCAGAGGTCGAAGGGGGAGTCGCTGTCGAAACGGAAGAATCCGCTACGGGCGCCTCTGTTCGGGCATGTGCCACAGGAGAAAATCCAACTCCGGCAGCGAGTAACCCAATAAACACAAGCAGACAAATTCTCGTTTTCATGCGACGCCCCTCTGTTAACTACGCTTTACTGCTTAACTGCAACGAAATCCGCATCGCCCTGATCAAGAACAAGGCTGTGTTCAAACGACACATAATGGAACCGTTTAGCCGTGTGACCAGCATGGATCGCAAAACCAATCGTGTAGGGCTTGCCCGCGACGATAGGCTTGAAATTCGCGCCCGCGTTCAGCTTGCGCGTGAAGGTCACCGACCACACGCCGCCGCTGTTCTTGGATGCAACCGTAACAGCCGTCGGCTTGGTTTCTTCGCGCTTGCTGAAAACTGAGCCATTCACTGCGACAGAACTGCCGCTCGGATTCAGACGTGCTTGCCAATATTCCAGCGCATAGCCATCAGCAGTCAGCTTAGCCAAATCGTCGGCGGACTTTAACTCATCGCCTCCGCCCTGACGGGTCAAATGCGCCCGTGTTTTATTCAAGTACTTGGTTCGCGTAGCACCGGCTGCGCTCGACATAGACGACGCATCATCGTGACACATCGCCCAGCACCCGGCGCGATTGGCTTCAGGAACCCCACCATCGTTAAGCATCATCGTCACTTTGGTGGCAAAATCCTTATCCATCCCGGTATCGGGCTGGCTGCCTTCGGCAAATTCAAGATGGACGTACAAATTTTCATCGTCGTGGGCAATCTTGACCTTTGCCGCCACGGAACCAGGCTTTCCAGCAATAGGATTCGGCTCGTTCTTTTTGCCTGACACTAGAAGGTCGCCCATAGTCTTTTCGTCACCGGCATGGCACTGGTGGCAATTCTTGCCGCCGCGGAATTTTTCTGCTCCTTCGTGATCCGTCGGGGTCATGACCCACTCAAAGGATGACTGCCCTGGATAAAATAACGTCACGTCCTTAGCGGGAACACCCGACCAGTCAACGGCGGCCCAAGAGGGCGAAGCGCCGAGAAGCGCCACACAGAAACTACCTCCTATCAGAAGAGATTTAAGGCTGGTCTTGGTCATTGGCGGGATCTCCCTTATTGGATGTCAAAGTTGGTGGGGGCTGGTGCAGCTTCCTGCTGCACCGATTTGTGAGTAATGCCTTTGTGGCAATCAAGGCAGTTTTCATCGATCTTCATGGCATCGGTATGCTGCGCCCGAATGCTGGGGCGTTGATCCTCAAGAACCATGTTGGAATAAGCGTGGCAGTGCTTACATTCGCGCGCGTTGGTCTCTTCGAAGCCCTTCCAGACCTCCTTGGCCAATTCAAGGCGATGCTCTTCGAACTTCTCATTAGTACCGACACGCCCGGTCCAATGATCCCATATTTCAAAGGTTGCCAATACTTTGTGTCCCATCGTGTGCACCCAATCATTTTGCGGCACATGGCATTGGGGACAAGCAACAACAACACCAAATTCATTCTTGAAATGCTTGCTGTGCATATATTCTTGATAGACGGTGTTTTCCATCTCATGGCAGGTATGCGCGCAGAAATTGAGCGTATTCGTATATTGAACTGCCGTTCCGTACATGGCGGAAAGCACGATGCCAATAGCGACAAAGATGCCCGCAAATACGATGCGGCGCATGTGGCTCTTAAGATAGGCGATAAGTTTACCGATCACGTGATTTCCCAAGTTTTCGACTCATAAATTTACAATTAGCTTCTTCATTTATACTTCGGTAGTACCAGGTCGCAAAAAAGACATAATGCCAGTCCCACCTAGTGACCTTTTGGCAGCACTCGTTCGCCCCTCTCCTCCAAAAGATCGGCCGATATTAAGGACCACGCCACTTTTCCTTAATCCGCATATGACAGGGGAATTTCAACGACGGGAGGCATTTCCATTCATTTTCGGGGTGATCCGCAAATATCCATACCGGTGAAATCAGATAAGGCCAGCGGCAGGTCTAAGCCACAGACGAGTGGATATCGGAACGGATATTCTCGATAATTCCTGCGAGGCGCGCTATCCCCTCTTTAATCTGTCTTTCTTCCATAGCGGCATAACTCAGCACCAAAGCGCGATTGCCATAAATATCTGGAGATTGTCCACATATCGGTTCTTCTAAGACAGCGTAAACATCTAGGCCTTGCATCCGCGCTAACTCCTTGATCTTATTTGCAGAAGGAAAGTCCGGCGGCAACAACCACGTCAGTTGCGCACCGGCTTCGACACCGACCAGCCGGACAGAACCAAAGTTTGCTTCCAAAGCTCGAATAAGGCAATCGCGGCGCGCCATAAGGGTTCGCCTCAATCGGCGCAAATGATGATCATAGGCCCCGGCACCGATAAAGTCGGCCAACACTCTTTGCTCAATCCAGGAACAACCATCATCCGACATGGCTTTAATGGCGCTCGTCGCTCCGACAAATTCGGTGGGGGCAATAATGTAGCCAAGGCAAAGCCCCGCACCCAAAGTTTGGCTGAAAGACCCAATATGGAAGACAAGTCCGCTTGAATCCATCGCGATCAGGGGCAAGGGGGGAGACCCCAGATAGCGCAAATCACTGTCAATATCGTTCTCGATAATATAAGCCCCTGTTTTACGCGCCCAATCGATTAATCTTTGCCGCCGAGACAAGGACAGCGTGCCCCCGACAGGACTTTCTCGCGCGGGTGAAACACAGACCAATGAAACGGGCGATTCGTCAGACAGGTGCTCGGTCATCAGTCCGTGGTGATCAACAGGAACAGGAATGATCGAAGCCCCCCTTCTTACCAAAAATTGAATAAGATCTGGGTTTCCGGGCGATTCAACGACAACGCGGTCACCCCGCTTCTGAAATAAATGCGAAATAATCGCATAGGCTTGGCGAAGCCCGGAAACGATGATGATCTGCTCCGGCGCAACAGCCATGCCCCGTCGCGCCGCCAACCAGTCGGCAAGAACCTGACGCAAAATTTTTAGTCCTTGGATTGGCACGGAATCCGCAGCCTCCTGTGCTTGCCTTTCAAGAATGCTTTGGGTCGACCGCAACCAAGCCTTTGAAGGCAGAAGACTGGCATCCGGCAAAAACCGGCAAAAATCCATCTGCAAAGGGGGCTCTGCCGGTGCCACGGGAGAAGGGACGAAAATACCCGGATGCGCCTGAGCGTGTCGAACGGCGCCTTTATCCTCCACGGAGTTTTGGAGCCGTTTGCGGACCGGGGCGTCAGGTAAGACGTCGCAAACAAAAGTACCGACCGTTGGCTGCGTTTTCAAATAGCCTTCGCTGATAAGTCGCTCATAAACCAGCAAAACAGTCGTACGCGACACGCCTGTTTGCTCGGCCAGAAACCGGGTCGCAATAACGCGGGTGTTGGGTTTGAGGTTGCCGCTAACGATAAGATGCCGCACTTGATCAAAGAGCTGATCTTGCAAGGGCAAGGACGAGGTTCGATCAAGTTGTATAGGCAACAGCACCGAATTCCCTCAGAATGTGAAGACACGCGCCACACACAAATCCCCGGCCCCATAGAGAGAGAAAAAGGAAATACATGCGCCCCACTGACCGCGCGCCTTAATAAACGAAAGGCAAACGAGGGGATTTGATCTGCGTCAAGCTGAAAATACTACCTTAAACCTGATCCAGGTCAAAGTCATTTGTCCAGCAATTCTAAAAGTAACGTTTTTTGGGTGAGTCAAAAATGTCACACACTTGGAGATATTGAAGGTGCATGTGATTTTTGGGATTCACAAGGTTTGGAAAGTGTGATTCCTTGGCGGGCATGGGGCTTTTGACCGATCT
>CAIJXG010000071.1 GCA_903824505.1 uncultured Pseudomonadota bacterium | reverse complement strand
CTACCGCAAGACTCCCCACCCATGCGCCTGACTTCGTCAGCGATTGAGGCGCGGTGCCAACAAGATTGACCGTAGACGTCAGTGATGCTCCCGTTTTTTGCGCAACCGAGCCCCCCCCCGAATTGGCCGCAGTCCAACTTAAAGTAAACGGGGATCCGGGATCAAGGGTAACCGCGGTTGTTCCTGAAGCCGGGTTCCCATTCAAAGTGCCCGACGCTCTTAACCCGACATAAGGACCGTAAGCAACGCTCAAAGACCAATCCGCGGCAGAAGGCAAAGGCAGAGTCCAGTCACTTGACTGCCCTGCCGTCCATAACTCGGTGGTCGGAATCGTTGTGCCGCCGTTGTTACAGGAAAAAGAGATCGATTGTGTTGGAGGGGCCCATTGCTTTGCAGGTTTTGTTCGCCCATATAAAACTGGCGCAGCAACCGCCGTTGCATTTGTAGCGCAAGTGAAGCTGGGGGATGCGCCTGTTGCTCCGGGGGGTAGCGGAACAGCCGGGCCGACGTTGGTATAATAGGGACGAGCGCAGGGCGTCGTTGTGATGTTAGTGGATAGGGGTGAGCCGGGCGCTTCAGCCGTTTCGACAAAAGCCTTCCAATCCCCTTGGGTTCGAAAAGGCACAAAAAGATCGGATGAGGACGTGTTATTGTCAACGTAACGGCACGTGCCCCAAACATCGATGGGGAATTGGGCTTTTGATCCATGGCTGCTTTTCGTGGCGTCGTAGCACCCACCCGTCGTCGCGCACGAGCTTATCGATGGATTTGTGTATGCGGACGTGGCGTTTATGGAGCTCGACGCGCTCAAAACGCACTTAGTCGCACCAGACGCTGCGCCAAGATCACATTGACAGGTAGGCATAGCCCCGCTGGTCGTCGGCAGATTCCCGCAAGAGGACGCCGAGGATGTAGAAGAGGTAGAAGAGGTAGTGGAAGTCGAGGAAGAGGAAGAGTCGTTCCCAGAATTTGATGTGCCGCCCATCCAGCCGTGTTGATTGTCATCCGCCACGGCCGGACGCGCAGCAAGCATCAGGATCAAGACCGCAATCCCAACCCACCGCAGAAAACCTAAGGCCCGACACCCGTTGAACACAACCCCTCCTGCAAGATATACACACCCCATCATGCTCCCCTTTTATTAAAAATTTGCTAATAATAAGACAGGGAGCCAAGAAATTAATTGAGAGGACAGCTCGTATTCTTAAAAATATCAATTTAAATCAACGTGTTTCAAGCCAATCTCTGCACAATATTTTTTACAAAAGAACAGATTTTATCCGCCCACCCCCTTGCCGAACTTTCCAAACAGGTGCAGAAAGCCGTCATCCCGTTCCAATGGATGAGTCATGCTTGGTTTTTCTAAAAAAGAAATCTTTAACTTTGCTCTTGCGGGAGTCGCGTTGGGGCTTGTCCTGGCTTTTGCCGATATTCTGGGAGCTTGGACATCAACGCGGCCCATTTTCCCTCATACGCCTGTCGTTATCCATCATCAAGATGGCTCGGACTCGGGGTTTGACGCCGAAGTTGCGCGCAGCGAGTCCGAACAGGCCTATGGGCTTATGTTTGTCAAAAATCTGGAGGCCAAAGCGGGCATGATTTTCCCCTATGACCCGCCGCGCCCCGTCGCGTTTTGGATGAAAAACACGCTGATTCCCTTGGATATGCTCTTTGTGCGGCCGGACGGTCGGATCGGGCGTATTGTCTCTCAAGCGCAGCCCCTTGATGTCACGCCGATCCCGTCCCAAGGGCCGGTCGAAGCCGTGATCGAGCTTTCAGGCGGCTCGGTGCGGAAAGAAAATATCCTGATCGGGGATCATGTTGACTCCCCTGCCCTTCCTCCAGCCCAAGGCTTGCCATGACTTCTTCCGCTTATTCCGACCGTAATCTTGCTATGGAAATCGTCCGCGTGAGCGAGGCGGCCGCGTTGTCAGCCTCGCGGCTTGTGGGGCGCGGAGATGAAAAACAAGCCGATCAAGTCGCTGTGAACGCGATGCGGCGCGTCCTGAATGTGCTGGATATAGACGGCACGGTCGTGATCGGCGAGGGGGAGCGCGATGAAGCGCCCATGCTGTATATCGGCGAGAAAGTCGGCACGGGCAAAGGCCCCAAAATCGACATCGCGCTGGATCCGCTGGAGGGCACGACCATTACCGCACACGGAGGCCCCAACGCGCTGGCCGTTATTGCGATGGCGGAATCGGGTGGTTTTCTGAACGCGCCCGATGTGTATATGGACAAAATCGCGGTGGGCTGCGGTCTGCCGGATCATTTGGTCGATTTGGATGCCTCCCCGGCCGAAAATATCCGCAATCTGGCGCGTGCCAAGGGAGCTGAGACGTCGGATCTTCAGATTTGCATTATGGATCGGCCGCGCCATGCGGAGCTGATCGCCAAAGTGCGCGAGACGGGTGCGCGGATTATGCTGATCGGCGATGGCGATGTCTCGGCGGTCATTGCGACGACTCAGCTCGAATCGGGGATCGACATGTATCTGGGAATCGGCGGCGCACCCGAAGGCGTGTTGGCCGCCGCCGCGCTCCATTGCATTGACGGACAGATGCAAGGGCGTCTAGTTTTCAGGAACGAGGATGAAAAAGCCCGCGCCGCCCGCATGGGAATCACGGATCTCAACCGTAAATACGAACGCAGCGATCTGGCCAACGGGGATGTGATGTTCGCCGCCACCGGAGTCACGACAGGCACGATGGTCAAAGGCGTCCGCCGCTTTGCAGGCGGCGCGGTCACCCATTCCGTCGTCATGCGGTCGAAAAGCGGCACGGTCCGCATCATCGAAGCCCAGCACAATTTCCGCCGCAAACCATTTGTGGAGTAAAAACGACACCACAAATTAGAATTGCTGTGATGTCCGGAACGGTAGGGCCTGTATCCCCCCGTATAAAGATTGACATGGCTCTTCTGGACGCAAAGGAAGGCTTCAGCTAAACAAGACCCTATGAAAACGAAAGCAGAAGCCCGCGCCTTGGCGCAGAAGTATGTCGCGCTGAATCGACGCGCGCGCTACGACTATTTTATTACCGATACGGTCGAGGCGGGACTTATCCTGTTCGGCACAGAAGTGAAGTCTCTGCGGGGGGGACAGGCCAGCATTCAAGAGGCCTTTGCCATTCCGAAAGAAGGCGGCTTCCAGCTGATCAACGCCTATATTCCTGAATATCAGCAAGCGGGGCGGCATTTGCAGCATGAAACCCGCCGCCCGCGCGCGCTGTTGCTCCATAAGCGCGAAATCGACAAACTTCTGGGGGCGGTGAAGCGGGACGGGGTGACGCTCGTGCCGCTGGGCATTTTCTTCAATAAGCGTGGGATGGCGAAGATCGAGCTGGGACTTGCGAAAGGCAAGGCCAAACAAGATAAGCGTGAAGCCACCAAAGAACGCGACTTTCAGCGCGAAAAGGCCCGCGCCATGCGCGGCGAGCGAGACTAAATGGAATGGACAGACGAAGGTCTTGTTCTTTCATCCCGCCCACATGGTGAAAATGCGGCCGTGGTAACTCTGCTGACCGCCGCGCATGGGCGACATGCAGGGATGGTTCATGGGGGACAAGGCCGCGCAGCGCGGTCTCTGTTGCAGCCCGGCAATCACGTAGAGGCCCAATGGCGCGCACGGCTGACCGATCAGCTGGGAAGTTACACGCTGGATTTGGCCGAAGCGCAGGCCGCTTTGTGGCTCGACGCGCCCGAGATTCTGGCGTTGATCGCCAGCGCCTGTGCGGTGACTGAAGCCAGCCTGCCGGAACGCCAACCGATGCCCGGAGTCTATGCGGGATTGGCAACTCTTTTGGGGCTGCGGGATCCGAGCTTGTGGGCGCCTGTTTATGTGAAATGGGAAATCAGCTTGCTGCACGCCCTTGGCTATGGGCTGGATCTCAGCCAATGCGCGAGTGGCGGCGGGGGGGATGATCTGGCCTATATCAGTCCGCGCACAGGCCGCGCCGTCTCACGAGAGGCGGGCGCACCCTATCACGACAAGCTTTTTATCCTTCCCTCTTTTCTTCTGGGCAGCGGCACGTGGACGGATGAAGATATCGCGCAAGGTCTTGAGATCACTGCGCATTTTCTATCACGGCACGTTTTTATCAATCCCCACTCACGGCTTTTGATCCCGCGCGATGGCGATTTACCCTTGGCACGGCAAAGACTCAGGGCATTTTACCAAAAAAACGCAGGGCACTAGGCACACGCGCCTGTATAGAGTCCCCGTGAATCGGCCAAAACGACCGGAGTCCTTTGCTGGACCACAGAGTCTTGGGGGACAAGATCCGAATGGAAATCATTGGCGGCTTCGCGTTCATAGGGCATCGTCTCAATCGCGCCACGACCGCCTGTTACCACCAATTCCACAAGCTTGCCGGAGGGAGTAAAGCAGCCGCAAAGCAGAGGGCCTCCGCGCCCGCATCCGGCATCCAGCGTGACGGCCGCATCATCCAAATCCGCCCCTCCATTAACCGAATCAAATCCCCGCACGACTCGGTTATAAAGCGTTGTAGCCCGCCCCGTGAGCCGAAAGGCAGAGGCGGCCCACCACAGAGATTCCCCCTGATCGTCCAAAGAACGAGTCGGATCAAAATTCGCCGGAACCAAAAGAAGTTTCTTCCCATCTGCCCCGGGTGCGGTAAATCCTGCCCGACGCATAACGCACATCAGTCTTTCATGCCCGGGCGCACCGCGCTGTAAGCCGCGCAGCTGATTCGTCCAACGAGTCAGCGCCAGACTCCCCACCCGCGCGATTGAACGGGTATCATTCACGCTCACGCCATACAGCCGCAGATAGGCCTCAACCCCCGATGCCAAAAGCCGCTCCAACGCCTGATGGGGCAAGGGCGCGAATTGGAGACGCAAAAGCCTTTGCCACGCTTCTTCGGCAGGGCCGCGCAGAAAAACGATGTCCGAAGGCTCAACCCCTGTTTTGCAGAGCAGCGCCCCGCGAAAGGCTAAAATCTCGTCCATCACAGCCGCATTGTCCGGCGAGTCGACGCCCAGATAATTTCCCATGTAAACAAGCCGATCCCGCACGGCAAAACGAGAGGCCACATGATCATGCAAGCTCGCCAAACGTCCGACATCCCCATGAATCGCGGCAATAACCCAGATGCGGCGCGGGCTCCCCAGTTCGGCGAATTTTTCGTTCACAGCGTGGCCTCAAGAAGGGGGACAAAAAAGATTAACCAAAAGTTAACGCCTCAGTCCCTCAAGGGCAACGATTCGATTCACTGAATGGAAAGATTCCTGTGGATGAAAAAAATTGCGCGTTTTGTTTTTGATTCCGGCCCCGATCTCCCGTAGCCTCTGTCTTGTTTTCTTCTCCTTATGGTTGATCGATGGATGTCCCTGTTGATAACAATCCCGCGCGGGATGCCCTGAGGGGCCTCTATGATCTCTTTCAAAAAAGCCTGACGGAACATCCGGACATGCTGGCATGGAAAGGGCAAGCGGTCCGAGATTCCGGTTTCTTTGCCGCTCCCGCAAGCGCTGAAGCGCGTACTTTATTGACCTTATGGCAGGAAGAGGGGTTTGCGAAAAAATTGCGCGAAGAAAGTAATGCCTGTGGATTTCCTCGAAATGATTACATTTTCTGCGGCGCGCTTCTGGCTGTCTGCGCGGCTCGGGCGCTGGACTCCGGGAATGCCGTTTTTGCCCTGAGTCTAGCACAAGAAGCAACTTCCTACAGCCAAATGGATGGCTTCGCGCAGGAGGTAATTCTCAAAGCCCATCACGCGCTCGATCCGCGTTTGCCGTCCATTGAGGAGACAGAAGATTGGCTGAAGACTCGCTTTTGTCTGCGTCCTTTTACGATGATCGAGACGACAACAAGCGGCGAATTCTATCGCTGCTGCCCGTCTTATCTGCCTCTGCCGATTGGCCGGATGGAGACGAAAGATGTCGGGGCGGTTCTGAATTCTTCGGAAAGCCGCCGCATCAAGGATTCCATTTTGGATGGTAGTTTTCGGTATTGCAGCAAATTGGTTTGTCCCTTTATCGGCGGCCGCACGCTGATGTCCCGCGCGGAAGGGCTGGCGCAGATGGCTGTCCTGCCAGAAACCCCAGAAACCATTGTCTTCAGCCATGATCTGTCCTGCAACTTATCTTGCCCCTCTTGCCGCAAAGAGCGGATCGTCATTCCAAAAGACGAGCAGGAACGGTTTGATTCGCTGACTGAAGATGTTCTTCTGCCTCTGATGGACAAAGCAAAGACCATCAATATTTGCGGCAGCGGCGATCCTTTCGCCAGCATCCATTTTCGGAATCTGTTGATCCGTTATTGTCGCACGGCCGCGCCTCAATCCAAACGTCTGCTCCTGCAAACCAACGGCGTTTTGTGCGACGCTAAGGCATGGGAAAGCATGGGGCTAGAGGGCCATGTGCGTGAGGTGCAAATTTCTATCGACGCCGCAACGCCGGATACCTACGCGGTTTTACGGCGCGGCGGAGATTTCAACCGATTGAAAGACAATTTAGGTTTCTTAAGCGCTCTGCGCCGCACCGGACGGATCGATCAGCTGATTCTGCGCTTTGTGGTTCAAGCGCCGAATTTCCGCGAGATGCCTGCCTTCGCCCATTGGGGGATTGCGTTGAGCGTTGACGGAGTCCAGTTTAGCCAGCTTCGCAACTGGGGGACCTTCGCGCCCGAGGCCTACGCCCAAGCCTGCGTCACGCTGAACACCCACAAAGATCACGCGGCGTTCCTTGCCCTGCTGGAAGATCCTATCTTTAATCATCCGGTTGTCCAGATGGGCGACATTCAGAATTTCCGCGTTCCTGCGCAAGAGAACTCATGAAAAACTGCTTCCGCATGCCCGTCGCTTGTCATCTGATTTTGTGCCAAGGGGATGAAATTCTTCTCCTTTTGCGGGCGAATACAGGCTACGAAGATGGCAAACACAGCGTTGTCGCAGGGCATGTGGAGGAGCGAGAATCGGCCTCGGCCGCCATGATCAGAGAAGCGCGGGAAGAAGCGGGCGTTACGATCGCACAGGAAGACCTTGTCTTCGGTTGTGTGATGCACCGCAAGCCGAAAGACGGAGAACGGATCGATTTCTTCTATGTTTGCAACAAATGGCAGGGCGAAATTCAAAATAAAGAGCCGCATAAATGCGGCGGTCTTTCTTTTTTTCCACTCAGCCAGCTTCCCGACACAACAATCCCCTATGTCCGGGCGGGAATCGAGGCGTGGCGCACAGGAATCACCTATGTTGAGTTTGGGTGGGAAAAGGAGCTATGAAACCAAAGCCTTTTTACAAGCTTAACAACCCCGCTCCCTGCAACCCGCCAAAGACTCCCAGACCCGCCGTCAGAATTGCGACAAAAATTGCACCAACGAGGGCAGCCCCTTTCAGGCGGTGTGCTTCGGGTAAGGTCCGTGCAGCCAAAAGGATCAAAAATCCCAAGACGAGGGGAAGGAGCATGGCATTCATCACCTCAACCCCAATATTGAGGGCGATCAAATTTGGCCAGCCCCACACCAACAGAGCGCTGGACAGAACGCACACGGTATAAATGCCGTAAAAGCAATGGGCCTTCAGGGGATGATCTTCAAGCGAGTGACGATACCCTGTGACCTCGCCAACTCCCCAGGCGAAGGCCAAGGAAACGACAATGGCCGCGACAAGCCCTGCCCCCAAAACGCCGAATCCAAAAACCAGCCGCCCAACGGAATCTCCAAGAAACGGGGTCAAAGCGCGACTCATATCTCCCACGGTTGAGAGCGCGGCGTCTGTATGTTGATGCCCGATCGTTGCGGCGCAAGTAATCAGGACGGCCGCCATAATCAGCTGCGTGAGGATAGAACCGAGGATAGTATCCACCCGGGCAATCGCGAAATGCTCAGGTCCCAGTTTTTTATCAGCCACAGCAGATTGCTGATAAAAGACCATCCAAGGCATAATCACCGCCCCGATATTCGCGGCCGCGAGATAGAGATAATCTTTGTTCGCATAGGGAATTTGCAGGGACTCTGTTGCCATTTCCGAAAGCGAGGGATGGGCTGCGGCGGCCACAAAGAAAAAGACAAGCTCGAAAAGGCCAAAAGCCATGGCGACGCGCTCAACCCGACGATAGGAGCCTGTCAGCACGACAACCAGCAAAACAGCTACAGTGAAAAGCAGGCTTGTGCCCCGCGTCACCCCATACATTTCACCAACGCCCGCGACGCCCGAAAACTCGGTCAGCAAAGCGCCAAAGGTCGCGATGCCCAGCCCGGCAACCGAAACCCACGCCCAAAACGAGCCGAAATGCTCTTTAATCAGCTCACCATGCCCGCGCCCTGTAAAGATTCCCAAACGGACGGTCAGCTCTTGCACCATATATAGGACAGGCATCAGCAGAAGCTGCAACAGCAGCATGCGATAGCCCCATTGCACCCCACTTTGTCCCGCAGTAACGATGCTGCCAACTTCAGTATCCGCCAGCATCACCACAAGGCCCGGGCCGAAAACGGCCAGAATTCGACTAAAACGAGAGGGGAAAGTGCCGGAAGAGGTCATGGGAGCGCGTGGTCCGTGAAATTTCGAAGCTACCCCTGCCCGCCTTCTTAAACAAGCTGTTTGGAAAGCCGATCAAAGGCAATCAGCGTTTCGATGAGTTTCGGAAGTTCCTTTAGCGGCACCATATTCGGCCCATCTGAGGGAGCACAATCGGGATTCTCATGCGTTTCCATGAAAACAGCAGCCACGCCCACCGCGACGGCCGCGCGGGCAAGAGTGGGAACAAATTCGCGCTGGCCGCCGCTGGTTGTGCCTTTGCCGCCCGGTTGCTGCACCGAGTGAGTCGCGTCGAAGACAACGGGATAGCCCGTTTCGGCCATAATCGGCAGACTGCGCATATCGGAAATAAGCGTGTTGTAGCCAAAACTCACGCCGCGCTCGCACAGAAGGATCTTGTCATTCCCTGTTGAGGCAATTTTTGCGGCAACATGCTTCATATCCCACGGCGCGAGGAATTGGCCTTTTTTAACATTAATCACCCGCCCCGTTTCACCGGCCGCCACAAGCAGATCCGTCTGGCGACACAAATAGGCAGGGATTTGGAGGATATCCACAATTTCGGCCACTCGCGCGCACTGGGCAGGTTCATGAATGTCGGTCAGAACGGGCAGTCCCGTTTTTTCACGAATCTCAGCAAAAATCGGAAGGGCTTCCTCCAACCCAAGGCCTCGAGCCGTCGTCACGGAAGATCTATTCGCCTTATCGAACGATGTTTTATAAACCACGCCGACTTTATACCTGTCCGCAATCTCCTTGATCGCCGCGCTGCATTCAAGCGCGTGGGCGCGGGATTCCATCTGACATGGCCCCAGAAAGAACACGACCGGCAGATCATTTCCAAGGGTCAGAGATCCACCTTTGGGAAGAGGAAGAGAGATGTGTTTAGGCATAGAAACTCCCTATAAAGGAGCCCAAAGGCTAAAACAATTTCTTGTCCTTAGCAATAGACTTGCTGGATCTTGTTGTCGAAAATTTCATCGCTTTTTCAGGATATTTCTGGTAGAGTCAGTCTAATTTCAATCGGATATCCCCATGAGCACGACCACCTGTGACCTATCTTGAAACCCTGAAAGCCTCTGGCGTGCCAGAGGCTCAGGCCCGTGCGCATGCCCTGGCTCTGGACGAGGCGTTGCGCGACACGGTAGCGACCAAAGCCGACATTGCGGCGCTTGAGGCCAAGCTTCGGGAAATGGAACTGCGCATCGTCGTTACGCAGGGCAGCATGATCGTCGCCCTCGGCGGCATCCTGATTGCGATCAAATATTTTGGGTGAGTGTCTCTATTATACTCGGGCACCTTCGGGCCCCCTCACGTTTTGTCCGCGCAAAAGGCGCATCAGCTTCGCTGCGTCCGTTTTTTGCACGGGGCCAGCAATTCTAAAAGTAACGTTTTTTGGGTGAGTCAAAAATGTCACACACTTGGAGATATTGAAGGTGCATGTGATTTTTGGGATTCACAAGGTTTGGAAAGTGTGATTCCTTGGCGGGCATGGGGCTTTTGACCGATCT
>CAIJXG010000070.1 GCA_903824505.1 uncultured Pseudomonadota bacterium | reverse complement strand
AGATCGGTCAAAAGCCCCATGCCCGCCAAGGAATCACACTTTCCAAACCTTGTGAATCCCAAAAATCACATGCACCTTCAATATCTCCAAGTGTGTGACATTTTTGACTCACCCAAAAAACGTTACTTTTAGAATTGCTGGGGGTTGTCTTGGGAGATTGTGCTGAAAAAGCGGCGGGCGTTGAATGAGGCTTTTGACTTTTTTGATCCTGAAAAAGTTGCCGCCTATGACGGGGCGCGTGTGGCTGCGCTTTTGGCCAACCCCGCGATCATCCGGAATCGGAAGAAGATTGAGGCGATGATCAAAAATGCAGATGTTATTTTGAAAATGCGCGCGTCTCATCAGGGGTTTGCCGGATGGTTGGCCGCGCATCACCCGCGCGACAAAGCGGTGTGGGTTAAACTCTTTCGCAGCACGTTCTTTTTTACAGGGGGCGAAATCACCCATGAATTTTTGATGAGCATCGGCCTTCTGCCGGGGGCGCATGGGCCCGACTGTCCGATCACGGCTTTTCTTGTAACACAAAAGCCTTTTTGAAAGAGAGGGGTTCTGGACATGGCCCACGCGCTCTGAATGCTCGCGCGGATTTGAGATTGAATCCAACAGGGATCCTGTGCTTCAGTATGTATATTCGGGCACCTTCGGTCCCCGAACGTTTTGTCCGCGCAAAAGGCGCATCAGCTTCGCTGCGTCCGTGTTTTGCACGGAGCAGAATATTCGGTTTTCCAAGGAAACCGAGTATACGCTAACCAATTCGGAGTCCCTGTCATGAAACGCCTAGGCTTTGCCGCCCTTCTTTTGCTTTTAAGCCTTCAGCCAGCTTTTGCGGAAGATCGCTATATCTTCATTCTTATTGCACGCGGGAACTCTTATTGGACAACTATGGCCAACGGGATTCAGGATGAGGCGCACTCCAAGGGGGTCACTTCTATCGTTTACAACACCGATAGTGCCACAGATGCCGAGCAGCAGTTGACGATTTGCCAAACGGCGATTCAGAGCAAACCCAAAGCCCTTGTCATGTCTGCGATCAATGCGAGCATTGCGACCCAATGTTTCAAAATGGCGGCTGAACAGGGTATTCCTTTTGCGGATATCGATGGGGCGTTTTCCATCACAGACGCGCAGAAGGCAGGGCTGAAAATGGCCTTCTCTGTCGGGTCTGACAATTATACGATCGGGCAAGAATCCGCTCAATATGCCGCTAAGATTGCGGGCAAGCCTAACCCCAAGGTTTTCATTCTTGAAGGCACTGTCGGGAGTCTGCAGGCGCGCAAACGCGCCGATGGGTTCAAAGACAAGCTTAAGGACCTGTTGCCGCTCTCTGATGTTGTCGCCTCTATCTCGGTGAACTTTGATAGAATAAAGGCGATGAACGCCACGTTGGATATTCTGCAACGTCAACCCGATTTGGATATCGTCTATGCCGCAAATGACGACATGGCCCTTGGCGCGGCAGAGGCTGTACGCACGCTTCACCGCGAAACGCAGATAAAAATCATTGGCGTTGATGGCACAGCGGATGCGCGTAAAGCCATCCTTGACGGGCGCTTAAACGCCTCGGTCGCGCAGTTGCCGTATCTTATGGGGAAGCGCTCTGTTGAATTGGCGATCGATGCCTCTACCAGCCACAAAACAGGCCAAAGCGAAACAACGGCAACGCCCGTCTTAACAAAAGAGCTACTTCAGTCCAACAGCGATCCTGTATTGCAATATGTGCGCTAGGCCCTCTGTTGGTGCGGAGGATTTGATATGATCCCATCAAAAAGCTTGCTCGCGTTCTTCCTTTTGATGCTTGCTGTTGTCCTACCCTCGACAAAGGCTCAAGCTGATGAGGATGGGTATGTCTTTATTCTCGCTGCACATGACAATCCTTATTGGAACATTCTGGGCGAGGGCATTAAAGACGCGGCGAAGGCGAAAGGCATAACCCCTGTTATTTACGAAGCTCAAAATGGCCGTGATGCTGAAGGCGAGTTGACGATTTGCCTGACCGCCCTTCTCAGGAAGCCCAAAATAATCGTCATGGGTTCTTTGAATTCCAGCGTTGGAATCCAGTGTTTTAAGAAAGCCGTTGCCCAAGGGATTATGGTCGCCGATGTCGATGCGACAGTGTCCGTAGATGAAGCGGAAAAAGCGGGAATTAAACTTGCCTTTTCTGTCGGTTCGGATAACACGCATGTCGGTGGAGAAGCCGCAAAATACGTTCAAACTGTGACCGTCAAGCCAGATCCGAAAATTCTGATCATCGAGGGCATCGCAGGCAGCGTTCCAAACCAAAAACGTGTGACGGGCTTTCGATCAAAAATTCAGGCATTGATGCCTCAGGCAATCATCGTCGCATCTCTTTCAGCGGAGGGGGATCGGCTGAAGGCGATGAATGTTGCGCTTGATGTGATCCAGCGCCAGCCCGATCTTGATATCATCTATGCCGCAAATGACGACATGGCCCTTGGCGCGGCAGAGGCTGTACGTACGCTTCATCGTGAAACGCGGATAAAAATCATTGGCGTTGATGGCACAGCGGATGCGCGTAAAGCCATTCTTGACGGGCGCTTAAACGCCTCGGTCGCTCAGTTGCCGTATCTTATGGGGAAGCGTTCGGTTGACCTAGCCATTGACGCCGTGACGAACCACAAAACGGGCCAAAGCGAAACAACGGCAACGCCTGTTCTGGACAAAGCGTTACTGATCGCCAACACAGACCCCTTGCTGCGCTATGTTCGCTAGAATCTTGACGCAAAACCCGAACCGCCTTTCCCTCGCGCAATGCCTGTTCTTTCTTGCGGCGTTGGGGGTGTTCTTTTCTTTCACCTCGCCTTATTTTCTCAGTGTTAGCAACATCAACAACATTTTGACGGCCAGCGCGGTTATCGGGCTGATAGCGGTCGGCGCGACTTTTGTCATCGCCTCTGGCCATATTGATTTATCCTCGGCAGCCGTTATGGCTCTGTGCGGCACGGTTTGCGCATGGGGGCTGCAGAAAGGCGAATGGAGCCCGTGGATCGCGCTGCCTGTTTCCGTCAGTCTCGGCGGCGTGTGCGGTTTGGTGACTGGTTTTCTGATTACGCTTACCAAAGCGCCGAGCTTTATCGTCAGCTTGGGCATGATGAGCATTGCGCGCGCGGCGGCCTATATTGTCTCACACGGCATGCCTATTTATGGCCTTCCTGATAACGTCATAACAGGGGGACAGGGGGCCATCGCAAGCGTTCCCGTGCCGGTACTTCTGCTTCTGACAGGTATCTTTTTGGGATGGGTTCTATTGACTCAAACAAAATTCGGCCTGCACGCGTTGATTTTGGGCGATAGTGTTTTTGCGGCCGAAGCCACGGGCATTTCAGCAAACAGGGTGCGGTTGAAAGTCTTTGGGGTGGCGGGGCTTTATTCCGGTATGGCGGGAGTTCTTTTTATGCTCCGCACCAATGCCGGAGACCCCACCGCCGGACAAAGTTACGAGCTGATCGCCATCACAGCCGTTATTTTAGGCGGCGCGAATTTGTTCGGCGGCAGAGCCACAATTATCGGCACGATGCTTGGAGTCCTTTGCCTCGGTGTTTTGCAAAATGGCCTTAATTTGCTGGCGGTCAGCACCTATTACCAGATTTTATTTGTCGGGATGGTCTTGCTCGCCGCCGCCTTTTTGTCGCGCGTGGGGTATCGGCGATGAATGGTCTGACCCTTCACCATATCTCTAAATCCTTTGGCTCTGTCGATGTGCTGAAACAGATCACAACGCATTTTGATGCGGGGCAGGTCACCGCGATTGTCGGCGATAACGGCGCCGGAAAATCAACCTTGCTGAAACTTATGGCCGGCATCCATGCGCCCGATGAGGGGCAAATCCTGTTGGATGGTGAGGTGCTTTCGAAGCGCTGTCCCGCCGATCACAGGCGGCGCGGGATCGACATGGTCTATCAAGATCTCGCAATCGCCAAACAGCATGATGTCGTGACTAATCTGTTTCTGGGCCGCGAAATCACCCGCCGCTGGGGGTGTTTTTTGAATCGCGCCGCGATGCGAAAGACCGCGCAGCGTGAATTGGATCGCCTCGGCATCACAATTCCAGATTTAAACAGGCCTGTGGGCGTGTTATCCGGAGGCCAACAACAGGCGGTCGCCATTGCCCGCGCCGTTTTGTTTAACCCCAAAGTTCTTTTGCTGGACGAGCCGACAGCGGCCTTGGCCGCAAGAGAAGTCGAGCAAGTCCTGATCCTTATCCGCCAGCAAAAACAACAAGGCCGCGTTGTGATTCTGGTCAGTCATCGTCTGAATGACGTGTTCGCGGTCGCGGATCGGCTCTTGGTGATGCATCAAGGAAGGATCAAACTTGATACGCCGAGTGAGGCCACAACGCTGGCGCAGATTGTTGAACATATTGTTGGTTAAAGGACCTCATTTCCATGTTTCTTGAAGAATCGGCCCCTGCAAAAATCAATCTCTATCTCCATGTCACGGGGCGGCGCGCTGACGGGTATCACGATCTCGATAGTCTCAGCAGCTTCGTCAGCATTGCGGATCATCTTCGCCTTGAGCCCGACGCGCCTTTTTCTTTCGTGGTAGAGGGGCCACAGGCCCCTGCCCTCGCCCATGAAGATCCGCAGAATAATTTGGTCGTGCGTGCGGCGCTGGCTTTGGCAGCCTTGACAGGGAATTCCCTGCGCGGAAGTTTAACTCTTATAAAAAATCTGCCTGTCGCGTCGGGAATCGGAGGCGGCTCCAGTGATGCGGCAGCGGTCTTACGACTTTTAGGACGCTTTTGGGGTTTGGATCCCGATGATCCGCGCCTCGCGCAAGCGGCGGCCGCGCAGGGACAAGATGTTCTTTTATGTCTGAAGATCTCAAGCGTCTATTTGACCGCGACGGGAACGCTGCCCGGGCCTTCTTTGCCTTCGGCTTCCGTTCTTTTGGTCAATCCGCGCAAGCCTTTGGCGACTCCGTCCGTCTATCAGGAATGTCGGCGCGGCACGGATCCCTTCTCGCCGCTTGCGCGTTTAGTTGCCCCGCCTGCCACGTTGGACATTCTTGTCGAGGCGCTGAAACAACGGACGAATGATCTCTACGCGCCCGCCTGTCGCCTGATGTCCCAGATCCCCGAGCTTGTCGCCGCCATCGCCGCGACTCCGCACTGCCTTCTGTCCCGCATGTCGGGTAGTGGCGCGACATGCTTCGGCCTTTATCGAAATTTACAGGAGGCGCAAGAAGCAGCGACACGCCTTCGTAGCACTCACCCCGATTGGTGGATCGAAGCGGGAGAGATGATCGGTGCGGAGTCGTTCCGTTCCTTTTGACCCTTAACCTTCCCTGAAGGAGACCTTATGTTTCATTTATTCAGTTCTCTAAAACATGGGGGGATCATCATCCCGCTGGCTCTTCTTGTTCTTTTGGACGGCTGCGTGCCTGTGCCGATCCCCCATGATGGGTGGCGGACAGCTCAACATCGGGGGACAGTCAAGGATGCGAAAACAGGGCAACCCATCCCAGACGCGACCATCACATTACAATCCGAAATATTCAAAGAGGACGAGGCTTTATCGACAAAGAGCGCTCTAGACGGTTCTTTTGAAATAGGGCCTGTTACTGAATCGAAACTTTTCTATTTCTTCTGGCTCGCTCCTTTTGATCCAATCGATTCTTGTCGAGATCTTCTAACCGTAACGCGGGAAGGCTATGAATCTCAGGACGTGAAGGCGCATGCTTTTGTCTCAGCATTGGATGGGTCGTGTGGGCATAAAATTGGCACACATGATGTGATATTAAAACCCATGCCTGTTGACACGTCCCATGCCTTCTGACCTGAACCTATTTTCACTTAAGGAGACCTTATGTCTCATCTGTTTAGTTCTCTCTCAGACCAAAAAATGCGAGGCCCTAAAGATCTCGGAATGCGGATCTGTATCATCGGCCGCAGCAGTAGCGGCAAGTCAAGTTTGGCTAACAGACTGGGATCCAAGCTGAAAATTCCTGTCTATCATTTAGATCAACTCGCGCATCTTCCTCATACGAATTGGCAGCGCCGCCCAAACCCTGAACTGATCGCCGCCCATGACAAGATCATCCAAACAGACAAATGGATAATCGAGGGAAATTATAGCTGCTGTATGCCGCAGCGGTTTCAGCGTGCGACTTTTGTAATTTGGCTGGATCCGCCTGTGCTCGGTTGTTTATGGCGGTACATAAGGCGAAGTCTCCGACGCGCCCCTGAACGCGTGGGCGGCCTTGTGGGAGCCAAAGGAGAATTTAGCTTTTCTTTAGTCCGTTTTACGCTTTTCCAATACCCAAAGAACCGGGTCAAATATAAAAAGCTCCTGACGAAGGGGCCGCCTTTCTTGATTCTCTCATCGCTTCGGTGCCTGAACAGGCTTTACAAAGAACTGGGTTTGATCTTGTGACGCCCTGTGCACAGGGGATCATTCCAAAAGGGCAATCTCTATCATGGAGATGCGCAAATCCGTTTGTGCGCTCACCATAACCCGAATTTCAAGATCGGCGCAGGGGGTGTTGAGTGTGATAGGGAAGGAAGCAAGGATGGCGTCTGAGGCAGACGGATGTAACTCGCGTTTTTCTAGAACGCGGCAACTTTTGTCGACCGCGATATCCACAAACGCGCCTCCGGATGCCAATGCGCCATAAATCCGAATTTGGTATAAGCCTTGGTCAAGCGGAATATAGGGACCGAAAATCAAATGCCCCTCTTGGCCAGTCGACCATATGGATCCCTCTTCGCGTTTGCCGATAGTCGTGCGCAAGATCTTGTCATCGCCGCGGAAACGGAGCGTCGCATCGGGCATATCGAGAATCTGCCGTCTTACCGATTGGTGTGAAACGAATAAACCAAACGCTTTGATGTACGCAGGATGGTTTTCCGAGATGGCCTCAGAAATGGCCATTTTGTCCTTTTCTTCAAAATTTCGGACAGTGTTGGCGATCGAATGGATCAAGTTACCGACGATTGCATCGGTGTTTTGTTGCAGAGCTAGTTTCGGCATATTCTTCATCCGACTGCCATCTGCGGGGGATTTTCCCTTTTCCAGAGCGCCGATCACGGCTGTATAAACATCGTTCACCGCTATTTCAGTCAGGCAAAATAAATCGTAGGGGCAATCCGATTTTTTGCCTCCGTGGCAGGGTGAACACTGCGTCCCAAGATGAATGACGTAGCTGTCATTGAAAGGGGGTGCCCATTCGGCTTGCATCTCGTGGCCGGAATAAACACCGATGGTCGTGACTCCTAAGTACGAGGCTAGATGACCGCCTCCGGAATTGTTCGCCACGCAGATTTCGTTGCGTGAAAGCGTCTCGGCCAGTTCGGAAAAGGGCAGATCAATATGAAATTTCAACTTTGACGTCGATTCAAGGTTGAACTTGACAAGGCCGGCCTTGTTGGAAAAATAAACGTCGATGCGTTGAATCCGCGAATGGGTTTGCAACATCTCGATAAGCGCCTTGAAATTGTCCTCTCCCCATTCTCTGGCATTGTTGCCAGCCTTTGGAAAAATACCGATGGTCCATGGCTCGCACATCTTTTCGCTGGAAAGTCGAGGAAGCGCGATGAAGTCGTTGGCATTGTCAGGCAAAGCGTCCACAAGGGCGATCATCTGGCGAGAGATAGGTGTCCGGTTCAACCAAGTGGCCTTGAAGGCCGGTTCATCCTTAGGGTGCGGTATAAGAATATCAAGGCTTCCGTTGATTTCCGCATCGCGAGTCTGATACCCGACCTTGAAACGGGCGTTGATTTTTGCCAGCAGAAAACGGGTCTCATAACAGCGACGAAAGTCAATGGCGATATCGTACGTGTCCAATGTCGCCAGCAAGGCTTCAAGCTCATGGGCTTTGATGGAAGGGGTATCAGTCGATTTTCGTTTGAAAAAATCATACGTGTATACTTTGTCGAAAAGCTTGAGTTTCTCGGCGGCAGCGGCGTTCCAACTGCCCACGATGATGTCAATGTCGGCATCAGGGTATCGCGCCCGTAGCTTGGCCAAAGCTGGAATGGAAAGAATAAAATCCCCCAGATGATCAAGCTTTATGGCCAGAATCTTCAGATTCCTGGCCGTGAAGATCGTCGGCCTTTCAACGATCAACTTCGGCGATACGGGTACGGAACGACAGGGATCGAAGCGTTCTAAAGCGCGAAGCGCGCGCTGCGCGCTTTCATCCCACGAGAAACGGCGATGATGCGTTTGCCCATGCGTCAACAGGCGCGCGCGAAAAGCCTCGTTGGTCAAAGCCTCAAGCATCTTGTTGCGGATGGCCCGCACGGAAGTCGGATCAAACAAGGCCTCTTTCAGCCCAATAACCTCCGGGAGGCTTGTGGCGCAGGAACCAATGACCGGCGCGCCACAGGCCATAGCTTCCAACGGCGGAAGGCCAAACCCCTCATGCAGAGAGGGAAAAACAAAAAGGGCGCAGGTGTTGTAAAGCGTAAGAATTTCTGAATCTTCAATGTATCCTGTAAAAATCAATTCGTCGGGGCTTAGTTTAGATTTTTTTGCCGTCAGCCGATATTCTTTTAGGCGGTACTCCTCCATTTTTCCGGCAAAAACGAGCTGATGCGCGGCGCGAGTCTTCTTGGGTAATTGAGCATAGGCCTCGATCAGGCGGGAAAGATTCTTTCTTTCGTCCGATCCGCCTGAGTACATGACGAACGGCTTGGAAATACCAAGCTTGCGCCAAACGCTTTCTTTGTTCTCTTTCGCCTGCTCGGAAACGTGAAAACAGTCGCTACTTCCTTCCGAGATAACAACTAAGGAATCGGAATCAAAATGCAGCGCAGTCACCGCCTCTTGGCGGGCACTTTCTGAAACCGCAAGCAAAAGGGCGCTGCGTTGAAGAGAGGCAACCCTGCGAAAGTACCATTGAGGCTTGTTCGCCAGATAAGATTCATCTGGATTGATGAGAGGAATCAAGTCGTGGAGAATGACGACTGTGGGCAAATCGCTTGTGAAGCTTCCTATACTGCATATCCCATCATCATCAAACAAGCTGGCAATCAGTACGACATCGGGATGTTGATCGGCCAAAAACGCCTCTCGCATCTTTTCGGCGGCGATGCACCGGCGTTGAGAAGCGGCATCAATTCCCCAAGACGAGTTGGGCAGCGCATGCCATACGCGAATGTTTTCCTTAGGAAGCAAGCCGACGAATGCGTCCGAAATGGAATCGATCGCTTCAGGCAATAAGCTGCTTAACGCCAGAATGATTTCATGCGAACCGCGATGACGCGCAATGGCTTTAGCGAGAGAAAGCGTGCACCGACCAATCCCCCTGAATCGGCTGCCCGTCTGGGATCCCTGCATGTCGATCACAATACGCATCAGGTCATTTCCTTGTCGTTCAGGATGGCAGCGCTTTTAAGCTGGAAATAAATATCTCTGGCGCGGGGCGAGAGTCCATCAAGGTCTTCCGACTCAGGGGATTGGGCAAAAATATTTGTTGCCTGTTTAGGCGTATGATCTTGTACTGCGGCGTGTGGCCGCGTTTCAACAAGACGGTACAGACTCGCCAGTCCCTTTTCCAACCGATCAAAGCGGCGCGCGCTTTCCTCGCCCAAAAGAAAATTTCTGTTTTCGAGAACGCGGAAAGATCGGTCTATAGCGCGATCACCTTCGGTTTTCGTATCAAACATGCGAAACAACCCGCCGACAAAGACCCATTGAGTCCGTCGATAACGCCGGATGGCGGCATCCAGCCCCTTAAGGCGAAGGGCTTGGCGCTTCCCTTCGCGAGAGTGGCGCAGTTGCATCAGAATCCTTGTTTTAGGAATGCCCTTGCGTATATGCGCCAGATAATGGGCCAATCCTTGCGGGTCGGGAGGGCGTTTCAGAATCGTCCGATAAGCACAATCCACGAAAGCGCGGTCCTGCAAACCAAGAAGCTCGTCTAGCGTTTGGGCGACAATAGGGTGAGAATCGTTTGCGGGCAGCATGATCGACTGAGGTCATTTCTGAACAAGGAAGATAGAGTGGGGTTTATGCCATGACGCTCTATATTCTGCAAGATTCGGCTCTTCACGTTTTTGAATGCGTAAACTGGAAGGAGGTCTAGATCCCGGAAAGGCTTAAGATCCTGATCGCTCAACGGATCGCGCCATGAATTATTGGCGAAAGGGCGCATGGCACTGACATCGGCACACTACTTCTCCCCTTTCGAGACCGAAGGGATCACGATCGTATCCTTCATCCGTTCCGCGCCGACATAGCGGGTGGCGAGGCGGGTCATGGTTCCATCCGCCTGCATATCGAACAAAGCGAGGTCGATCATGTTCTTCAGCGCCTCGTCCTGCAAGGGCAGACCGAGGGCGACTTGGATGGTCGTGATCGGATGATCGGGGTCCGCGATTTTTAGAAAACCAGGATTGGCCTTGTTCAGGTCATTGACGATAATCTGGTCGCAAGTCGCCAAAGAATCGGCCTTTTTGGTCAGGATATTCTGCATCGCCTCGCCGAACGGGGTGTTCTCGGACAAAGCGAGGATTTTGGCCTTCGGGAAAAGAGTCTGGGCAACGCGCATGGAAATATCGCCATCATAGGCGATAAAGGTTTTATCGGGCGCGTTGAGGGTCTCAACCGAATGGTCGTATTCTGTTGTGTTCTCACGCACGCAAGGATGAACCTTGTTGTAGTAAATGGGACGCGAGAAAGTCATCGCGCCGCCGCGCGCCGGAGTCGCATATAAAACGCCGCAAAACGCATCGTACCGTCCGGTCGCAAAGCCCGTCGAGATTTGGCCATATCCGACTTCCTCGGCCCATTTGACCTTGATATCCAAACGGCGCCCGACTTCCTCCATCACCTCGCGCATCAAGCCGCCGATCTGTCCCGAGGCGGGATCGATGGTCAGAAAAGGCGACAAAGGCGCATAGGAACAGCTGAGACTCCGCGTCCGCATCACCCGCTCAAAGGCGGTTTCTTTCTTGGTCTGCGCGGCCTCTCCGCCCTTGTGCGTTTCCGCAACCCATAGGGCAAGACAGGCGATTATTAAGGCGAAGAGGGAGAGTTTGTTGGTCATAATTCAACACCCGATTACAGAATATACTCGGGCCCCTTCGGGCCCCCTCACGTTTTGTCCGCGCAAAAGGCGCATCAGCTTCGCTGCGTCCGTGTTTTGCGCGGAATTGAATCCTTTCCGCTTTCCAAGGAAACCGAGCATACCCACCTCTAACGCGTTGCGCCGTGGCAATGTTTATATTTCTTTCCCGATCCGCACGGACAGGGGGCGTTGCGGGGAATGTCGGCGGAGGCCTCTGACGGCGCAGGCGCAGTCGCGGGATGCCGCAGCACTATGCCATCGGGGAGAGGCTCTGTGCCCAGGGCCGCCCCCGCTTCCGCGCCCGACAGTTCTTGCATCGCGGCGCGGTTACGCTCGATGATTTCTTCCAGCGAGGGAATGCGCGCGCTGGCTTGCATGATCGCTTTTGTGACTTGTTCGCGGATTTCCTCGAGCATCAGCTGAAACAGGCCAAATGCCTCGCGGCTATATTCGTTCAGCGGATCGCGCTGCCCATAGCCGCGCAAATGAATGCCCTGCCGCACGTGATCGAGCGCGAGCAAATGCTCTTTCCACACCTGATCCAATGTCCCCAGCAAGGCCGCCCGTTCGGCATGGCGCATCGCGCCCTTATCGATGATGGCGGTTTTCTCGGCCAGCTTTTCTTCCGCGTGTTTTTTGATACGCGCTTCGATTTCAGCTTCCGCGATGCCGTCTTCGGCCGCCCATGCCTTGATAGGCAGATCGAGCGCGAGAATGTCTTTGACCCGTTCCTGCAGCCCCTCCAGATCCCATTGCTCGACATAAGAATGGAAGGGGATGGCTTTGGCCACCATCTCGTGAATCACCTCTTCGCGCAAATCGCCCACGACACCCGAAACATCGGCCGCGTTCATGATTTCGCGGCGCTGTTCATAGATCACCTTGCGTTGATCATTCATGATATTATCGAATTTCAGAAGATTTTTGCGCGTGTCAAAATTCCGCGCTTCGACCTTTTGCTGCGCTTTCGCCAGAGCCGTTGTGATCCAAGGATGCGCGATTTTTTCGCCGTCGCGCAGCCCGAGCTTCGCTAAAATCGCCTGAGTCTGATTCCGCGCCCCAAAAATACGCATCAAATCATCTTCCAACGACAGGAAGAAGATCGACGCGCCCGGATCGCCCTGACGTCCTGACCTCCCGCGCAACTGGTTATCGATGCGACGGGATTCATGACGCTCTGTCCCGATCACAAATAGACCGCCTGCCGCGCGGACTTTCTCGCGCGCCGCGTCAATTTCCTCGCGCAGCTTCACAACAGTGGCCTCATCCGGCGTTCCGCTTACGGAAAGTTCGGCCAGCCGCGCATCGAAATTGCCGCCAAGCTGAATATCCGTGCCGCGTCCCGCCATATTGGTCGCGATGGTCACAGCGCCCGGCCGCCCCGCTTGCGCGATGATCGACGCTTCTTGTTCGTGATACCGAGCATTCAAGACATTATGCGGAATGCCTTGTTTCTTCAGTAACGCCGCCAAATGTTCAGATTTTTCGATAGAGACCGTGCCAACCAACACAGGCTGTTCACGCCCAAGACATTCTTGAATCAGCGCGATGATAGCCAGATTCTTTTCCGCCATTGTGCCATAGACTTCATCATTCATATCGTCGCGCAAGACGGGCTTGTTGGTTGGCATTTCAACGACGTCAAGCCCATAGATTTCAGCGAATTCCGGCGCTTCGGTTAGGGCAGTGCCCGTCATGCCCGCCAGTTTCGGATAAAGCCGGAAATAATTTTGGAAGGTGATGCTGGCGAGGGTCTGATTCTCGCGCTGAATAGAGACTTTTTCTTTGGCTTCGAGTGCCTGATGCAGTCCCTCCGCATAGCGGCGGCCCTCCATCATGCGGCCTGTGAAATCATCGATAATCACGACTTTGTCACTTTTGACAATGTAATCAACGTCTTTGGCAAACATTTTGTGGGCGCGAAGGGCCTGATTCACATGATGCACGACGCCGACATTCGCCGGATCATACAAACCGCCCGGGGCCAGAAGCTCGGCCTCGCCTAACAAACGTTCGATTTTCTCATTCCCGTTCTCGGTCAGCGCGACGGTCTTACTCTTTTCGTCTTTTTCATAATCGCTGTCCTCCAAAGCGGGGATCAGCGCATCCACTTTACGATAAAGCTCGGACGAATCTTCAGCCGGACCCGAGATAATCAACGGAGTCCGCGCCTCGTCGATCAGGATGCTATCCACCTCGTCCACAATCGCGTAATTGAACGGGCGCTGCACAAGATCGCCCACCGTAAACTTCATATTGTCGCGCAGGTAATCAAAACCGAATTCGTTATTCGTGCCATAGGTGACATCGCAGGCATAGGCCGCACGACGCTCGGCATCATCCAGCCCATGCACGATGCAGCCGACCGTCAGCCCCAAAAACGCATGAATCCGGCCCATCCACCCGCTATCGCGCCGCGCCAAATAATCATTAACCGTCACGATATGCACGCCCTTGCCGGACAGCGCGTTCAAATAAGTGGGCAGCACGGCGACCAAGGTTTTTCCTTCACCCGTGCGCATTTCCGCAATTTTTCCCTGATGCAGCACAATGCCGCCGCGCAGCTGCACATCAAACGGACGTTGCCCCAAGACCCGCCACGCAGCCTCACGCACCGTGGCAAAAGCTTCTGGCAGCAAAGAATCCAAAGCCTCGCCTTTCGCCAGCCGGTCGCGGAATTCTTGCGTCTTGGCCCGCAGCCCCTCGTCCGACAAAACCTTGAACTGAGGCTCCAGCGTATTAACCCGCGCGACCCACGGGCCTTGAGCCTGTAAAACACGGTCATTGTGGGAACCAAACAGCTTGCGGGCGAGAGAGGTAATCATCAGTTTTTTCCTTATTTTTTAGATACCTGAACCCCTTGCAGGAAGGGAGCGGCCTGCGCGTCGAGATCTGGGAGAAGAGTGGTGCCGCGATGCGAAAAAGAGGCCACAAAAGCAAGATTCTTCTGTGCAGGATGGCGACAATAAATCGAGCTAGACTGGAGGAGGAGGGTTTGCTGTCCAGCAACCGTTTGTGCCTTCCTGTCTTCATAGACCGCATCAATTTTTTCGCAAGGATAGCCACGATCTTCCGAGTAAGCGTACGTCACGTTACGAGGAGTGAAACGTTCCGGGGGCGTATCTTTTTGAACGCTCCGCTTAATGGTTTCAGCAAATTCCTGAGGTGTTGCCGTTTCATGAAGCTGAAAAAGAGAAGCGTTTGCAGCATAGGTTTCGCCAGTTTCTGAAGAGATTCGCGTGAAGGCAAAGTTTGGTTCTTTTGCGCTTATGACATGCCACCCCTCTCCCACAGGGACGCGAACATCGAGCAGAATTCCAGAGAAAGATTGGGCTGGAGCAGGCTGTTGCCCGTACTGGGATGTTATAGGAACACCGCCAGATGGTCGAGAAACGACTTTTTCTGTCTGGTCATCGGTGATGAATGGTGCACAGTATCCCTCCCATCTGCCATCAAGATGATAGCTTTTCCCACTCTCTACTGAAACAACAAGATCATTAGCGAAATAGCGCATGTCCGTTAACAGAGCTACTGAACACAAGATTTTAAGCGTATGTTGCCCGGGATCTACGTCAATTTCGGACGACAAAACACTTGTTCTTTTCCCATCAATTATACTGACGCGAACCCCACAGATTTGGGGGGTCGTACTGAAAAGAGACCCCATTCCACAAAAAGGGTCTGTTGAAACCCCACCATGCCCAGAAATCGTTGCAGGCCTTGCGGCCGTATAGGGGCCGTCATAACTCGGCAGGCTCGAACAGGCTGGGAGAGAACCCAGAACGAGACAAAGCGCGACCCGCTGGGCTTGCACCTGTAAAACGCGGTCACTGTGGGAGCAGAAAAGCTTGTGCACGAGAGAAACAATCATCAGTTCTCCAAGGGGAAGGTAGAAGCGGGTTTCCCCACGGCTTCTAGATGGAAGCTTTGGCGATAAAATGCAAGAGGAAGGCGGAGAAAACGAGAGTCTCGGCTTGCTTTTCTTATCAGACCATCGTCAAGCTCGGCTTGTTCGCCACCTCTATCGGCCGATCCACTCTTATGATAAACAGCCTCTTCCGGGCGCATCGCTTTCTCGGCTTTTCAGGGAAACCGACTATACTGCCCCTTGTTTTACTAGAAGCTCTATCATGAACGTATCTACGGCGTCTTTTCCCGTTTTGCGGGGCGAGGGGAATCTCGCCCTTTACCTGCGCGAGATCCGGAAATTCCCGATCCTCGACGCGGATGAGGAATTTATGCTGGCCAAATCATGGAAAATGCATGGGGATTTAGAGGCCGCACACAGGCTTGTCACCAGCCATTTGCGGCTGGTCGCCAAAATCGCCATGGGCTATCGGGGCTATGGGCTGCCTTTGTCGGACCTGATTGCTGAGGGCAATATCGGCATGATGCAGGCGGTCAAGAGGTTCGATCCGGACAGGGGGTTTCGTCTGTCCACCTATGCGATGTGGTGGATTCGCGCGGCGATTCAGGAATATATCTTGCGCTCGTGGTCGCTTGTGAAAATTGGCACCACCGCCGCGCAAAAGAAGCTGTTTTTTAATCTGCGCCGCCTGAAGGGCGAGATGAAAGCCATTGACGAGGGGGATTTAGCCCCCGAACAAGTCATGGAAATCGCCGCGCGCCTCGCCGTGCCCGAAGAAGATGTCGTGCAGATGAACAGGCGCATGATTGGCGCGGATCAGTCTCTGAACGCCCCCATCAGTCGGGGCGAAGAAGGGGGCGAGGAATGGCAGGATTGGCTGGTGGATGAATCCGAGTCGGCCGATGTCCGTTTGGGGGCCGCGCAAGAGCTGGAGCGGCGGCAACACTTGTTGGCCGAAGCGATGGAAGGCCTGAACCCCCGGGAGCGGGATATTCTGATCGCGCGGCGGTTGAAAGAAAATCCGGAAACGCTAGAGGATCTGTCGCAGCGCTTAGGCGTGAGCCGTGAACGAGTCCGTCAAATCGAAGTTCGAGCCTTCGAAAAATTGCAAAAGAACATTAAGCGAACGACAGAAAACCAAATCGCAAAAGAAAGCGAGCAGGTCAAATCCCATAACACGCTGCAGGACTGGCCGTCCTCGCGTTGAAGACGGGATCCCTTTGGTTGTATACCGCACCACGTCCTAAGTTAGCCTTTTGTGCCCCGAGCGGTTGCGACAGGATTGCCGCGTGCCGGACAGGAAAAGATGAAGCAAAATAAAGACTCAGTCCGGCCAGCGGCACTCATGGCGGAGAGCGCGTGGTGTCGAGCAAAAAGTTTAGTGTAACGTCACGCAGTATAGTTCAGCCGTTTAGCCTTACCTGCTGGCGCGTCCTGCGGGAGAGGAGGTTGTCGTCCCTTCAGCCGCCAAATCGGAAAGCTGACGTTGCAGGGCGGCTATTTTGTTTTGGATATCATCCCCCGTCACAGCGCTTTTCGACGCGGCTTTGCTCGTTTCGGGGGTCGGAATCGCAGACAGCTTGCGTCCTGTGGGCTTGTCGCCAGCGGAAGGCGTATTGAGCGTTTCAGGCGTTGAGCAGTCTGTCGTCGGCGTTGTTGAGGAAGGCTCTGTCCAAGAAGTCGATGTCGGTGTCGTCGTTTCATACCCGTCTGTGCAAGACGGTGTTGGTGTCGAGCAAGAGGATGGTGTCGAAGACGACGTCCAAGGGGTCGTCGAACAGGAGGGAGACGTCTCAGTGGTTGAGGGACATGGCGTGCCCGTCCTTGTCGAATACCCAGACGTAGAAGTGGACGTATAGGGGCTTGTGTTCAACGGGCCCCCCATCGCCGTGAAGGGTGAAAAGATCCGCATAGCGCGGTCAAACATCGCGACGTTTTGTTTGCTCATTTGCTCCAGCGTGGTGCCGAAGGGAAACATGCTGCCGAAGGTCGTTTGGCAATAGTCACGGATCTGTTCCTGATTCCGTGTCAGGGACTGCATGCTATGATCAAGATATTTAGGCACCATCCATTGCAAATTGTCGCCATAGAAACTGATCAAGCGGCGCAAAAAATTGACCGGCAAAAGATTTTGGCCGGACTTGCCTTCTTCTTCGACGATGATCTGGGTCAGAACCGACCGCGTGATATCCTCGTTCGTGCGCGCGTCATAGACGTTGAAATTGATTCCCTTTTTCACCATCGCAGAGAGATCCTCTAGCGTCACGTAGGTGCTAGTCGAAGTGTCGTACAAGCGCCGATTGGCGTATTTCTTGATGACGACGGTTTCGTTGGACGGAGCGGCCATGGCGGGAACCTCGCGGAAAGAGAGAAAGCGCACCCACTGTCAGACAGGTCGGCTCAAGAATCAAGTCTTTTTTAATGCGCGTTTGTGTTAGGAAAGGGAGGTCTTTTTTTCTTCGGCTCCTCATGTCTTCACTGTCCCCGTCCGATCATCTGACTCTGCCCGCGCGATTCCGTCGTTTGAATGGCGGGATGATCGCGCTGATTGTGATGATTGGCCTGATTGGAATCGCGCTTTTATATTCGGCCGGCGGCAAGCACTGGACTCCTTGGGCGGGGCCTCAATTGGCGCGTTTTGCCGCGGGGCTTTGTTTGATGATGGCCCTTGCGCTGACAGATGTGCGAGTCTGGCTGCGTTTTGCCTATCCGATGTATGGAGTCATGCTGGCCCTGTTAGTGATTGTCGAGCTGATGGGGCATATCGGCATGGGGGCGCAACGTTGGATTAATCTGGGATTCTTTGTTCTTCAACCCTCTGAATTGATGAAGATCACGCTGGTTCTGGCTTTGGCGAAATATTTTCACGGGCTCTCGCCCGAAGATATCACCCATCCGATGAAGTTGATCGCGCCCGCGGCGATGGTCTGCGCGCCTGTCGGGCTTGTATTGTTGCAGCCGAATCTGGGGACGGCGTTGCTGTTGACCTTTGCCAGCGCGGCGGTGTTTTGGGCGGCCGGCGTGCGGTGGTGGAAATTCGCGCTTGTTCTGGCTTTGGCTGGACTCCTTTTGCCCATCGCGTGGCATCATTTGCATGAATATCAAAGGGCGCGGTTGATGACTTTTATGAATCCGGCGGCCGATCCGTTGGGGCACGGCTATAATATCATGCAATCCAAGATCGCGCTGGGCTCGGGCGGCTTGTTCGGGCGAGGGTTTGGCCAAGGGCCGCAGAGTCAGCTTCAATTTTTGCCCGAAAAACACACGGATTTTATCTTCGTTGTGTTGGCCGAGGAGTTCGGACTTGTCGGCGCGTTATTTCTTTTGTTTCTTTATTTTCTGCTAATCGCCTATGGGTTTATTATTGCGTGGACCTGCCGGAATCCCTTTGGGCGGCTCGCGGCCTTGGGCCTGACCGTGTCCTTTTTCTTGTATGTTTTTGTGAATGTCGCGATGGTTACGGGGACGATTCCGGTCGTGGGAATCCCCTTGCCGCTTGTATCCTATGGAGGCACGGCGATGCTCACGCTTTTGATCGGCTGCGGCGTGCTTTTGTCCATTTCGGTGCATCGAGACATGCGTCTGTCCCGAACGGGGATTAATGAATAGCCGCTGGGGACACCTGGCGGAATCAAGGATGAAGTGCACCAATAGTTTCAGGTGAATGGCACGGGAAGGCGGCGGTGTAAACTTGTTTTGGGGTTTTGAAGCCGAGTTTTTTTCTTGGGCGTGTGTTGAGGCGGTTGGCGATGGCGTTGAGCTGGTCTTGGGAAAAGAGGGAAAGATCCGTTCCTTTGGGAAGATATTCGCGAATCAGACCGTTGGTATTTTCATTGGAGCCTCTCTGCCACGGCGAATAAGGATCGGCAAAATAAACCGCCAGATTAAGGTCAGAAGCGACTTGTTTGTGCAAAGCCATTTCCGAGCCTCGATCGTAAGTCAGTGACAAACGCAGTTCATCAGGCACGTGTTGCATCTCGCGCACGAAGCCTTCGTGAACAACGGGAGCGGTTGCGTTATCGAGCTTAACCAAGATAACGTAGCGCGAGGTCCGCTCGACCAAAGTGCCAACGGATGACCGATTGAATTTGCCTTTGATCAAGTCGCCTTCCCAATGACCCGCAACTGCACGCGTTTCAACTTCCTTCGGTCTTGCCGCGATGGACGTGATCTCCTTCAGCTTGCCGCGTCTGTCCGTGCCGCGCGTTCGGGGCATGCGCTTCTTGCGATGTTTGCGCAGAAGTTTAATCAGCTCGGTGCGCAAATCTCCACGAGGATGGGCATAGATATGGGCGTAAATCGTCTCGTGCGACACGCGTTGATCGGGATCGGCCGGGTGCATGGCCTTCAATGTGCCAGCAATTTGTTCAGGCGACCAGCCTTCGCGCAATAAGCCCAGCACTTGATCCCATAACGCGGGCTTGGCTTGCAGCTTCCGGCTCAACCGGAATTTGCGCGTACGGCTGCGCGTTTGCGCTTCGTGCGGCGTATAAATCCCACTGCTTCCGTTCCGGTAAACTTCCCGCACAATCGTTCCGTGCGACCGTTTGAGCAGGCGGGCAATTGCCCGCCTGCTCAAACCCTCCCCCTCATAAATCGCGATCATACACCGCTCAGCTACCGTCAACTGCTTGTATCCCTTGCCCATTTAGCACCTCCAGTGAAACTATATCACTGGTGCACTTCGGTTTTGAGCCCGCCCCTCCTATGCTTTTTTTGGGGTTTCCGTTCTTCTTTTTGTCCTTGTTGTGTTCCTTTCGGTGTCTGTTTCCTTGGTGTTTTGCACCCTCGTTGGCCGAGGGAAAGCCGCGCGGCTCCCGTCTTCTCCGGAAACCTCTTCACAAAAAAACCGCCTGAGGATCTGGGCCTGTCAAGCTTCCAGCCTCCGAGGTCTTTCTGTCGGACGGCATGCCGCCCGTTGGGTGGTTCAGTTCTTATCCCGCCAGGTTCTAGAATAGCGAGGGACCCTCTCCAACCAGCGCTTCT
>CAIJXG010000069.1 GCA_903824505.1 uncultured Pseudomonadota bacterium | reverse complement strand
TCGATCACTTCAAGAGAGTGTTTCATCCCTCGATTCTAAGCCGCCTATTTCTCGCCGTGAATCCTCAAAATGTTTCCACATTGTTCTTTTCTAAAACCTGCGGCAAAATAGATTCACTTATTCCCTCATGCCTCCTAAGTGATAGGCAACGATCTGTCTGGGATATCCGGACCGAATTGACCGCCATGCTGGATGCGGCGACCCTAGCCACGCAGCTTTTATATGTTCCTTTCGGTGTCTGCACGCGGATGATTTTGATGCCACAAACAGACAGGATCATGACAGCCGTAGCGGCTACTCTGTGGAAGGGGAAGAACATCTGCCGCCTTGGCAGCAGGATTTCTGGAACACACAAAAAGCGTGGGTCTCAAATCGGTATATCCTGCCGGAAGACGGGAAAAAGGCCTTATACCCCAAAGTCTTTGCTCAAGCCATCGCTTTTCCCCGTGGCAATGAGGATGTGGGAACATGGGTCTTGCGAGTCTCGGAAATCCAGACTTTTGCTGCGCTTCAAAGCGATTTTGGGGGACAAGAGACGGAAGCAGGGTCTGTTTCTTCCCATGATGCCGTTATTCACGGCATAGGGGCTGCCTTTGAACGTTATATCGCGTTTGCTGACGGCGCGGAGACCTGCGCTTTTCCTTCTGTGGGGGCGCGTGATTATCCTTTCAACATTCTGTTGAAGGAAATGGCGCAGGGCGTTGCCCTTCTGCCGGATGCCTGTGCGCTGTATCTGTATGCGGTGGATAACGGCAATCCTGCATCATGGGCGACGTGTTTGAGTTATGTGCTGACCGAGAAGAAGGACGAAACAGGGCATTTTAAAAGTGCCGAAGACTTTGCAAGTACCGCGGCTGTTTGGCTCAGGGGCCTGCCTGACAACGGGCCTTTGGCCGGAAGTATTTCGCCCGACGATCGCGTTGCGGTGGAGATGCACGGGAATCTTGTTCAGGCCGCCATGCACAAAGCAAATAAGGCGGTAAAGATGGTGGCTGACTTTAACGATGCGAAGGTCGAAGCTCTGATACAGAAGGTTAGGAGAGATTACACAAACATTAAAAATATGAAAGATCCCGCTGACTCAGTGCAGGATGCCGCCGTGGCGGCCGCGCGGGAAGCGTTAGCGCGGGTTCAAAACGCCCTCTCTGAAGGTCAATTCTTAGCTTCTGGGGTGAATGCCGTGTCAAAATTTGAGCATATCAAAAAGCCGACAGAAGCGGTCAGAAAATTCCAGACAGAATTCGGGCCACAGGACAATACGGGACCCGTTTGACAGGACAAATCAGACTTGGAGTGCGGAAGGCTCATTCTCAAAACCTCGCCCGCCTATCAACTCAACAGCGGACGAGGCTTTGAAACATTTACGGCATAGAGCGCATGAGGCCGATCTTCTTATCCTCCAATCACGAACTGAACACGAACCCCCCGATCATGAGCGGTGGCGTTTTCAAGGCGACGGGGCAGGGGCATTGCAAGACGGTGCTCGCGTCCTGTTGTGATCAGCGATGTTAGGGAAGCCTCATCACCGCGCCTTATGCCCTCAACGACGCGCCTGACCTGACCTAAAAACGCCCGCGCATGGGACAAGACAGAATCCCGATGAGCGCCTAACAGCGAGGCCATAAAAACAGGATCGTTAAGAGCAGGAGCCGTCAGATCCAGAATGCTTGGATTGGCGGTGCGGGCTAAATCCATGCTCAGTTCTTTATCCTTTTCGGCGTTGACATGTATGTCTGCAACCGCAATCAGGAAGGGCACAAGCACCGTGCGGGTAAAGGCCTCGTCCTTGCCGGCTTCGCGCAGCAGAGTCAGCACCTCACATGCCGTGAGGTCGTTGGCATTGCGCTCTAAGAGATCCTCGATGTCCCCTCGAACTCCTTCTCGGAAAAGGGGCGAGACACCGGAGCGATCTTTTTCTGCAAGCGTCAGGCGGAATTCTTGCGCGAAGGCGAGTTCGCGTTCGCAAACAGGCCCCTTCCCGTTTTGTATAGAGCCAAGAAGAGATTCCATTTTCTGACAAAACAGCTCAGCAGCTTGCTCTATAACCTGCCTGTTTCCCATAAGGATAGGAACCCACATTTTGTCCGAGGCCGTGGCAATGCGCGTTGCGTTGCATAAGGTCGTGCCCGCCTGTCGAAACGATTCCAAAAGCTGGCCGCTTTCGTTCCGACCATGGCTCATTAAAGAGAAAGCAAGAAGATGCGTTAAATGAGAGGTGAACCCAAAGACGCGATCATGTTGATGGCTGTTTGTCTGCTCGATCCGTGCTCCCTGACATGTCCAAAAACGAAGAAGCGTTTGGAAGTGAGGGTTGCTCATATCTCCATCCTCGACGAAGACGGATGCGTTTCGAAACATGTACTCTTTTGCGCCTTGCGGTCCCGAGATCGCAGAGCCTGTGCCCGGGTGCGACCACCAGAAATGCACGTCTGTCCTTCCTGCTTCTTTCAGTGCCGCTGCAATCTGAGAAACAAAAGGCTCTTTGACCGAGCCAACATCTGTGAGAATGGCGTCTTCTTTAAGGTGAGGGGCGATTTGTTTTGTAACCCCAGCAAAGGCATCGACAGGGGTTGCCAGAAGCACAAAATCCGCCTGGCGTAGGGCGGATTCAAATGCGCCTGTATCGCTTGTGCCGCGTAGGGTCTCGCTCACGCCGAATGTTGAGGCGCGCGCTTCCCATTGCCTGATGTGATCTGAATTGATGTCAAAGACGGTCATGTTGGTCGAGAAATTGCCACGCTGTGCGCCTAAAGCGGCAGACAAACCAATTTGACCTGCGCCGACAATGACGACTTTAAGATTTTGGACGTTAGACATAGTTTTTCCTTCTCCGGAAAGAGATTGATAGAATTTGACGTTTGGGTGTGAGAGTCCGTTGTTTATGTACCGCCTTAGCGGTAATAAACGTAAGCGGACAGCGTCAGGGAGAAGGCGCGCGCAGGCGACACCGCGTTCTTAAAACGAACGGTTATCGCATGAACGTCAAGCGTCCGAGGAGGTGCAAAATCTTGCATCTTCATTCCACAGAACAAGGGAATGATGTTCTCATGTGTGAATAGAAAAGTCAAACGAAAAAATTATACGTCATATACTCGGGCACCCTCGGAACCCCTCACGTTTTGTTCTTAATTTTGTCCTCTTAGGTGTGTAAAATCTTCCACACGAAAGGCTAAGGGCATGGACAGTCGGACGCTGATCAAAAAGCTTGAAAAAGATGGTTTGTATCTGGCTTCAACGCGCGGCAGTCCCCACCAGTTCAAGCACCCGAGCAAAGCGGGGCGCGTGACGATTCCCCATCCGAAGAAAGATTTGCCGATCGGCATGGTTCGATCTGTTTTCCGTCAGGCCGGATTGAAAGAATAGGAGGCGCTTATGATTCGCACACTTGCGTTGGTTCACAAGGAAAGCAAAAGCCAGTATGGCGTGATGTTTCCGGATTTTCCGGGCTGTGTCGCGGCGGGGCGCACGCTGGATGTCGCGCTGGACGCGGCACGAGAGGCTTTAGCCTTTCACGTCGAGGGGATGCGGCAAGATCGCGTAAAGATTCCTGTCCCTCGTGATCTTGAAACCATCCGTGCGGCAAAAGAAAGGTGGATTGATTGGACAAACGCCATCGTTGTGTTCATCGCTTTGCTGCCCGCGCCAAGCAAGCAAGAACGGGTGAATGTGATGATCGACCGACGGCTGCTCCGCGCGGCCGATAAACGCGCCAAAGCTGCGCACCAAAGCCGCAGCGCGTTGGTCAATCGCGCGTTAGAGGCTTATTTGGAAGGCTGAGGGTGCGGACAAGACAAAGTATTTGCACAGGGAGAGGGGCTGTCCTGCGGATCATCCGTCTGCGGTGCGCCTTCAGTCCTGCTGCGCGTCGCTTTGTCTGATGTCAGGGCCAACCAGAGCCGGATCATCAACATATTTCAAAAACGATTCCTGCGAAGGGCGCGACGCCCGAAAGAACAGATAAAGAAACTCAATGGCCTTCATCACTTCACCATCCAGCCAGTTCAGGGGGCTTTGGGGTGGGCTTGCTTGACCTTCGTCGCAGGCGCCACATTCTAGCGGAATTTGGCGGAGCGCGGAGGCGACCTCCCCAAGCCCCTCATTCTCTGCTTCAATAGAAAGACGATGCAAAGAGGCCCAAAGGTCACTGACATTGATGGATCTTTGATCGGATGTCGTCATGGTATTCTTCTCTCAGTTAAGCCTCTTGCATCCCCTGCAAGCGGAGGAGTTATGAACACAAAGGACAAAAAAATCAAAGGGATCGTGAGGGTTTCCGTCAAAAAATGGTTGATCCTAACGAGTCATAGGATCCAGTTAGCCTCGAATGAGAATATGTTGCCTTTTACTGTTGAGATTCTCTTTGAGCGGTTGATATATACTCGGCTTCCTTGGAAAGCGGAAAGGATGCGACTCCGTGCAAAACACGGACGCAGCGAAGCTGATGCGCCTTTTGCGCGGACAAAAAGTTCGGGGCCCGAGTATAAGGCGGCGTGATCAGCTTTTACGGGGCAGGGCAGCCCGTTTCTTAAGCACCCTCTATCCGTTTCATGCGGCGGATAGACAGCGTGTCGAGTGCGCCGGTGGTTTCAAGCTCGACCCAACCACAATCGCCGATCGTGCCGATGCCTTCTTTCTTCAAAAGATCGTGAAAGAGGATGCCCATCCCTCCGCCATGCCAGACGATGGCCGAACAGGTGCGCGTTTGTTTTAAAACGTGATCACAGGCAGCCCGTATGCGCTGACTGGCGGCTTCATAGGTTTCCGATCCGGGAATGGACTGAAACCGATCGGCGAGCCTATCAACCCAGTCGGGATAAGCCGCTGCAGCTTCCGCCTTTGTCATGCCTGAGAGCGCCCCATAGCGGTCGCGTTCCCGCAACGCATCGTGACGCGTGATGGCGCAGCCCAGCCGGGCGCCTAAACTTTCGGCTGTTTGAAGGGCGCGTTTCAGGGGGCTTGAGAAAATCTGCTCGATGCCGCCATCGGCCAGCTCCTCCACCATCGCGCGGACTTGGCTTTCGCCTTCTGGCGATAAGGCGTCATCATAGGATCCGCCATAGCGATCCTCGACATCGCCTGTCGTCTGGCCGTGACGGATGCAAATCAAGCGCATGGGGAATTCCTTTTGTGAGGCGGTTGGGGTGTTTTTTTCTACCCTGAAAGTTAAAAAATCTGTAGAAAAAAGGGGCGCAAAAGGAGACCTCATATGGAAGAAATCCGCCTTGTTACGGACGAAGAAGCCGCCCAAGAAATCTATACCACGCGGTACGCCGATATTCTGATCTTGACAGCCGAGAATAAAATCCTTCTTCAATATAGGCCGATCTTTTGGCGGTCGTATCCTGATAAAATTGTCCTTTTTGGAGGCCACATAGAAAGCGGAGAAACCCCTTTGGAAGCCGCAATCCGCGAGATACAGGAAGAAACGGGTGGCCTTATCAAGACGCCCGATCTTGTCTCTGTAGCAACGATCAGCGAAGCATGGACAATGCATACAGAGCTGGTTCACCTCTATTTCTGGCATGACAAAAAGGGAACAATCAGGGGCTGTTATGAGGCCGAGTCCCTCCTGTTTGAAACAGCCGCTGAAGCCATGGCCCATGCGAAGCTGATGCCTTATGCAAAATGGGCTCTGGAAGAATGCGTGCGTAAAAGATTGATTGGGTAAAGTTAAGGGCGATCCCTCCAAACAACCAAGGAATGACGCTATGACTCGTCTCTCGACAGACCCTATTATCAGGAAAATTGATCTCGGGCTGGTCTCGGTCGCCCAAGCGGCACTTGAAAAAGCGCGTCAAACAAAGACGAAACTCGTGCTTTGGAGAGAGGGAAAAATTGTCGAGGTCGATCCGGACGAAATCGATCCCCCCAAAAAAACGATATGACGGGTTGCTTCCTTTTCGGAAAGATCTAGGGGTCTGTCTCGCCTGAAGTAGGGTTATTTTGATTCTGTGCCTTTTTATTTGCAAAGCTGAGTGACTCTGTGAGAGGGATTTCTTGATGCTCTCCTATACTCTCCTCATTCCGCGTGCCGCAGAAGATGAAGATGACCGCGATATACGGCGCGCCGATGCGATCATGGCAGAGGTGAAGGCAGGAAAGACCGCGTTGATTCCTGCGCAGGTCGTGGAGTCCATTGTTTTGAAGGGTATGCATCCCGTCAGGGCTTGGCGGCTTTATCGGGGGTGGACGGGAGGCGTCCTCGCGGGAAAGGCAAAACTGACTCGCACGACGATTAGCCAAATCGAAACGGGCAAACGTAAAGGCACTATTGCCGTATATAAGGCGCTCGCCAAGGCCCTTGGCACGTCCTTTACAAGCCTTGTTGACATAGAAGGATGAAAAAAATCACACGCGAGAGTCCCAAAACCCGTTCAGCCCCCTGGCGTGTGATCTTTCAGCTTTATCTTCAAAACCCCGACCCGCATGCCGAGCGCACAGCGAACGATTCTGTGAGGTGCCACTCTATTCATAATCTCTTGTAACACGAGGGCCATCAGGGGAATCATCTTGGCGCGTTTTTTGATGTCCTCCGGCGCGGCATTGAAATCTGAAACTTCGAACCCTGCAAGCGCTTTAAGATAGGGTTGGATATGCGCTGGATAGAGAGTCGCGCCGTGGGGAAAATCGATTTCCTGTGCTTTTTTTGGTTTGTCTTTTTTCTTGCCCCCTTCTTCTTGGAGGGCTTTTTTTGTTTTCTTCTCTTTCTTACTCAACCAGTTGATGGCTTTAGCCAAGGCGCTGAAGGAGCCACCCATAAGATAGAGGGGCTTTCCTTTGGCCATGGGAATCCAATCATATTGGTCTAAAGCCGCACCAAAAATTTTTGCGGCTTCTGGTATATTCCCCTCTGCGGCGGCCAAGAGGGTGAGTGCGCCATAGCGTATCGTGACCCATTTTTGTGGTGCATCTTCTGTGTCTTGAAGTCCGAATTCTGAGCTGGCGCCGCCGGTATTAAAGCCCAGACCTTTAGCGTCTGGAAACGCGCAGAATAGGGCTTGGCGGCTGGCCTTGGCCTCTTGCTCCTCGGTCAGGATGTCAAGAGAGCTTTCGGGGAATGTAGCTTTCGCGTATTCCAGAAGGTCTTTTGTTGTCTCGGTTTCCTGTGTCCTTCGGATCGCATCGGTTGCGACCAGAAAGACATGATCGGGCTTAAGCTTCCGTTTCTCGATTTTTTCTTTAAACGCTTTCAGCGCCTTTTTCGCGCACGCGATCCCGTCCTCGTTCAGGCGCGGGTTCTCCTGCAGCATTCCTTCCGCAAGTTTGCATTGATGCGTGATTTTATACAAAGACTCGGGTGGCGCGCCGTCCCCATGATTTTTAAAAATTTCCAACGTAAAACCGTTGGATCCCATATCAATCACGGCATAAAGAGAGCTTTTGGTCATATCAAATCCGTCAAATGGCATCGTTGCGAAATAGGGAGCAGGACACCCTGCCACACGCGGAAATTCACCCGAACGGGGCGCAAAAGTCAAACATTATAAGGGCGCTTGTGGAAGTTTTGGCTAAAAAAACAAGCTATTCTCTAAAAGTATGGGAAAAGAGAGCTGCCCTAAGGAAAGAGCGGCAGGATTCTCTCTCCATCCCCCGAGGGGTATAGGACTCCGCTGACCTTCTATGGGGTCGCGGACATGACGGTTTTCCCCTGTTTGCGGCGTGTTATAGACGAGGCGCCAGAGTGCCAGTAGGAGAGCCATGGGGCTTATTAGTAGGAGGCATTTTATCCTGGGCTTTCCCGGCAGTTGTTGTGGCGGGCTTAATTTTTAGGCTTTCTGCCCCTCCTGCTGCTTGTAGTTTTTTCAGATCCACCCCAGGATTCCCTCTCACCATAATCTGATTTGTTTCTCCATCAACAGCCCGATGAAGCTTTGTTAGCGGAACATTTTGATAGGCTTTTCTGACATCGCCACCAAGGGCGGTAATACGCCCCAAGACCTCCCCCGAATGGATATGGGCAGGGTCGCGGCTGTAGAGTACCTGGTTCCCTCCGATGCGTCTTTGCCCTGTCGGGTCTGTGGGGTCTTTCTTTCCTAGGATCATCCTTTCCAAATAGACTTTCGTGGGGGGATCGCTGTCCTTCCTGAAGGGCTGCTGGCTGGTTGGCTGAAACGCGAAAGATAAAAGCCCCTTCGGACTATTGACGTTGGCGACGATGAACTGAGCCAGCGACTCGTAATTAACCCGAGTTACGGGTTTTAAGAATGTTAACCATTTGTAAATATTTATGGATTCTTGTGAGTCGACCCAACAACAACGTGTGGAGCACGCCATGTTCAGCCGACTCGTCGAGACTTTTTGCG
>CAIJXG010000068.1 GCA_903824505.1 uncultured Pseudomonadota bacterium | reverse complement strand
GAAAGGAGTTCACATGAACAAAAAGAAAGGATAGAATGCGCCACTGTCCTACACGCCATGCGTGTAAAGGCAATCCAACTGGGAACAGAGACTCTCTCTTAATTATCCAAAAACCTGTTTCATAAATGGGGGCCAGCGTAGACTCCACATTTCTCTTGCACAGCGGCGTTTTTTGCCCTTGAGTCAGCCTCGCTGATATCCTTGGAGATCTTATCATGGCCTCTGCCTTTGCTCGTACGCTTGGTCTTTCATGCGCCGCCGCGTGTTTTTCGCTCCTCCTCGGCGTGGCTCCGGCACAGGCCAGAACGCATCACCACCACCATTCTCGTCATCACCCGATACACAGCTCTGGATCCCTTAAAGCCACTGGTTCGCTCCATGCAGCTCAGGCGCATTTGGCTCATCTTGGCTATGATGTCGGCAGTGTTGACGGGCGCATGGGCCAGAAAACCCGCGCCGCTCTGAAACGCTTCCAAAAAGAGCATGAATTGAAGGCAGACGGTGCCCTTGGTCCCAAGACCATAGCCGCCTTGGAAGCTGCCGATTTTCTGCGTCCAACAACTACGGGGACTTTGCCCCCCATGACAGGATCAGAAGCCCAAAAGAGCCCTCCCTCTGTTTTCCCCGATGCCCTAGGCGATAAAGAAATCGACCCGCAGCATGCTTTAGCCATCGGTCCGAATGGGCGGACTCTCAGCAGCCGTTTTGCCCATATTGATGTCAAAGCCAATGATGAGACGGTAGATCAGCCCTACACGGTTCTTTTGGAAGGTGCGCCGATCTTAATGGCGCATGGACAGCCCAGCGTGATTGGAATTTCACCAACCTATGATCTGGGCACTGAAGACGCGATCATCTTCACGACCTATGTCCCACTTGATTCCGTTTGCCCCTATCGCCACCATGTGCTTGCGCTGACCGTAAACGGCGATAAAATGGTGGACATTGATAATTGCACGCGGCTCTATACAGCGCGGGTTGAAAACGGTTCTCTTTTCATCTCCTTCCCCGAAATGGGATCGGGCCGTGCGGCCTCAACCGTTTGGCGGCTTGAAGGAATGGATTTGGAAAAGCTTTAAGTCTCCCCATTGATCCCTAGCAAAAAGAGGACTCCCAGTGAATATCGAGAAAATAGCCATCGGCAAGAATCCGCCCGAACAGATCAATGTGGTGATCGAGATTCCGCAAGGCGGGGCACCGATCAAGTATGAGGTGGATAAAGACAGCGGCGCGCTGGTCGTGGATCGTCTGATGAGCACCGCGATGTTTTACCCGGCAAATTACGGTTTTGTGCCTCATACGCTCTCGGGCGACGGAGATCCTTGCGATGTTCTGGTGGTCACCCATGTCCCTATTCAGCCCGGCGCGGTCATTGCCTGTCGCCCTATCGGCGTTTTGTTGATGAAGGATGAAAGCGGCGAAGATGAAAAGATCATCGCCGTTCCGGTGGATAAGATCAGCCCCTTTACGGCCCCGATCCAGTCTTGCGCGGATCTCCCGCCTATTCTGCCTCAGCAGATCGAACATTTCTTCACGCACTACAAAGACCTTGAAAAGGGCAAGTGGGTCGAGATCCTACGTTGGGGCGATGCCGCCGAAGCGCGCAAGCTAATCACGGAGGGCTGTGCGCGCGCTGCCGCGAAGGCTGCGTAAATCTGGCCGTGCGCCTTCTGTCCTTCTATAAGGAGCCGCAGCTTTCTCTCCTTTTGAGTTGTGTGTCTGCCCGTATGTCGACGGGATATTTTTCTATTGCCTTTTGAGGACAATGTTGTAGACAGAAGAAACCGCCTTGAGGCCGGAAGAACTGCCTCATTAACGCTCTGGAAATACGGGGAAAAATATGATTTTTTACAAAGAAGAACGCGCCGCGATGTTCATTGATGGTGCGAATCTCTATGCCGCCGCACGCGGGCTTGGCTTCGACATCGACTACAAAAAGCTTCTCGAAGTTTTTGCGGGCCGTGGCCGTCTTGTCCGGGCATTCTACTACACCGCTCTGATCGAAAACGATGAATATTCGCCGATTCGGCCTCTTGTTGATTGGTTGGATTATAATGGCTACGCCATGGTCACGAAGCCGACGAAGGAGTTCACAGACGCTTTCGGTCGCCGCAAGATCAAAGGCAATATGGATATCGAGCTAGCCATTGACGTCATGGAAATGAGCGATCGCGTCGATCACATCATCATCTTCTCGGGCGATGGAGATTTCCGCCGTCTGGTCGAAGCCGTGCAGCGCAAGGGCGTGCGCGTCAGCGTTGTCAGCACGATGCGCTCCTCGCCGCCGATGGTCGCGGATGAGTTGCGGCGTCAGGCAGATAACTTCATCGAACTTCAGGATCTCATGCCGCATATCTCTCGTGCGCGTCTGGAACCCCAAGTGGGACAGGCTCCTACGGGCGGCATGCCGCAACCGCAGATTCCACCCCTTCCTCAGAAGGAAACGACGACATCCACAACAACAGCCTCTTCGACTCCTGAAGAGATTCAGAACGTCGCCTAACGCCGTTTTTCGCGTTAGGCTTCTCTTCTGGAACAAGACAAAAGGGCACCGTGAGCGGTGCCCTTTTTACGTTCGATGGTGCGCATGGGTAACCGCAACCGCCAGCGCGTCAGCAGCATCCGTGACAAGCTTGCCAGAGCCGGGCAGCAGCAGCGCGATCATCGCTTGAATCTGTGTCTTTTCGGCATGGCCATAGCCCGTCACGGATTGTTTAATCCGATTAGCCGCGTATTCGGCAACGCTCAATCCGTTTTGAGCAAGGGCTAGAATCACACTGCCCCGCGCCTGTCCTAAAATCAGAGCCGAGCGCGCGTTCCGATTGACAAAAGTTTCCTCAATCGCCGCCTCATCCGGTTGATGCGCTTTCACCAAATTATCTATCCCTTCCGCTAGAGCGAGTAGGCGCAAGGCCATTGGAGCCGCAGGATCAGGACTGATCCGTCCAGCAGCTTTAAAAGATAGACGGTTCCCCTGTTGAGCAATGACTCCCCATCCCGTATGCCGAAGGCCGGGATCAATGCCCAAAAGGATGCGCGAAGAAGAAGTCATAAGGCGTTAGCGCGATCGGGGATGCACAAGCAACTGAAAAGCAAACACGGCTTCTTTGACAGGAAGATCGGCGATCGAAGCGCTTTGCCTCCATGCGACGCGCTTGCCCGGCGGTTTGGACCAAGCCGGATTTGTCGCGTTAGAAAAGAGGGCCAAAGTCGGCGTCCCAAGCGCGGCCCCCAGATGCACAGGCCCTGTATCATTGCCGATAACACAGGCTGCGCGGCGCAGGATTCCGGCTAGTTCAAAAAGGTTTGTGCGCCCTGTCAAATCCAAAATCTCGGGCTGCGCGGCTTTAATTTGTCCTGTCTGCGGAACATCTTCTTGTGTGCCGATAAGAACGCATCCAAATCCTTGCGCTGCAATAAATCCCGCAAGCTGCGCGTAATTTTCGGGCGGCCAGCGTTTGTGTTCAGCTTTAGGTGAGCAGCCCGGAGCTAAGACAACATAAGAAGCCGGAAGATCGAAAACATCGACCGAGGCGTCACACCATGACACATCACAAGGCGCTGCTGCCGCAACGCCTGCTGTGCGAAGCTGCGCGCCCAGAAAATCCGTGAAATGCATAGAAGGAGCGGGAGGCCACGGACGCGAAAAACGACAAAAGGGGGCCGCGCCAGACCAGTCTGGCCCCCAAGGTCCTCCTAAAAGTCCATAAAGAATGCTTTGCCGTCGGCGCCCTTGGAGATCATAAATCCGGTGTGGGGCAAAAGACCGAATCTCGGAAGCCAAGCGCACCCATGCGGCGGGCTGTGCCAGAGTCGGATGGGTGTCCAAAATAACCCGATCAATCCATGGCATCGCACGCGCAAACGCTGCATAGGCGGGACGCGTGAGAAGAGCAATCTCGGCATCCGGATGGGCCTGCCTGATCTCATGAAAGGATTGGAAACAAAAAACCAAATCCCCAAGTGCGCTCAACCGGATCACAAGGATGCGTTCTTTCAAGCCTTATCCTCTTAGTTTTCTAACGGAATGGGAGTGTCCCCTTTTTCTGAAGCTACCACAAGATCCGCCAAGGCCTCGATAAAAAGAGGATTGGTTCCGACAGCAGGAACACGCGCAAAGAAGGGCACGCCTGTTTGAGTAGCCACAGCGCGGAGCTCAATCTCGATTTCCACAAGTGTTTCAGAATGATCCGACACGAAGGCAATGGGCACAATAACCAAAGGAACCTTGTCGCGTCCGGCCCGCTGAACTTCTTCTTCGGTCGAAGGCGTGATCCATTTTAAAGGTCCGACGCGGCTTTGAAAACATAAAACAGAATCCAAATCCGGAAGCGCGAGACTTTTTCTTAAAGCTTCTACAGTTTCTGCACATTGGGCGGGATAGGGATCTCCCGTCTTCACGATCTTTTCCGGTAACCCATGCGCCGAAAAAAGCACGCGGGGCTTTCCATATCTCTTAGCTTCTTCATAGGCCGTTCGTGTCATTCCCGTTAATGCGTTGATAAACCCTTTTTCAGTGGGCCAAGGGGAACAAATACAAGTTGAGTGTTCCTTCAATCCTGCCATACGCGCCACTTGTGCCCACTCTTTAAGGCTGGATTCCGTCGTCGTCGTCGAAAATTGAGGATAGAGGGGTAGAAGGATCATATGATCCGGCTTGTAGTCTTTGACTGCAGAGGCCACTTCCAAGGCAAAGGGAGGCGCGTAGCGCATCGTAAGGAAAACTTTGTAGGGGTTGGCTTGCCTAAAGTTCAAAACCGCTTCCAGCGCCTGCGCTTGAGCCTGTGTGTTTTTTAAGATCGGCGAGGATCCTCCCAATTGAGCATAAATCTCTCGGGCAACAGGTGTGCGACGCGCAGAGATCAGCTTGGCCAGCATAAAACGAAAAGGCTGGGGCACACGCAAAATAGCCGGATCGTTAAATAGATTGAATAAAAATGGCTGAACTTCAGTCAAAGAACAGGGTCCGCCTAGATTGAAAAGAATAACAGCCGTTTTTTTCATGATTCGAATTCCCGAACAATCCGGACAAGCTCGGAGACGTGCTCAACAGGCGTCTGAGGTAAAACCCCGTGGCCAAGATTGAGAATATGGTTGGGACCCATAAGCGTCATGATGTTTTCAAGCGCGCCCTTCATCTCTTCCCCACCGCGCAGCAAAAGCGCTGGATCTAAATTTCCTTGCAACGGCTTGATGGGTTGAAGCTCTATTTTTGCTTTTTGTAAATCAACGAAAGGATCAAGTCCCAAAGCATCCACGCCTGTTTCACGAATATAGGGGCTGTATCCGTCTCCAGCCTCGCGCGGAAAACCAATGATCGGGATATGCGGAAACCGTTTTTTCAGGCGCATAACAAGCTGACGCGTCGGTTCAATCACAAAACGCATAAAAGCGTCGCCTTGAAGTAAACCTGCCCAGCTATCAAAAATCTGAACAACCTCCACACCGGCGTCGATTTGTGCCGCCAGATAAGTTTCGCTCGCTTGGGTAATCCGATCTATCAAAAGATCCAAAGATTCCGGTTGGTCGAGGCTCCATCTTTTCGCTTCAATAAAATTCTTTTTGCTTGTGCCGTCGATCATATAACAAGCGACAGTCCAAGGTGCGCCACAGAAACCGATCAACGTCTTTTTTTCAGGTAAGTCCTGTTTCACACGACGGATGGTTTCAAAAACAGGTGCGAGTTTTTGAGAGTCATAAGAAAGCCGGTCAATTTTTTTGGACTCTATTCTTTCCAAAACAGGCCCTTCTCCCTCCCTAAAATCAAGTGCGACGCCCATGGCCAAAGGCACAAGAAGAATATCAGCAAACAAGATCGCCGCATCCAAATCAAAGCGCCGAAGAGGTTGCAGTGTTACTTCGGTCGCCAAATCAGGTGTTAAGCACATGTTAAGGAAATTTTTACTTTTAGATCTTATCTCTCTGTACTCAGGTAAATAACGCCCCGCTTGGCGCATGAGCCAAAGGGGACGTCTGTCGGGTTTTCTGCCTGTTAGAACGTCAAGAAGGGGTTTGGAAAACATGAGGTTCAGATCTCTCTTCTTCTTTAAGATTTATATTAAAGAAGATAGTAGTAGAAGGTTGGAAGGGAGGAAAGTGGGGATTAAAAGAGCTAAGACTTTTTCCCTGTCTTGTCCGCTCTGATTTTTTAAATCTTAACAGAATATGAAGATTTGTCTGTGGAGAAATGAAGCATTAATCATTTTTTTACTTTTGATTAAAGGATCTGTGAAAAACGGGAGAATCTTTTCTTACTTCTCCCCATGTCTCACAGCCCTTTCTACCTCTTTTATCCTCGATAAAAAACTTGAAGGATAAAAAAAGAGAAGCGAGGATTCTATTTCCCCACTTTTTTCAAAAGCTGAGTTATCCCCACAATTCCCATTTTTCCTGTCGCCGCTTTACCCATAGATCAAGAGCCAAATTATTCTCGCGCAAGGATAGCGGCACCTAATTTCTCGAGAATATCTCGCAATTCAAAGTTATCAATAACGGACGCTTTTTCTTTAATCTCTTGCAAAGCCTCTGGAGCGATGGGCTTGGCGCGCCTGGAAGGCGGTAGTGGGATTGCGGCGGGATCGAGCACAAGACGTGTAAAAGCCTCATAACCGAACCATGCATTCACGCGTTGGCGGATAAGGTCAGCCTTAAAGCTGAACTCCATCGCTAGGCCTTTGGGTAGACGGATGGTCAGAACGCCATTCTTGCGCTTGGCTTCATTTGGCTGATAGGGAAAAGCGATTTTGACAGGCGTGGAAACACGGGCATAGTCAGGGCCTACGATTTCGGCCCAATGCGCGAGCAACCCGGCATAAAGTCCCCAATCCTTTCCGGCGGAACGGCGGGCCACTTTGTCAACGGCATCGGCGAGGGAACGAGGAGATTTCATGCCCCCAGTGTCGCGCGTCAACGCGTCAAAAGTCAAAAGAAAGACACCGGATCCGCGCGCTTTATTAACGTGGTACGATACGCACCGCCGTGTTTTGCCATGGCGCGCCCCTTTTGGAGTCACGCCGGATCCCTATCATGTTTGGCTTTCGGAAGTGATGCTTCAGCAGACGACTGTGGCAACGGTTGGCCCCTATTTTACAAAATTTATCGCCCGATGGCCCACGCTGAATTCTCTTGCCGCTGCGCCGCTCGAGGATGTTTTGCACGCATGGGCAGGCCTCGGCTATTACCGCCGTGCGCGCCTTTTGCACGAATGCGCGAAGCTTTTGCACACCGATCATGGGGGCGTTTTTCCTCAAGACGAAGCTGCTCTGCGTGCTTTACCCGGCTTCGGCCCCTATACTGCAGCCGCCGTCCGCGCCATTGCTTTTGACAAGCCCGCCACTGTCGTGGATGGCAATGTTGAGCGAGTCATGGCGCGGATTTTTGCGCTTACGGAAAGCCTTCCCAAGGCCAAGAAAGCCCTGCGCGCGGCGGCCGCTTCTCTGGCGCCTGAGGAAAGAGCGGGCGATTACGCCCAAGCTTTGATGGATTTAGGGGCGACGGTTTGCACACCACGCGTGCCTAAATGTGGGCTCTGCCCATGGCAGGATTGCTGTCTTGCTTACGCTCAGAAGATTCAGGAAACACTGCCAAGCCGCGCCGAACGAGCCGCTAAGCCCGTGCGCCGCACCATAGCTTTTGTGCTTTTCAGTCCCAAGGGAGAGCTCCTCATTCGCCGCCGTCCCCCTCAGGGTCTTTTGGCGGAAATGATGGAAGTGCCGAGCAGCCCGTGGCAAGAAGGCGCACTGCCCAGCATAAAGGCTGTTGCGCGGCATGCTCCCTATTGCGCCACATGGCAAAGATGTGACGGGCTTGTCACGCATATCTTTACCCATTTCAAGTTGGAAATCGCCGTGGTTGTTGGGCGGGGAAGCGGCAAAGAAAAAGGTGTCTGGATTTCTCCTACTCATATAGATCGCGAAGCCCTGCCCAGTGTGATGAAAAAAATCATCCAACATGCGACAGAAGGGGGCCGTCCCAGAAAATAAGACGGGAAACACTCCGCAAACGGGACAGTTTTTTCTGTTCACGTCTGAACTCTTGTTTCCTATTCTATATCATAAGGTTGCAGCGATTTCAGCCACACAATTTCGGCCTTTATGCCTTAAAGCACAAGTTAGCCTCTTGGGAATACCTTTGAGAGTCCGTTCATTCACGGGGTGTATAACCTGTGACAAGGGCGGTTGCTTCAGAACATAGGAAGCTAGAAATGTTTGATGCTGGCGCGCCAATAATCCCATGCCGTGATCAGTGTGATGGCCGCTGCCGCCCACAGGCCCAGATCTCCAATCGCTGTGGCGGGGATGGAGGCGGGTGCATAACGCCCCACGATCAGGAATCCTAGCGCAAGCATTTGAATGGTTGTTTTCCATTTGGCCAAGCGGCTGACGGGGACGCTGACCTGAAGGCCCGCCAGAAATTCGCGCAGCCCAGATACCGCAACCTCACGCAGCAGAATCACAAGAGCAGGGAAGATGCTAATGCCGCTTATTTGTTGATTAAAGACCAACAAAAGAAGGACAGCGACAACCAAAAGTTTGTCGGCGATGGGATCCAGAAACTGGCCGATGGCCGTCACTTGATTCTCGCGCCGCGCCATATAGCCGTCGAGCCAATCTGTTGCCCCCGCCGCTGCGAACAAGATCAGCGCCAGCCACGCGGCCCAGCCATGGGGGATGACCAGTAAAAGCAAAATCGCCGGAATAAGGATGATCCGTGAAACAGTCAGCTTATTGGCAAGGGATTCGAACATATGGATGTATTCCATTTCCAAGAAGAAGTCCTTCTTCCCTAACACAAATCATCCTGTTCCCGCGACGAAAAAACGGCGCTATACCGCACCACGTCCTAAGTTAGCCTTTTGTGCCCCGAGCGGTTGCGCCATGATTGCCGCGCGCCGGACATGAAAAGATGAAGCAAAACAACGACTCGGTCCGGCCAGTGGCAATCATGGCGCAGAGCGCGTGGTGTCGAGCAAAAAGTTTAGCCTGTAACGTCTCGCAGTATTATGTCCTCTTTCCATAATCCAGCCCGAACATCCGATAAAAAGCGGGGCGGTCTTGCCATTTTTCGTCGGCTTTGACTTCGAGAAACAAATGCACTTTACGCTCGAAAAGGCGCGTGAGATCCGCGCGGGCTTTCTCGCCGATGCTTTTGATCCGCGCCCCTCCTTTGCCCAGCACAATTGGCCGGTGCGTGGCGCGGGTCACGATGATCGTTTGGCGGATGACAAGAGAGCCATCCTCTTTTTCCTCTAGACTTTCCGGCAACACAGCCGCTGCATACGGAAGTTCCTGCTGAAGTTGGCGGTACAGCTGTTCGCGAGTCATCTCGGCCGCCAATATTTGCGTTGGCAGATCGCAAATTTGATCCTCATCATAGTAAAAAGGGCTTTCAGGGATTCGTTTTTTCAACGCCACGTGCAGATCCTCAACGCCGCTTCCCGTCCGTGCGGAGATCATAAAAACCTCCGAAAAGACTCCCGTTTCATTGGCCTTCTGGGCCAATGGCAGCAAGCGGGTGGGGTCCACGGCATCCACTTTATTCAAGGCAAGAATCGCGCTTTTCTTGCGGCGCTTGAGCTCGTCGGTGAGGATCGAGAGGCTTTCATCCGGCTTGCGCGTGCTGGCATCCACTAAAAGCACAATCGCATCCGCATCCTCTAGGCTTTGCCATGCGGCCTGCACCATCGCGCGATCCAGCCGCGTTTTGGGGGCAAAAAGACCCGGTGTGTCGATAAAGATGATCTGGGTGTCGTCTTCGGTTAAAATCCCCAACGTCCGAATGCGCGTTGTCTGAGCCTTGGGGCTGACAATCGAAATTTTCTGCCCCATTAGCTTGTTGAGCAAGGTGGACTTCCCCGCATTCGGCGCGCCCACCAGAGCTACAAACCCTGCATAAGTTTTTTTCGCGTTTTCTGCCACAGACTGTTCCTCAAAAGTTGACCCATTCTAGGCATAGTTTGACCTAATACCAAGGGCCATAAGTTTTTTACAGACAGTCAGGGCAGTTCAGTGAAACGACAGCGTGTTTTCAGTGTAATTTTGGCTCCATCTTGGGTCTCCTTGGTGTTTTTCACCCTCGTTGGCCGAGGGAAAGCCGCGCGGCTCCCGTCTTCTCCGGAAACCTCTTCACAGAAAACCGCCTGAGGATCTGGGCCTGTCAAGCTTCCAGCCTCCGAGGTCTTTCTGTCGGACGGCATGCCGCCCGTTGGGTGGTTCAGTTCTTATCCCGCCAGGTTCTAGAATAGCGAGGGACCCTCTCCAACCAGCGCTTCT
>CAIJXG010000067.1 GCA_903824505.1 uncultured Pseudomonadota bacterium | reverse complement strand
CAATGGTGGCCCGCGCGGATCGCGATTCCCTGACGATCGAGAACTGTACCGATATCATGAGGATGCGCCGAGTCCATGATAAAGGAAACGACTCCGGCTTTATTCTTTGCTGTTCCCACAAGCCGCAGATCGGGCAAGCTTCGCAGCCCCTCGGTCGCATAGGCTAAAAGCGTTTGCTCATGCTGCGCGATGGCGTCCATGCCGATTGCAGACAGATACTCCATTGCCGCGCCCAAGCCTATAACATCAACGATGGAGGGCGTACCCGCTTCAAAACGATGCGGAGGAGATTGATACGTCGTGCGTTCAAACGATACACTGACGATCATATCCCCGCCGCCCTGCCACGGAGGCATGGATTCCAACACATCATATTTCCCGTACAAAACGCCAACCCCCGTGGGCCCGTATAATTTGTGCCCCGAGAAAACATAGAAATCGACATCTAGTGCCTGAACATCTAAAGAGCCGTGGCACACTCCCTGAGACCCATCCACCAGAATTTTTGCGCCCGCTTGATGCGCCAGCGCAGCAATTTCCGCGATCGGCAGAATAGTTCCCAGCACATTGGATACATGCGCGACCGAGACAAGCTTGGTGCGCGGGGACAAAGTTGCCTTGACATCTTCCAGCCGAACTTCGCCCTCCGGCGTGATAGGGATCACGCGCAAGACAATACCGATCTGATCGCGCAGCATTTGCCACGGTACGATATTCGCGTGATGTTCAAGGGCGGTGATCACCACCTCGTCGCCCGCTTTTAAAAATTCCCGCCCCCAGCTTTGCGCGACCAGATTAATCGCCTCGGTCGCGCCATGCGTAAGGACGATTTCCTTCGCGCTTTTTGCGCCGATAAAACGCCGCACGGTTTCGCGGACGGCTTCGAATTGATCGGTCGCATTTTGGCTCAGCGCGTAAACGCCCCGATGGATATTGGCATAGTCGTTTTCCATAAAGCGCGTCATCGCCTCGATCACCGCGCGCGGCTTTTGCGCGCTGGCCGCCGTGTCCAGATAAACGAGCCTTTTTCCGTAAACCGTTCGAGACAGGATAGGAAAATCGCCGCGGTAGAGAGAGGGATCAAAAACCATATCAGGCCTCCTGAAGCGCGGTCGTAAAAGTCTCGCGCCAATCTTCGGTGGGGAGCGTATCCAGAATCTCGGACAAAAACGCCTCAATCAGCAAGGCGCGAGCTTCCGCTTCGCTAAGCCCTCGGGCACGGAGATAAAACAGCGCCTCGGAATCCAAATTGCCAATCGCGCTGCCGTGGCTGCATTTGACATCATCGGCGTAGATTTCCAGCTCTGGCTTCGCGTCCATCTCGGACTGATCGGACAACAGCAAGGCACGGCTCAGCTGCGCCGCATCGGTTCGCTGCGCCCCTTCGGCAACGGTGATTTTCCCTTGGAAAACGCCTCGCGCCTTGCCGTCCAGAACGGTTCGAAACGTCTGGCGGCTGGAACAATCCGGCGCTTGGTGAAAAACGCGCACCGTCGTGTCGCCATGACTGGAGTCGCCAAGGCGCATGATGCCGCTCAGAACCGCTTGCGCTTCAGGCGCATCGAGATACACGGAAGTTTCGTTGCGCGTAAGCGCATCGCGCAGCAGCGCAAAACTGTTGTAATACGCGCCACCCGAAAGATGGGCTTGGGTCAAAGAAAGATGGGCGCAACCGCCCGCGACAATCTTGCCATGCACAAATTTTGCGCGGGTATGGAGTGTCATATCCGTTTCCATCACCACGGGCACGCGTGCGGCGCGGTGATTTTCAAGCAGCGTCAAGCGGCCATTCGCGCCGAGCGTAATCGATAATTTGATGGCGATGGAATCCGGCGCGTTGTCATCGGTCACGAAAACAAGCTCGATCGGCTGCGCGACCAAACAAGTCTGCTCGCCCAAAACTAGATGATACCCCGTCTGTGAATCCCCCATTAGAATGCAAGACGGAACGGAGGCAAAATGCGACGCGGCAGGCTGAAACACGCCATTGAGGAAAAGGAGTTGCGCGGCATTCGGGGTCGGCGTGAAAGGCACGATCTTTGTCTGTTTCGGACACGCCACGAGTAAGGCTTTCAGATCCGTGTACCGCCAGTTTTCTTTTTCGGTTTGGCTGCGTTTCAGGAAAGAGGAAAGGGGTGCGGGAGGGGTTCCCTCCCCCTTGCGGGGCTCGACGCACCGCGTCGAGGCCGAAGGCTGGTTAGGGAGGGGGGGTGCGCCATCAGGCGCATTTTTCAAATCCAAGACAATGCTGTTCCGTCTCATTGCATAAACCCGCGTTCTTCCAGAATGGGCAACAGATCGTGCAGGGAATGAATCACATAATCGGGCTTGGCGGCTTTCAGCCTATGTTCCGCGTAGATACCGCCGGTCAGCGCGACGCTGGAGAGGCCGAGCTCAGAAGCTGTCTCGATTTCTTCCGTCGTATCGCCGATGGTAAGGCCGTTTTGCGGCGCAAAGCCCTGTTCCTGAAGATAGCGTTTCAGCCTTTCGCCCTTAGGGAGTCCTGTAAAATGGCTGTCCTGTGCATAAGCGAGAATGGCGCCGAAACAATCCGTCAACCCATACTGCGCCAAAAGCTCGACGATATGATGCTCCAGATGGTTGCTGACGATCACATTCGGAACGCTGTTTTTCTTCAACGCCGCAAGGATTTCGACCGCGCCATCGCGCAAGTCAGCGTCTGCCGCAAGGGGAAGATAGACATGTTGAAAATCACGTTTGATATCTTGAAAGAAAATCTCCGCCTCTTCCGCGCTTAATCCAATCGCTTGATAAAAGGATCTTGGGTTATGGGGTGTCGTACGCTTTTCGCGCAATTCTTCGATATCTATCTGCCGATGCCCCCGCCGCGCCAACAGGGCATTGAAGGCGTCCAACACAATATGCGTGTCATCGAACAGAGTCCCGTTCCAATCCCAGACGATGAATTTCTTATTTTTCATTGCACAAAGCCTTTCTCACGGAGGATGGGGTACAGCTCATCAAAGGAATGGATCAGGTAATCCGGGTGTGCGTCTTCCAATCTTTCGGTCGTGGCATGACCACCCGTAAGGGCAATGCCTATAAGGCCATAGTCCTGCGCGATGTGCATTTCTTCGGGCGTATCACCGATGATGAGGCCGTTTTCTGGCTTTAACGCATGCTCTTGCACAAACGTTTTGAGTCGATCTCCCTTGGGCAACCAACTCATTTGAGCAGCCCTATCCGCGTGAGCCAGAATATCCCAAAAGAAAGGCAGGGAATCCAAACGCGTTAGATGTTGCGTGATACAAGGGGCAAGGTGGTTGCTTAGGATGATATGGGAAACATTTTGCGCGCATGTGATTCCCAGCAAATCCCTTACCCCCTCACGAAATCCAACACCCTCTATGAGTTCTTGATACGTGTCATGGAAAATATGCTGAATCGTTTCAGAAAAAGTATCGTATTCCTCCGGTGAAAATCCAGTCGCACAACAAAAGTTCTTGATCGGAACGGCAAAAGTTTTCTGATAAGTCTCCGTGTCAATGAGCGTCTTCCCAAAATGGGTGAGGACGCTGTTGCAGCCAGCAAGATTGACGGGCAAGTCATCAATCAACGTACCGTTCCAATCCCAGACGATGAATTGTTGCGCTGTGTTTGTCATAGGTCTTTTGTCCTCTTTTCCAGACTGTGCCAGATTTTTAGAATGACGATATCCGTTCCTTCCTGCCGATAACGCAATACGTAGCCGCGCTTGCCGAAAGGAATGATCAATTCCCGATCCGTCCGGTCTTCGCGGCGGCACCCAAGGGAGGGATGTTTCAGGAGCATCGCCGTGCCTTTTGTTAAAACCTGAGCCGCCCGAGAAGCCGCATCCGGATTGTTCTTCGTCAAAAAACGGCGCAACTGAACGACATCCGCTAAAGCCGTTTCAGACCAGATTAACATAGAGGCTTCGCCTTAGGCACAGCCGATTCCTTTGCGCTGCCCCATGTCGCGAGCCACGATTCCATGTCTTGGTGCGTTACACCTTTGCCTGTCCGTTGATAGGATTCCCATGCGGCGTCGGCTTCAAGATTATGAGCCTCTTGTGCTTCTTCTGTATCAAGATAAGCGGCAACCGCCTCGCGCATCAACCAATGGGTTGACCGCCTGCGTAAGGCGCCTAAAGCCTTCAGCCTGTCACGTGTTTTATCGTCAATTTTAACGCCTACAGTAACGGGCATGGAGGAGCCTCCTTGAGTTGATTGTGTTGCGACAGTATAAACTTTTGAGGCTTTGTTTTCAATATTCTTTCGTCTTTCTATTTGTTTTCAGGCTGTTGCACAAAATCGGCATAGCCTTTTTCTTCTAGCTCTTGCGCCAGCTCAGGGCCGCCCGAGCGGCGGATCGTGCCGTGCGCAAGGACATGGATCCGATCGGGCCGGATATAATCCAGCAGCCGCTGGTAATGCGTAATGACTAGCATGGATCGGCAGGGGGCACGCAGCGCGTTCACGCCATCCGCCACGGTTTTCAAAGCATCGATGTCAAGCCCGCTGTCGGTTTCGTCAAGAATGCACAAAGACGGCTCCAGCACCGCCATTTGCAAAACCTCGTTCCGTTTCTTTTCGCCTCCCGAAAAGCCGACATTGACGGCCCGTTTTAACATCGCTTCGGACAGGCCAATCTCTTTGGCCCTCGCGCGCAGAAGCTTCAGCATCTGCAGTGCGTCCAGCTCGTCCAAGCCCCGCGCCTTACGGATCGCGTTTAAGGCGGTTTTTAGAAAAATCATGTTCGTGACGCCCGGAATCTCGACAGGATATTGCATCGCCAGAAACACCCCCGCCGCCGCGCGCGCTTCCGTCTTCAGCGCAAGGAGATCCTGCCCCTTAAAGGTAACGCTGCCTTGCGTCACGGTGTAGCCCTCGCGCCCCGCCAGCACGTAGGACAGCGTGCTTTTTCCCGAGCCGTTCGGCCCCATGATCGCATGCACCTCGCCTGCCGGAAGGGACAAATCAATGCCCTTCAGGATTTCTTTGCCGGCGACCGAGGCGTGGAGGTTTTTGATTTTAAGCATGTGCTTTTCCCAAGTCGCACCTTAACCGAAGCGCGTGATTGATAATCGTCATTGTCACCCCATCAACATTTTGGGCAACATCGGTATTTGAAAAGCGTACAAGTTGGGGCAAAGGCGTTAAAGTCTCCGAAGCTTGGTCTCTTGCGGATCTCCCCCCACCCTAACCCTCCCCACGGGGGGGAGGGGATTCGACCGCTCTTCTGGCGATCATCGGAGAAGTTTTGCTTCATTGTATTCATCCTATACCTCCGCCCGTGCAATTTTGCTGCTTTCAAAAACCCCTAGTTTTTGCAGCTCTGCCCAGCTGATCTTCAGCGTCCGGTCATGTCGTCCCATGCCGCAAGAAAGAACCGGACACCCTTCAAATTTCCGATCGATCAAAACGCGCGGAGATGTATCGGGCGCAATCAGGCCTATGGCTCCGCGAGGCATTTTCAAAGCAGCTTCCGTTTCCTCTGGTGTCATCAAGCTAAGCCGTGCGCGGGGAATGCCAAGATGCGCCGCAACGCCTTTCAAATCCAACCGCGCCTTTGGCCCAATGCCACACAAAAGCGGTTCCTGCCCTGTTTCCGTGCGCAGACGGACAACCATCGTTTTAACTTGGGATTCCTCGGGAATAGACAGCTCCCGTGCGACATCTTCCATCGTGTAAACGGGCGCATGGTCCAAAATCTCATAGACGCACGAAGCGGCACGGAGTTTTTGCTGGATAAGGTCGAAAGCATCCATCACCCCACGCTCCCTTCCAGACTTACGCCTACCAATTTCTGCGCCTCGACGGCGAATTCCATCGGCAGTTCTTGCAGCACCTCTTTGCAGAAGCCATTCACGATCAGGGCCATGGACTCTTCCGCGTTCAGGCCGCGTTGCTGGCAGTAAAACAGTTGGTCGTCGCTTATTTTAGAGGTGGTGGCCTCGTGTTCGACTCGCGCGGTCGGCTGGCGAGTCTCAATATAAGGAACCGTATGCGCGCCGCAGGAAGGGCCGATCAATAAACTGTCGCACTGCGTCTTGTTGCGCGCCCCTTTCGCGGAGCGCAGGATTTTCACAAGGCCCCGATAGGTGCTTTGCGCCCGCCCCGCGCTGATTCCTTTGGCAATGATGGTCGAGCGCGTGTTCTTGCCGATATGGATCATCTTCGTGCCCGTATCGGCCTGCTGAAAATGATTGGTTATGGCAACCGAATAAAACTCCCCTACCGACTCATCCCCTTGCAAAATACAGCTGGGGTATTTCCATGTAATCGCCGAGCCTGTTTCAACCTGCGTCCATGAAATTTTGGATCGCGCCCCGCGACAGGCCCCGCGCTTGGTCACAAAATTATAGATGCCGCCCTTGCCATCTTTGTCCCCCGGGTACCAATTCTGAACGGTCGAGTATTTAATGGAAGATTCCTCCAGCGCGATCAGTTCAACCACGGCCGCATGCAGCTGATTTTCATCGCGCTTGGGCGCTGTGCAGCCTTCCAAATACGAAACCGATGCGCCGTCATCCGCGATAATCAAGGTCCGTTCAAACTGCCCTGTATTCTGGGCATTAATGCGGAAATAAGTGGAAAGCTCCATCGGGCAGCGCACGCCTTTGGGAATATAAACAAAGGATCCATCGGTAAAAACCGCGCTGTTCAAGGTCGCGAAGAAATTATCCGTCACCGGCACGACGGAGCCGAGATATTTCCGCATCAAATCCGGATGAGTCTGCACAGCTTCGGAAATCGGACAAAAGAGTATCCCGTGTTTCTCCAGCTCTTTCTTATAAGTCGTCGCGACGGATACGCTGTCAAAGACCGCATCAACCGCAACGCGCCGTTGCGTGACGCCCGCCAGAATTTCCTGTTCTTGCAAGGGAATGCCAAGCTTTTTATAGGTTTCCAACAATTCCGGATCCACCTCGTCCAAACTTGTCGGCTTCCTGGTTTGTTTCGGCGCGGCATAATAAGACGCGCCTTGGTAATCAATCGGCGGATAGCGCAGATGCGCCCAATCCGGCTCTGTTAAAGTCAGCCAATGGCGAAAAGCCTTCAGCCGCCAGTCTAACAGCCATTCCGGCTCTTGTTTCTTGGCCGAGATAAACCTTATCGTGTCTTCCGTCAGACCAACGGGCGCGGTATCGCTCTCAATATCTGTCACAAAACCGTATTTATAGGGCTGCGCGATCAGCGCGTGAGGAGAAGCGGCGTCCATTTACCCTCCCAGCTCGGCCAGCGAGACATCCGTCAGCGCCTTGCGGATCGCGTGATTGACTTTGCCCCAGCCCACGCCAACAGGACAGATCTTGCGCACATCGCAGATTTCATGAGACTCGCCGTTCGCGCAGTGGGTCAGGGCAATAGGGCCGTCCATCGCCTCGATAATCGCGGCAACGGAAATGGCCAAAGCCGGGCGCATCAAACGATACCCGCCCATCGCGCCACGTTGCGCGGCCACAAGGTCTTGTTTGGCAAGCAGCTTCAAAACTTTGGCGACGGTTGGCATCGGCAGACCGGATGTTTCGGCCAATTCCGAGGCGGCCCATAAACGCCCTTCCCTTCCCTTCCCCATATGGGATAAAAGGGCAACAGCGTAATCGGTCAGGCGGCTTAGGCGGATCATGATCGATCTATAGCAATCAGAACCAACCACGTACAGATTAAATTTTATGCCTACTGTGACTTTTATTGCCCCTGACGGCACATCCAAAATCTGCGCTTTTACAGAAGGCGAGACGCTTTTGACCGTGGCGCAGCGGAACGGGCTGGATCTTGAAGGCGCGTGCGAGGGCGCGATGGCCTGCGCAAGCTGTCTTCTAACAATCGACAAGGCGTGGGCAAGCAAGCTGCCCCAAGCCTCGCCCGAGGAAATCAGCATGCTCGAGATGACGCCAAAAACCACGCGCTTCTCGCGTCTGGGCTGTCAGATCCGCCTGAATACAGAGATGAATGGGCTGGTGGTCGGGATTGGAAAAGCGTGAGCCGATTTTATCCCACCAGCCCCGCCGCGAACATCCGGTCCATGCGTGTGAGGCTGAACATTTTCTTGACCGATCCTGACGCGCCGAGAAGAACCACGGGTTTTTGACGTTTCTGCGCCGTTTCAAGGGCAAGGAGAAGCATGCCAAGGCCGCTGGAATCTACATAATCGAGCTTCGCAACCTGAAAGGCGATTTGGTGAATGCTTGTTTCCTTGATTTTCTCCAGCACTTCTCGGAAAGCCGTATGGTCGGGAAAGGCCAGATTGCCGTTGATCGTGACCGTATAGGTTCCTTGCTGGATGTCTTGGGTCATTTCCATAGCGCAGCCCCTCTTTAAAAAAGTTCAATGGAAGAGGACTCTTCCGCCGGTGCCTTGGAGATAGGGTCCACGACAAGGCTAGGCAGAGTGGAATCGGAAGAAGATACGCCGCGGCATCCCCGTTGAGTGCTGACATCAACATAGGCCTGCCGTAAATCGCCCAGTTTAATGGCCGACATAATCCGGTTGATGGCGGCCCGGGTTTCCATGCTGAGTGCTTCCTCCTCGACAAGGGTTTCGGCTTTGGCCCCCAGCGCCGTCAGCATGCTCAGACAAACCTGCAGGACGGCAGAAGCGTTGTCCATCATCTGCGTATTGCGATCCTGAAACTGCAACGCCATGGTCATGCCCTGAACGGCCTGCGCTGTTTCGTGGGATTTGCTTGCCGTTTTGTCTAACATCGCGCGCGTGGCATCGCTCTGGCTCAGAAGACCCTTCAGCATGCATTCCAGCTCATCTTTCGCAAAAATATTCGCGCTCATATCCGTGGTCGCAACATCTTTTAAAATATCAAACCCCTCGGTCACGCTTTTCATGATCGCTTCGGTCTTGCCGCTCATATCCTCGGACAAACAGGCGACTCGCTGGGCCAAGACCTTGACCTCGTTGGCCACGACACCGAAGCCACGCCCCATTTCTCCCGCGCGCGAGGCCTCGATCAGGGCGTTGAGCGCCAGCAAATTGGATTGCCGCGTAATCCCCTGAATCTGCCGCGAAAACCGCTCAATCTCCCGTAAATTCGTCAGCGCATCTTCCATGTGATAGACCATGAACAGAGCCTTTTTTGAAACGCCCAACATTTTGGCAATAACGTCATCCAAGGTCTGTGTAAAAAGCGTGCCAAATTCGTCCCACGTCATAGTGCGCCCCTCTAAAGAAAGAGTGCCCACGGTTTTAAGCAAGGCCTGAACAACGGCGGCGTGCTCATCCGATTTATGAACAAGGGTCTTGAATCGTTCCGTCAGGTTAAGAGTCTCTTGTTCAACTTGGCCCGCCGCCAAAGGCAGCGCGCGCGCCAAGGTTTCCAGCGCCGCCCCGCTAGCTTTGCTAAACACGACGGCCTCTTGGGCAACGCGCAGAACCTCTTCGGATGCGGGGGTTTCTTCTGGAATTTTTTCGGATGCGGTAAATTTCATGCGGCGTCTCCTTTGCCTTCGCAGAATTTAAGAAAGGCCGCCGGAATGCTAGCTAAGGGCAGTTCCAGATGGACAGCCCCCAGCTGCGCGGCGCGCATCGGCATGCCATAGACGACACAACTTGCGCGGTTCTGGCCGATATTCCATGCGCCGCATTCGCGCATCACTTTCATGCCCGCTGCCCCGTCATTGCCCATGCCCGTTAGAATGACTCCAACAGCCCTTGCTCCAGCTGATTCAGCCAAAGATGTAAAAAGGACATCCACAGAGGGTTTGTGTCCTGACACAGGAGAAGAATCCTCAATCCGGCAGACAAACTCAGATCCGACCTTAACGACTTTTAGATGCTTCCCCCCGGGGGCGATATAGGCGTTTCCGGTTCGTAGCCGCATATGGTTTTCAGCCTCTGACACGCAAATTTGGGACAGACCATCTAAACGCTCGGCCAAAGATCTCGTAAACCCTTCGGGCATATGCTGGGTGATGACGATCGGGGGGGAATTGGCCGGAAGCCGAATACAAATTTCGCGCAGCGCCTCGACCCCTCCTGTTGAAGAACCGATGGCAATGATTTTGTCTGTGCCCCCCGCAGGGGGATTGAAGGGGATGATCGTCTGACGCCCCGGATCAGCTCTGTAAAAACCAAGATTAGCGCTCGCCGCCGTGCGGATCTTGCTAAGAATTTCTTCCGTTAACACGCCGATGGTCTCAGGCGTTTGGCTCAAAATAGGTTTGCTGACATAATCAACCGCGCCGAGTTCGAGGGCGCGGATCGTGGCTTCGGCCCCTTTTTGAGTCAAAGAGGAAAACATAATCACGGGCATCGGCCGCAACGTCATGATCTTTTCAAGAAAAGTAATGCCGTCCATTTTCGGCATTTCGATGTCCAGAGTCAGAACATCCGGATTCACCTGCTTGATCTTCTCCCGCGCCTCATAAGGATCGCTGGCCGTCCCCACCAGTTCCATGTCCGGCGCGGACGCAACCATAGAACCGACCATCTCACGAATGAGGGCCGAATCATCAACAACAAGAACGGTAATAGGTTTGGGCATTAGAACAACTCGACAGAGCCTTCGATGGGTTTAGTGGCAATTCGTTCCGCGTAGCGTTTTTCTTCATCCAGCACGATCATATCCTCTTTGCGATGCAGCGCGCGCAGCATCACCCGCCCCGTGGCAGGATAATAGTGGATCCGGCGGGGACAATCCCCTTCCAGATCCTCGGCGGCGATTGCCAGATGTTCTTTGTGCAGAAAAGAACGGATAAAGGCCGCATTACGCGATCCTATCCGCGCCGAATGTTGAATGACATTCCCGCCACCGAACACTTTGACTTCGAACCGATCTTTACGTCCCCCCGCCTGAAGCAGGCCGTTAATCAAACATTCCATCGCATAGACCCCGTAACGGGCCGAGGCACTGGCGGCGTTGTTATCCTCGCCGGGCAACAAAAAGTGATTCATGCCGCCGACTTTGGCGAAAGGATCCCGAATACAAGCCGATACGCAGGATCCCAAAATCGTCACGCAAACCTCATCCGGACGTGTGGAAACATGCCATTCACCTGAAAGAATTTTGACAACATGCACCTTTTCCCGTGCATCAAAAAAATCCGCCTTGCCCTTGTAGTAATCAAGGGTAGAGAAAGAATCCGGCACACGTCTTTCCTGCGGCGGCTGAGGGGGGTGAAGGCTCATCTCAGCGCACCTTCCGGTAGGTCGTACGTCCCGCAAGCTCAAAACGGTCAGAAAGTCCGGTGAGATTTTCGGAATGACCGATATAGAGCCAGCCCTGAGGATTCAAAAGCTCCGCCATCCGTTCATACAGATCTTTTTGGGTGGGCTTATCGAAGTAAATCGTCACATTCCGACAGAAAATGGCATCGAACGTGCCGCGCATGGGCCATTCTTCCAACAGATTCAGCCTCCGGAAAGCGATCAGCTTTTTCAGCTCGGGCGCCATAGAAATCTCGCCGTCTTTTTCCGTGAAGAATTTCTGACTGTCATAGGGCGGGGGAATATGCGTGAGCTGCGTCGCGTCGTAAAGCCCCGTTTCGCCCAGATGCAGCATATTGGTGTCAATATCAGTCGCCAGAATCCGCGCGTCCCAGCCCGTCAAATCAGGGAAAACGGAACGCACCGTCATCGCGAGCGAGTAAGGCTCCATGCCCGAGGAACAAGCCGCCGACCAAATTCGCAAATGTTTACGGGCGGGCGGCTTGGCGGCCAGAGGCTCCAACAAATGTGTCCTCAAATGATCGAAATGATGTTTTTCGCGAAAAAAACGGGTGAGATTGGTCGTCAGCGCATTGATCAGATGATGCTTTTCCTCGTCGCTCTCCTCGACAAGGGCGCAGTAAGCCCGAAAATCCGGCAAGCCAAGGGCGCGCAACCGTCGCGTGAGGCGGGCATAGACCATCGCCTTTTTGTTCTCGCCAAACACAATGCCCACTTGCTGAGACACAAGGCCGGATAGGAAACGGAACTCCTCATCGCTGAAAGCGAATTCACGGGAGTCAGCAAGAGGGGCGCCGTGCGACACGTCTTAGAATTCCTTCCAATCGGCATCACCGGCGGTTTGCGGTGCGGTGTTTGTTCTACGCGCAGCCGCCAGACGTGCTGTGGCGGGTTTTGCGCCCGAGGCGATACGCTTCGGCCCCATCGTGACAATCGTATTGGCGGTGTTCTTTTCTGGCACGGACTCGCCGAGATTGAAGAAGTTCATCAGCTCTTCCAACGCGCGGGCTTGATCGACCATCGAGGTTGCGGCCGCCGTATTTTCTTCGACAAGCGCGGCATTTTGCTGCGTGACCTCGTCCATCTGGGCAATCGCGGTATTAATTTCATCGATTCCCGTGGCCTGATCCTGACTGGCCCGCGCGATATCGGTGACAATACCCGAGACTTTGTTGACCGACGCCACGATGTCTTTCAAGGTCGTCCCCGCATGATTGACCAAAGACGCGCCTGTGCGCACTTGCTGGGCACTTTCATTGATCAGCGCCTTGATCTCTTTCGATGCCGAGGCCGAACGACCTGCAAGCGCGCGCACTTCGGACGCGACCACCGCAAACCCCTTCCCCGCATCTCCTGCCCGCGCTGCCTCCACGGCCGCATTCAAGGCCAGCAAATTCGTCTGAAAGGCAATTTCATCGATAACCCCGATGATGTCCGAGATCTTTTGTGAGGATTTTTCGATGCTGCCCATAGCTGTCACAGCCTCTTCGACCACGCGTCCGCCATCGCTGGCAACCGCATTGGCCTTGGCCGACAATTCGCTGGCGTTCAGAGCGTTGGTCGAGTTCTTTTTAACTGTCCCTGTGATCTGCTCCATCGAGGCCGCTGTTTCCTCAAGCGAAGACGCCTGCGTTTCCGTGCGCTGAGACAAATCCCCGCTGCCTGTCGCGATTTCATGGGCGGCCGAGTTAACTGATCGCGCGGCTTCGATGATTTGCTTGACCATCTCATGCAGCTTACCGACCGTGCTGTTGACAGCTTTCTTGATCTCGCCAAACGTGCCAGTATAGTCCCCCGTCATTTCACGAGTTAGGTTGCCGCTTGCAAGGCCGGAAAGAATCTCAACCGCAGCCTCTGCGCCTTGTTCGTTTTCGCGGCGGGTTGTGACCATCGCCGTCACATCCATCGCCGTTTCAACGATACGCACGATTTTGCCTTTCGCGTCCATGACGGGATTGCACGAGGCCTGAAGCCAAAGTTCCCGCCCCCCTTTGCCTAGGCGGCGACGCTCCCCTGTTTGAGGCTCGCCCTTGTTCAGCGCATCCCAGAAACGCTGCGCATCTCCATTAGCGCGCTCTGTTTCGTGCCACAGGAAAGAGTGTGGCTTGCCTTTAATCTCCTCTAACCCATAGCCCATGATGGACAGAAAATTGGTGTTCGCAGTTAGGATCGTGCCATCCGTCGCGCATTCAAGAACGGCCTGCGCTTTATTGATTGCCTCCATTTGCCCAGCAGCCGCGCCGTCTAACCATTCGACGATTGTCCCCAAGCGTTCCCCTTCGGCGCCGAAAATGGGATTAGCGACTAGATTGAAGGAACGTCCACCGACAAAATTTGACCCCCGATAGGTTCCTTTTAAGTGGTCAAGCATGCCGCGTTGAACCGATGGGTTCTTGTGAAAGACATCAATGTTCGTTCCTAACAAAGTTGCGACGCTGAAACGGGGCAAGTCTTTCTGGATGTCTTTCTCAGCCTCTTGCAAGAAATCTAAAACCGCTTTGTTCAGATAGATGATGGTGTGATCAGCATCCGCAACCATCATGTTCGCGGTTGCAACATCCAGCGCGCTTTTCAGACGCATGGTTTGATTGGCCAGCGTTTTTTCACGCGTAATATCGGTGGCATATTTGACAACCTTAACAGGCTTACCTTCAGGATCGAAAACAGGGCTGTAGCAGGCCTGAAGCCAGACGATATTGCCCCCCTTGCCAATCCGCTTGAACTCATCAGCCTGAAACTCCCCGCGATTAAGCGCAGCCCAAAAATCAGCATAAGCGCGAGACCCCGTTTCAGCAGGGGACAGGAAAAGACTATGATGCCGTCCCCGGATTTCTTCCAGAGTATAGCCGGTTGCCGTCAGAAAGTTTGCATTCGCGTTGACGATCGTGCCGTCCAATTTAAATTCAACAACAGCCTGAGCGCGGTTGATTGCATCAATCTGACCAGCATAGTCTGCAACGGTGGTTTTGATATCCTGCAACGCGTGCGAGAGAAGGCCAATTTCGTCTCGCCGTTCAGAATCCATAATGGCGGTTTTATAGTCCCCCTGCGCCAAGGCGCTGGAAACCTCGGTTGATCGGCGCAACGGACGGGTGATGCTTAGAATAAGCAGAAAAACAAGCGGCAGCAAAAGAACCAGAGAGACCCCATAAAGAATCCAGAGCGTTCGATTTGCGCCCGTAATCGCCGCTGTCAATTCTTCTTGCAGTTTCCGATTCGTAGCAGAGGCTTTATCTCCAAAATCGGTTTGAATAACCTGAATTCTCTCTCCTAAAGAATCAATTTTAGCGCTCAATGCCCCAAAAGCCTCGTCGTTTGCATGGGCTTCCATAAGGCGAGGCATCTCACGCGACACAAGATCTGAAAAAGTCACAAGCGATGCCGCCAATTCTTTCAGCTTAGCTCCATCCAACACAGGCACATGCCGCACGAGAAGGGAATCGGCATTCTCTTTCAGCCCTGCGGTGCTGAAGGAGATTTCTTTCTCAATCTTCTCTGGCACTTTGCCTTCCACGCGATGAGTCAAGGCGCTGTAATAGTCCGCCGCCAAGGCCATGCGATGATATTCCGTGTCCGAAACTTTATCCGCACTGTCTTGGGCCAACAACGCCGCCTCGCTTAAGCTCACCAAGGCGGCGTGGTTTTCGTGCACCACCCCCAAGAGAATAGTCAGAGAGAGGACAGACAAGCCGCCCAGAAGAACCAGTTTGTTTTTGATCGTAAGAGTCATCATAGGTGTCTCCGTGGGATAACGTGTTAAGCAGCTTGGCTCACGGCCTTGTCGATCTGGCGAACGTCAAAAAGACGCTCCACATTCAACAAAACGACCATGCGCCCCTGAAGGGAAAGAAGACCGTCGATAAAGGCGGCATCAGTTGAAGAGCCTAGAGAATCCCCCGGCTCTCGCGGCTCGGCGGGAGCAGGTCGGATTTGCTCATCCGAAATATCGAGAATGTCGGACACGGCATCGACCAAAAGCCCGACCGTGCGGGCCGCCACAGCCAAGATTACAACGACGTGGCGCGGGGTGACCTCCGTCGTGCCTTGCTGAAGGCGGGTGCGGAGATCAAAGATCGGAATGATCAGCCCCCGCAAATTCATGACTCCCCGCATATAAGGAGGCGATCCAGGCAACCGCGTTGTTTCCGTCCAGCCGCGAATTTCACGGATGGTCATGATATCGACGGCATATTCCTCCTTGCCGACGGAAAAGGACAAAAACTGACGGGTTTCACCGAGGGGTTGTTGGGGGTCTGCCATTTTTCCTCCTTACGCTGCCCATGCATGCGCGGTGGTGCTGGCGCGCATGAGGGTTAAATCGCTAATTTCAAGAATGAGCGACACGCGCCCATCGCCCAAAATGGTTGCGCCCGAAACGCCGCGCACGGGATCCGCATTCGCTTCAAGGCTTTTAATGACGACTTGTTGCTGACCGACCAGCTCATCCACCACAAGCCCTGCGCGTTGTTGATTGCTTTCGACCAAAATGACCAAAGAGGCTGCTGGATCCTGATGCGTATTGGGCACGCTGAAAACCTGCCCCAAATACACAAGCGGAATAAATTCGCCCCGCACGTTAATCACATCACCGCGCTGCTCTAGCCGCCGAACATCCGCGCGTGTGGGGCGCAGCGTTTCCAGAATATTGGCAATCGGAACGATATAAAGCTCTTTACCCACCCGCACGATCATCCCGTCCAGAATGGCCAGAGTGAGGGGCAGCGACACCGTCATGCACGCGCCCTGTCCGGGCGTATTGCTGATCCGGACATGTCCGCCCATCGCGGCGATGTTGCGCTTGACCACATCCATGCCGACTCCGCGCCCCGACACATTCGTGACTTGCTCGGCGGTCGAGAAGCCGGGCAGGAAAATCATCGCGTCGATTTCATCCTCCGCAGGCTGCGCATCGGTGGCAACAAGGCCTTTGCTCCGCGCCTTGGCAAGCACCCGTGCGCGGTCAATTCCCGCCCCATCATCGCGAATTTCGATGACAATCCGCCCCCCGCGATGCGCTGCAGACAGATTGATCGTCCCTTGCGCGGATTTGCCCTTTTCTAGCCGCACCGCAGGCGTTTCAATCCCGTGGTCGCACGCATTCCTGATCATATGGGTAAGGGGATCCGACAGTTGCTCAATAACCGTTTTATCCACTTCTGTGGCCTCGCCCACCATAACCAAGCGAATATCCTTATTCAGTTGGGCGGCAAGATCCCGGACCAAGCGCGGCATACGCGCGAAAACGGAATGAACCGGCTGCATCCGCACGGACATAACGGCTTCTTGCAATTCTCGCGTATGCTGGGAAAGCTCACTCAGCCCGCCCAAAAGCCCCGATAATTTATCCATGGTGAAATCACGCATAAGAGCGTGCAACATCGCCTCGGTAATCACCAGCTCGCCCACCATATTCACAAGCCGATCGACCTTTTCCAGATCGACGCGGATAGAGGTCACATGCGGCACGGCATGAACAGGATCTTCTGCGGGCGGAGAGGCAGCGGTCGTCACAGGCGCGGCGGCAGGCGCGCAAGACACGATAGGCAATGCCGGAAGAGCGTCCATCTTTTTTTCCGGAAGTTTTTCTGAAACCGGACCGCTTGTCTGCAGCGTGATATTCACAAGCCGCAAATCACAATGATCTGTTACAAATTCAAAGACTTCACGGATTGCAGATTCAGGCTTGTCCGTTGAAAGAATAATAATCCAAGAAAGATAACAGCGCGTGGGATCCAATGTCGATAGCGTGGGGACTTGCCCCGTAAAAGCCGTTACAACCGTCTGCCCGAGCCGCGCTAATTCTCGCAGAATAAGGATCGGCTCGTTGCCCGTCATAAAAAGAGTTTGATAGGGCGTGAAGCCAATCCGCCAACTTTGGGGAGCATGCACCTCGCTTGTAACCTGCGGGGGCGTTGGCTTGTCTTCTAAGGACAAGGTGGAAGGAGACGCGTTTGGGGTGCCATCAGCCGCGCTTTGAAGCGCCGCTTTAATATCCGCACCCAAATTTTCAGGCACTTTCACGCCGTCCCGCGCAGCTTCAACCATCTGAAGAACAATGTCGCGCGCCTTCAAAAGCATATCCACACTCGCGCGCGAGGGCGCAACCCGCCCATCACGCAAAGAATCCAGCAACGCCTCCATCACATGGGTCAAGCTGCCAATTTCCTGAAGCCCGAAAGCGCCTGCGCCGCCTTTAATGGAATGGGCGCAACGGAAAATGGCGTTCAGCGCCTCGGAACCCGCTGCGCCGACATCCAACTCCATCAAACGCGCTTCCATATCAGCTAGAAGCTCGAAACATTCGGCAATATAAGTCTGTCGAAATTGGCTTAGATCTGTACTCACACGCCCCCCGCTTTATTGGGGCAGACTTTCTGGACAACCTCGATCAGCTTAACCGGATCAAAGGGCTTGACGATCCACCCCGTCGCGCCCGCCGCCTTACCTTCTTCTTTTTTGGACGGATCGCCTTCGGTGGTGAGCATCAAAATGGGTGTAAAGCGGTAGGCAGGATTGGCACGCAACGCCCGGATCAAACCATACCCGTTTAAGTTGGGCATGTTCAGATCGGTAATCACGGCATCAAATCTCTGAGCCCCCGCGACAGCAAGAGCCGCCTGACCGTCTTCAGCCTCGGACACCTCATAGCCCGCACCTTTCAAGGTGAAGGCAACCATTTCGCGCATCGTCTTGGAATCATCTACGGCCAAAATTTTCTTTGCAAGCCCCATCTTAAACCTCCTGTTCCGTGGGAAGGCCGATCCCCAGATCGGCGAAAGCGTGGCGGAAAGACTCGGACGCGCCCGCAATCAACAAGTGCCCGCCCCCTTCCGTTAGGCTTTTTTCTAAGGCGACAATGAGCTGAATCGCCGCCGTCGAAAGCACCTCAACCTTAGAAGCGTCAAGAATCACAGAGTGCCCGTGCCCCCCTGTCGCCAAAATCCGGAAATCGGCAATCAGTGTGTCGGCCGTGTCGATCGTCATTTCGGGCGGCAGGGCAGAAGCCGGCACGAGGAGGGGAGGCGTGTCAGACATAAAAATCCTTGCTATACTCGGGCCCCTTCGGAACCCCTCACGTTTTATCCGCGCAAAAGGCGCATCAGCTTCGCTGAGCGCGTGTTTTGCACGGAATCGTATCCTTCCGCTTTCCAAGGAAACCGAGTATACGAATCAAAAAACCATCGACAGGCTTATGGTTAACAAAATTTTGGAACAGATCAAGCTTTGGTTGCAATAAAAATTAAAAAACAATTTTCGATTGTTTCTTTTGGATCGCTAAAAGCGGTTGATTTTCTCCCTCAAAGTGTCGAAGCTGGGTTTCAGTCGATCTTCGCCCCCTGCCCTCTCATGCTCTCAGACCTCGCGGCAGACTATCTGCCCATCCTTCTTTTCCTTGGCATTGCGGGTTTTATCGCCGCCGCCGCTGTGGGACTGTCTTTTCTGCTGGCCAAGCAAAAGCCGGACGCGGAAAAACTGTCCCCGTACGAATGCGGTTTTCCGCCTTTCAATGACGCGCATGCAAAATTCGACGTGCGGTTTTATCTGATCTCGATTCTTTTTATTATCTTTGACCTTGAGGTCGCCTTTTTGTTTCCGTGGGCTATCGCCTTGGGGGATATTGGGATGGTTGGCTTCTGGTCGATGATTCTTTTCCTTGGGGTTCTGACTGTCGGCTTTATCTATGAATGGAAAAAGGGAGCCCTCGAATGGGAATAAGCAATCCCAAAGAATTGGCGCAAGCGGACGCTTTGGTCGCTCAATTAGGACAAGAAGCTGAAGACAAAGGCTTTGTCTTGGCCAAGCTCGATGATCTATTGAACTGGGCGCGAACAGGCTCGATGTGGCCGATGACCTTCGGTCTGGCCTGTTGCGGGGTCGAAATGATCCACGCCTATATGAGCCGGTATGATCTCGATCGTCTGGGCATGATGCCCCGCCCCTCCCCGCGCCAATCCGATGTTATGATCGTCGCGGGAACTCTGACCAACAAAATGGCCCCTGCCCTGCGTAAGGTCTATGATCAGATGGCCGAGCCGCGCTGGGTCGTGTCAATGGGAAGCTGCGCGAATGGAGGCGGCTATTACCATTATTCCTATTCCGTCGTGCGCGGCTGCGATCGAATCGTGCCGGTTGATGTCTATGTGCCCGGGTGCCCCCCCTCAGCCGAGGCATTGATCTACGGCTTGATGCAGCTGCACAAAAAAATCCGCCGTGGGAATAAGGTGATTGAGCGAGGATAGAATGCTTCCAACCGAAACGCTTCAAGCCGAGATCACCCGCGCCTTGGGGGATGAGATCATCGAGCTCTCGGAAAGTCTGGGCGAGCTGTGTCTTCATGTCCGCCGCACGCGGATTGCTGAGATTTTGCGTATTTTACGTGACGACACGGCTTTAGCCCTGACTCAACTTATGGATTTGTGCGGCGTCGATTATCCCGAAAGGCCCGAGCGTTTTGATGTTGTGTATCATCTGCTAAGCCTTCGGCATAACGCCCGTTTGCGGGTGAAGATCCAAACGGATGAGGTGACTCCTGTCCCGTCTGTCACCGCAATCTACGGGGCAGCCGGATGGTTCGAGCGCGAAGCATGGGATATGTTCGGCATCGCCTTCGCAGACCACCCCGATCTGCGCCGGATCTTGACGGATTATGGGTTCGAGGGGCATCCGCTGCGCAAGGACTTCCCTTTGTCGGGCTTTGTCGAAGTTCGCTATGACGACACCCAAAAACGCGTGGTCTATGAACCTGTCAAACTGCCCCAAGAATTCCGCGCCTTCGATTTCGAAAGCCCGTGGGACGGCATGACAAAGGTGATGCTGCATGGGGATGAGAAGGCGACGGGGGGATGAAATGCCTGAAATTATTCGCTTCTTTTGCATTATCATTCGCATGTTTATCCGCGATCACGGTCCGCCCCATTTTCATGCCTTTTATCAAGATTACCAAATATCGGTTGATATTGAAAACGGCGGAATAACGGGCAATTTTCCACCACGCGCTTTGGGATTTGTTCAAGAGTGGCGCGCGTTGCATCGTCAGGAATTGCTCGAAATATGGAGTAAGGCGCAAACGACGGGTCAATTCGGCAAAATCTTGCCTTTGGAGTAACGCTATGAACTGGTGGGAAACAAAACTAACAGAAGCCTCCTATCTGTCGGATTATCGCCTTCATGTGCGTTATGCAAATGCCATGGAGGCGGATGTCGATTTGGGGGATTTACTTGATCATCCGTTCTTCGCCCCCTTGAAAGATAAAACGCTTTTTGCTCAGGTCAAAGTGGACGATGAAGTGCCTGTTCTTGTCTGGCCACAAGGGATAGATTTGTCTCCCGAGCTTTTGTATGAACGCGTTGTCAATGAACAAAATCACCCCGTGTCTCATGCCTAACGCCTCCTCGACTGCCGAATCCGCCACGCGGACCCTTCCCTTCACCGTCAATCTGGGGCCTCAGCATCCGGCCGCGCATGGCGTTTTGAGGATGATTCTTGAGATGGACGGTGAGATCGTCGAACGCGCCGATCCGCATATTGGCCTTCTCCATCGCGGCACGGAAAAGCTGATCGAGCACAAAACCTATACGCAGGCAATTCCCTATTTCGACCGACTCGATTATGTCTCGCCCATGTGCCAAGAGCATGCCTTCGCGCTGGCAGTCGAAAAGCTTCTGGGGCTCGAAGTGCCGCTGCGCGGGCAATATATCCGCGTGTTGTTCGCGGAGCTGACACGCATCCTCAATCACATTCTGAACATCACGACCTTCGCGATTGATCTTGGAGCGGTCACCCCCGCTTTATGGGGATTTGAGGAACGTGAAATCCTGATGGAATTTTACGAACGAGTCAGCGGCGCCCGTATGCACGCCAATTATTTCCGCCCGGGCGGTGTAGCGCGAGATCTTCCTCAAGGCTTGCTGGAAGACATCGCCACATGGGCGCAGAAATTCCCGAAATTCTTGGCCGACATCGAGACGCTGGTAACAGGCAACCGAATCTTCCGCCAACGCACGGTGGATATTGGCATTGTTACCAAAGAGCAAGCGATTGACTGGGGATTCTCAGGCCCCATGCTCCGCGCCTCCGGCGTGGCATGGGATTTACGCAAATCCCAGCCCTATGATGTCTATGACCGGATGGATTTCGATATCCCGACCGGTAAAACGGGCGATTGCTTCGCGCGCTATCTCGTGCGGGTCGAGGAAATGCGCCAATCCTTGCGGATCATCCATCAATGTCTGAAAGATATGCCAGAAGGACCGGTGATGACCGACAATCGCAAAGTCGCGCCGCCAGAACGGGCCGAGATGAAAACCTCGATGGAGGCCCTTATCCATCACTTTAAGCTTTATACCGAAGGTTACCACGTTCCGGCAGGCGAAACCTACACGGTCGTTGAAGCCCCCAAGGGCGAGTTCGGGGTCTATCTGGTCGCAGATGGCAGCAACAAACCCTATCGCTGCAAAATCCGCCCGCCCGCCTTCGCCCATCTGCAAGCCTCGGACGCTATGTTCAAAGGCCATTTGCTTGCGGACGCTGTTGCGATTATCGGCACACTGGACATCGTGTTTGGTGAAATCGATCGCTGAGGAAATTCTTTTCTAAAAAGTCGGCGCGCGCAGGCTATAAATCAGATCAATACTTGCGGGATTGGTCGCGGCGCAGAGAGTTTGCGCAAAAGAAATCGAAACGGGAAGGCCTTTGGTCGCAGTACCGCTACAGGCCGCACTTGTTTTTTTATCGGTTCCGTTCACCGCGCTGCATCCATTCACGTAAACATCGGTCAAGCCAGCCGCCGGAGTCGTGGACGTTATTTGTGTGGCAAAGCTTGTGCAGACCGTCGAGGTCAAAGATGTGAAGGCGATTGCAAAAGAAGCCCCCGCGGGATTAGGCTTAGAACTTTGAACACAAAGAGCGTCATTAGCCGCCGCTGCGGAACAGACTCGCAAAGATCCACAACCTGTCGCATCCCCTTTCCACGGCGAATCTGCGATTGTAAAGGTCGCGCACGCCCCGCTTCCGGTTCCGCTAAGCAGATAGGAGGGGAAGGCGTTCGTCCCTCCGGCTCCGCCGCTCACGCCATTGGTAAGATAGGGCATAACCACCGTCATATCCCCGGTGATATTGCCTTTTGCGGCATAGGCCTGACGGGTTGCTGAAACAATGGAAGCAATGGCCTCTGTGGCTTGTTCTATTTTGGCTGTCTGGGAGGCACGAGGCGCTAACGTCCAAACAAGGGAGAAGATAAGCCCTACGAGGCCAAGAACAATTGAAATCTCCACAAGAGAGAAGCCGCGACGGTGCGCCGATGACAGAAAAGGCATAGAAACTCCGCTTAGACATTGTAGCATTTCTTCATTATATACTCGGGCACCTTCGGTCCCCAAATGTTTTGTCCGCGCAAAAGGCGCATCAGCTTCGCTGCGTCCGTGTTTTGCACGGAATCGAATCCTTCCGCTTTCCAAGGGAAACCGAGTATACCATAGGACGCGTATGCTCTTCCCTTTTTCTTTTCTTCGGCCTCCCCTCATGCCTGTTTCTATTGCCTCGCTTGTCCCTTTCAAAGACCTCGCCAACGCCCTGCGTATTTTGGCGATGGATTCGGTCGAAAAAGCCAAATCCGGTCACCCGGGCATGCCAATGGGCATGGCCGATGTCGCGACCGTTTTATGGACAAAGTTTTTGCGTTTCGATGCTCAAAATCCGACTTGGGCCGACCGCGACCGGTTTATTCTGTCGGCCGGACATGGCTCGATGCTGCTTTATGGGCTTGCCTATCTGTCGGGCTTCACAAAAATGACTCTGGAGGAAATCAAGATTTTCCGCCAGATGGGCAGTTCTACGCCCGGGCATCCTGAACGAGATCTTGAGCAAGGCATTGAAATGACAACGGGGCCTTTGGGGCAAGGGATCGCGACCGCCACAGGCTTTGCGCTGGCCGAGCGCATACTCAATGCCCGTTTTGGAGACGAACTGGTTAATCATCGCACCTTTGTCATCGCCTCGGACGGAGACCTGATGGAAGGGGTGAGCCACGAAGGCGCGGCTTTGGCAGGGCACTTAAAGCTTGGGCGGCTCGTGGTGTTCTGGGACGACAATAAAATTTCAATCGATGGCTCAACCGATTTGTCTTTCACCGAGGATGTTCCGGCGCGATTCAGGGCCTATGGCTGGCATGTGCAAACCATCGACGGGCATGATCCGACTGCGATTGAGGCGGCAACAAACGCAGCTTTAGCCACCACAGACAAACCCTCCTTGATCGCGTGTCGCACGATAATCGGCTTTGGTGCGCCCAAGAAACAGGGGACGCAGGACTGTCACGGTTCCCCCTTGGGGGCCGAGGAAAGCGCCGCTGCCCGAGTCCAATTAGGCTGGAGCTATCCGCCTTTCGAGATTCCGGATGCTATTCTTTCCGCTTGGCGCGCAGCGGGAAATCGAAGCCACAGTGCCTATAACGAGTGGATCCAGAGGCATGACGCGCATCCGCACCGCACGGCTTTTAACGCGGCTATGGAAGGAGACATCCCCGAATCCGTGACCGCGTCTCTTGCGCAACTCAAACAAAAAATCGCGGCTGCATCGCCGAAACACGCGACGCGGCAATCCTCCGGTGCCGTGCTGGAGGCAATTTTGCCGCTTCTGCCCGAATTGGTTGGGGGCAGCGCCGATTTATCGCCGTCGAATAACACGCAAGTCAAAACTTTTGGTGATGTGACACCGCCCCATTATGACGGCCGCTATATCCGCTATGGCGTACGCGAACACGGGATGGCCGCGGCGATGAATGGCATGGCGCTGCATGGGGGGATCATCCCGTATGGCGGCACTTTTATGCAATTCGCGGATTACAGCCGCCCCGCGATCCGGCTTGCTGCGCTGATGGGGCTGCGCGTTATTCATGTGCTGACTCACGACAGCATCGGTCTTGGCGAAGACGGTCCTACGCACCAACCGGTCGAGCATCTCGCCGCGCTGCGGGCGATTCCAAATACGCTGGTCATGCGTCCTTGCGATGGAGTCGAAACAGCTGAATGTTGGGAGATCGCGCTGCGCGAAAAGACACGGCCCAGCTTGCTTGCGCTCTCACGTCAGGCTTTGCCGACTTTAAGGTCGCGTGACGGCAAAACATGCCCTGTGAATCTCTCGGCCTATGGCGCCTATGTGCTCGCGGGGATGGGCGAAAAACGGGATATCACGCTGCTGGCCACGGGATCCGAAGTGTCGCTTGCGATCGAGGCGCGGGAAAGATTAAAAGCGGAAGGTATCACCGCCACTGTTGTCTCCATGCCCTGCTGGGCCTTGTTTGATGAACAAGAGCCGTCCTATCGCGCCGAGGTTTTGGGAACTGCGCCCCGCATCGCGATCGAAGCCGCGCTCCGCCAAGGCTGGGATCGGTATATTGGGGATACAGGCGCCTTTATCGGCATGACAGGCTTTGGGGCTTCCGCCCCTGCCGAACAGCTTTATACCCATTTTGGCCTTACAACCGAAGCCGTCGTCCAAAAAGCGGGAGAACTTTCAAGGTATCTTGCCGCGCGCTCGGGGTAATCCCAGCGCCCCCTCCGCTGGGGAAGAGAATCCCCCTTACTCCCCAATCCCTAAAGGCGGATCGGGATAAACACCTGACAAAACAGGGGGCAGGAGGGTTGTGAGGTGATGATGGGTGATGCGTTCTTGCGTTGTCTGAATTTCGTGAAATGTCCACCATTTGTGGTCGAGGATAAAAACTTGTTCGTCCAGTTCTAAATGATCTCTGCTAACTTTCGTTTGATTGGTTCGCGCCAAGATCCACGACTGATTGAATAAAATGGGCTGACCCTGACAAATGAGAGTCTTCTTTTCAAGCCAGAGAAGCGGGCCGAGACTTAGGTCGCTGAGAGAGGTTTCTTCAAAAGCCTCTCGTCGAGCGGTTTGCTCGAGCGTTTCACCATCTTTCATCCCACCCCCAACCGTCATCCAGTAATCGATCCGTCCCGGCTCTTTGGGGGGTGGATTCAAATTTGAAGTGCAACTTTAGTTTCAAGGTTTTGGCATGGGGCTGAAGCGAAGTAAACCTCCTCAGGGGTCAGGAATTTTAGTTTCTTTCTGGGGCGTGAGTTGAGCTTGGCGGCGATAGCGTTGAGGT
>CAIJXG010000066.1 GCA_903824505.1 uncultured Pseudomonadota bacterium | reverse complement strand
CGTTGGCGTCAATTACTACATCAACTGTCCTACCCCAGTCTGGTACGGCGAGGGAGACGACATGTTCATTGTCGATGGAACCTGAAGGTAAGGAATTCTGGCGGATTCTTGCATGGAACCAGTTGCCTGAATTTTTAAAGCCACTAGATTTTTAGTATACTCGGTTTCCTTGGAAAGCGGAAGGATGCGATTCCGTGCAAAACACGCGCTCAGCGAAGCTGATGCGCCTTTTGCGCGGACAAAACGTGAGGGGGCCCGAAGGGGCCCGAGTATATACCGCACCACGTCCTAAGTTAGCCTTTTGTGTCCCGAGCGGTTGCGACAGGATTGCCGCGCGCCGGACAGAAAAAGATGACGCAAAATAACGACAAAGTCCGGCCAGCGGCACTATAAATTGCTGTAATCGCATGAACTAGCTTGACGAACCGCCTCCGAGCGAGTTCATATCCCTGCATGCAACCTTTAGATTCAGACTCCCCTCACTATGTTGGACACCGACAGCGTTTGCGAGAGCGTTTACTGCAATCGGGTCCCGATACGATGCAGGATTACGAGCTGCTGGAGATTCTTCTCTTCGCGGCGATTCCGCGCCGTGACGTTAAGCCCTTGGCCAAACAGCTTCTGCATGAATTCAAGGATTTATGGTCGATTCTTCACGCGCCGGCGGAACGATTGCTGGGCTTCGGGCTCAGTGAGAGTGCATCGGCGGCCTTATGCGTGACCGGCGCTATTGCCCTGCGCGCGCAGAAAAAAACCCTGATGGGCGGTGCGCTGCTGAACAACTGGCAACGAATCGTTGATTACTGCCGTATGACGATGGCGCACGAAAAAACAGAGCAATTCCGTCTGTTATTTCTTGATCGCAAGAATCGCCTTATCGGAGACGAGGTTCATCAGCGCGGCACGATCGATCACACCCCCGTTTATCCCCGCGAGGTTGTCAAACGCGCCTTGAATCTTGGGGCCGGAGCTCTTGTATTGGCCCATAACCATCCCAGCGGCGACCCGACTCCCAGCAAAGAAGATATTGCGATGACCCGCGCGATCGTAGAGGCCTGCCGCCCCTTAGGGCTGGTGATTCACGACCATATTGTCATTGGCCATGACCGAGTCGAGAGTTTTCGAAATCTCGGGCTTCTTTGATATACTCGGGCCCCCTCACATTTTGTCCGCGCAAAAGGCGCATCAGCTTCGCTGCGTCCGTGTTTTGCACGGAATCGCATCCTTTCCGCTTTCCAAGGAACCCTCTAAAAAACCGCTTTGACCGCCGCGCCGCCGATCAAGACGGCGGCGAGCGTGCCAAGCACCGACATCCCGATATAAGCCAGAAGGGAAAAATATTCTCCACGCTGGAGCATAAGCGCGTTTTCAAGCGAAAAGGCCGAAAAGGTAGTGAATCCGCCAAAAAAGCCTGTCACAAGTAAAAGGCGGAAAGGCTCAACCCCCGAGACTTTCAGCGCCATAAATTCGGCCAAACCGCCGATCAAAAAGGCGCCCAACAAATTGACTCCCAGCGTATGCCACGGGAAGGCGCTGCCCATCACAGTGCCGATCGCGCGGGTCATGCCGTAACGGGCGACAGCCCCTGCGCCGCCGCCCAGAAAAACAAGGGCCGGCTCAAAGTGAAGTGCAACTTGCTAAGATCCATGCAAGGAGCACGAGATGGGCAAACGATACCGGCATATCAGCGATACGGAACGAGAACAGATTGAGCGGTGGTTGGGCGAGGGGTTGATCCGCGAGGAGAT
>CAIJXG010000065.1 GCA_903824505.1 uncultured Pseudomonadota bacterium | reverse complement strand
TTCGATCACTTCAAGAGAGTGTTTCATCCCTCGATTCTAAGCCGCCTATTTCTCGCCGTGAATCCTCAAAATGTTTCCACATTGTTCTTTTCTAAAACCTGCGGCAAAATAGATTCACTTATTCCCTCATGCCTCCATAGGAGGAAAGGGTTGGCTTTGGGGTATAAAAAATTAGGGCGTTTCAAAACACACCTGCTATATTCCACCTTTCTGAGGCACCCGTGACGATGGTCTGCGAGACCATCTGCGGTATTTTGGAAACATAAAAGGGCCCAAACGCTAAGAGGCGGGGATCCTGCCCCTTTAAGACTTGCTGGTTTTGTCCCCAAAGGAAGGTTTACCATGTCCGAGAAGACAAGCGCGCGCGCCGCCGGATCAATTCTGACCGCCTCTTTCGGCGCGGCCTCTCCGCCAACCGCGTGGCGTTTTGACCTTGAGAAGAATCACAGTTTTACCCTAGCTCTGGCTGAGCAAAAGGAAGGGTGGGAGCTTAAAGTTCTTTTGGCGCAGGGTGAACCTGTTTCCATCGCGCGGTTTATCGCGCGGGGTGATGCAGAGGAGGCTCTGGGGCAAGTCAGCGCAGCCTTGAATAAGGGGATCGGGCGAGACAGCGATTTACCGCCTTTGCTTCAAAATTTTGGTCTTTTAGGGCTTGCGGCTTGCGTTTTAATGCTTTTTGGCCTTTTCGCCTTTTTTGTTATCCACACGTCTGGTACCTCCTCTCCTATTCAAGCGCCGGTTAAAACAAGCATGGCCCCGCTAAAGCCTGGCATGCCCGTTTCGGCTGACGATGTGCTGCAGCCGCCTAAGCCCTAGGAATGAGGGTAACCTCTTCTTAACTTTAGCTGGTGACAATACGATTGGACTCAGCCGATCACCGATGAAGGAATACCGGATATGCGCATCTGGGAATTTGAAGATCAAAAAGCCATGGCCACCGATCTTGTGCGCGAACAGGATTTCATTCTGCGCGTCCGGCGTATTCAGCGGCAGGCGACTCCCTGTTTCGTTGTCAATTTTATTCTGACAGCGCTTGAGGCTCTGGCGGCCAATGTTGGCCCACGCGAGATGATTCAGGAAAAGATCAAGGCGCATGCGCGGGCGACAAAGGGGGAATATTATGAAATGTCGAATGGCGATGTTTTTATCGTCTGGGATCAAGTCGGAAAAGAGCCTGTCGAGGCCAGCAAGGCAATTGAAGCGCTGTTAGCCTCCATGGGCGGGGAGCAGACTAAATTTGTGCAGTCTTTTCAGATGCCCCAGAATTATGTCGCTTTGCGTAAACGCACCAATGATTATGTCGATCTTGCCCGTGAAATGGTGGTGGACGAAGAAAAATTTACAAAAGGGCAGGTCAGCGAGGCGGAAGGCCACCTGACGGCGAAAACGCTTGATCGGATTGAAAAGCTGGTCAACGACATTGATTTGCGTCACTACGCCCGCACTCAAACTATGTATCGCTCTGGAAAAGATGGATGGCAGCCGGTAGGCGAGGAGTATTTCATCAGTCTGAACGATTTGAAACGCGAACGGTTTCCTAAACTTGAAGTTATTTCGGGCGAGCATTTCTTTCAGGTTCTCTGCGGGATTTTGGACAAAAGACTTTTGGGCATGTTGACTGAATCTTATGAAATCCTTAGCGGCCGGAGGATGAACCTTAATCTGTCGGTTCTCTCTATCATGGGGCCTGTTTTTGCCCATTTTGTGCGGCGCATTCCGCGCAAAGACAGAGGCTTAATGGGGTTTGAGATTCATCGTGGGGATCTGTTTCAGGATTTCTCTTTAACCCTAAGCGCCTTTGATATTTTAAAGCGGGAGGGGTTTCGGGTCATTTTGGACAGCGTGACGCCGAATATGCTACCTTACCTGAATCTGGCGCCTTTTCCTGTGGATACGATCAAAATCAACGCCTCGAAAGAGCGCGCGGCAGAACTTTCGGAACCCGGCGTTTACGATGCGCTCGCACGGTTGCCTGCCGACAAGCTTGTATTCTTCCGCTGCGACAATGAACAGGCTTTATCGATCGGCCGGAAGCTGGGCGTTTCTGTTTTTCAAGGCTGGTTGATTAATGATTTGGCGGGCAAGAAGATCTCGGGATAGACTTAGGGGCATGCCCTCTCTCTCTCCCCTCACCCGTCGTCGTCTGCAGCGGTTCAAAGCCAACAAACGCGGCTTTGGCTCATTGATTCTTTTCCTGATTCTTTTCTTTGGCACGCTGGGCGCGGAATTTGTCGCCAACGACAATCCTTTGCTGATCAAATTCGAGGGGCATTTTTACGCGCCCGTCTTCGTCAGTTATCCGGAAACGGCTTTCGGCGGCGAGTTTGAAACCGAGGCGCGGTATCGCGACCCTTATGTTCAAAAATTGATCAACGCCAAGGGGTGGATGCTCTGGCCACCGCTGCGCTACAGCTATAGCACCATTAATTATGAGCTTGATCAGCCAGCACCCGCGCCGCCCTCACGCGAGAACTGGCTTGGCACGGACGATCAGGGCCGCGATGTGCTAGCCCGAATGATTTATGGATTTCGTATTTCGGTTTTGTTCGGACTAGCTTTGACCCTTTTTTCCTCCGTGATTGGGATTACGGTGGGCGCCGTTCAGGGATTCTTTGGTGGGCTGACGGATCTGCTCATGCAGCGCTTCACCGAGATTTGGGGCGGCATGCCCGTCCTTTATTTGCTTATTATTATGGCAAGCCTTGTGCAGCCCAATTTTGGCTGGCTGCTTCTGCTGATGCTTCTTTTTTCATGGATGTCTTTGGTGCATGTCGTTCGCGCCGAGTTTTTACGCGCGCGAAATCTTGATTATGTCCGCGCGGCCCGCGCGATGGGGGCGACCGATCTGACCCTTATGTTCCGCCATATTTTGCCGAATGCGATGGTGGCGACCTTGACTTTTTTGCCTTTTATCCTGAATCACGCGATTACAACTTTGACCGCGCTGGATTTTCTGGGCTTTGGACTGCCCCCCGGTTCGCCCTCCTTGGGTGAGCTGCTCAATCAAGGGAAGAACAATCTGCAAGCGCCGTGGCTTGGAATCAGCGCCTTTGGCGTTCTCGCCACGCTTCTCACTCTGCTGATCTTCGTTGGCGAGGCCGTGCGCGATGCCTTCAACCCAAGGGCAGAGCGGTAATTTGGTTTTAGGCGATGGTTTGACGTGCCAATCGCTCGTTGACAGGGCCTAACCAAACGGTTGTGAACGTCCTCCGCCCGCGCTATACGCAATTCAGACAGCATTAAGAAACCCCTATCCACAGGCGTGAAAAACATGGACTCCATCCGTATTCGCGGCGGTCAGCCGCTTAAGGGGCGTATCCCCATCAGCGGTGCAAAGAACGCAGCTCTGCCGCTTTTGGCAGCGTGCTTGTTGACGGAAGGGACTCTGACTCTGGGCAATGTGCCGCATCTGGCGGATATTGTCACCATGTCCAATCTGCTTGGGCAGTTGGGGGTCGAAATTGGCCTGAATGGTCGGGCCCCTCAAGGGGTCACAGGGCGTGTGGTGACGCTCAAAGCCGCCACGTTGACCGGCGTTATCGCGCCCTATGAGCTGGTGCGCAAAATGCGGGCGAGCATTTTGGTGCTGGGACCTTTGCTCGCGCGGGCGGGCGAGGCCAAGGTTTCGCTGCCCGGCGGCTGCGCGATCGGATCGCGGCCTGTTGATTTGCATATCGCCGCGCTGCAAAAGCTTGGGGCCGAGATTACGCTTGATAACGGCTATATTCATGCGCGTGCACCCAAGGGGTTGACGGGCGGAGAGATCATCTTCCCCACCGTTACCGTCACGGGCACGGAAAATGCGATGATGGCGGCCACGCTTGCCAAGGGCGAAACCACGATTGTGAACGCCGCGCGGGAACCGGAAGTCATGGATTTAGCCCATTGCCTCGTGGCGATGGGGGCTCAGATTGACGGGATCGGATCGGATCGTTTACGCATCACGGGCAAGGAGAAACTTCACACCGCGATCCATCAAGTCGTGCCGGATCGCATCGAGGCCGGCACTTTTGCCATGGCGGCGGCGATCACGAATGGGGATATGGAGCTGATCGGGGCAAAGCTTGAGCATCTGAACAGCGTTGTCACGATTCTGGCTTCTGCCGGAGTCTCCATGACCGAAACGGCCGATGGCTTGCGCGTGCGCCGCACGAACGGGCTGCACGGGGTGGATGTTATGACCGAGCCTTATCCTGGCTTCCCGACGGATTTACAGGCTCAAATGATGGCCTTGATGTGCGTGGCGCAGGGGGCCTCCATGATAACAGAAACCATTTTTGAAAATCGTTTCATGCATGTGCCCGAATTGCGCCGTATGGGGGCGCATATCACCGTGCATAACGCCTCGGCCCTTGTGCGCGGCGTGCCGGTGTTAACGGGTGCGCCTGTGATGGCGACCGATTTGCGCGCCTCCGTGTCTTTGGCTCTCGCGGGGCTTGCGGCGCAGGGCGAGACGACTCTGAACCGCATCTATCATCTAGATCGCGGCTACGAGCGCCTGGAGGAAAAACTGGCGGCTTGCGGCGCAGAGATTGAACGGATCAAGGCGGCGGCATGAGCGCAGACCTCCTGAAACTTCGCGCACGGGATGCCGAGGATGTGGATGTCGTCTCGGCCGTGTTGCAAGATTCCATCGTGCCTTTGTGCGATATGGCCTTTCAGCCCGAGGAGAAGGGCTTTCTTTTGGTTGCCCAAAGGCTGCGCCGCGAAAATCCAAACGCGGTTGAGCGAATCTGTTGCGCCGTGCGCATCCATTCCGTGACCGCTGTCCAAACGCATGACATAGATTTTAACCAAACGGACCGGATGCTGGATCTTCTCGCGCTTTTGTTTGATGCGGATGCGCTGACCCTTGTTTTTGCGAGCGGCGCGAAAATTCGCTTAACTCTTTCAGGCTGTTGTTTGACGATGGAAGATTTCGGCGAAGCTTGGCCCGCTTTGTGCCAACCGCAGCACGAGCGGGGGTGAGGGCAGGTCAGGGAGGACAATCAAGCCGTTATCCACCCATCGTAGGATTGATCCAAGATAGCGCAACCGTTGCGAAAGCCGAGTAGCTTCTGTCTACAGCCCCAACGAGGCGATCGAGAATTCCGAGTGGGGTTCTTTTATTCAATCCATTAGTATCAATGGCCCTAAATTTTAACCTCTACAAGTCTTTGAAGAAAATTTAGGACCTTCGGCGGCATAAGCCGCCGCCGCGCCAGTCGGCGCGGAACCCAATGGCGTGTTAATAAAACCCTCTCACGGGTCTTTTCTTAAGGCCGTTAGCATACTACCCTGCCCCGCGCGCCCTTGAAGTAAAAGGATAATTGAAAGGGGTGTGGAGGGAGAAGAGGAGCCAGTTTAGGCCGCGGAGGAAGACGGATCTGGCGTTATGGCCGTGCTTTTTTTTCGAGAGGGGTTTTTGCGGTCGCCGATTTGTTTTTTGTTGTCGTTCTGCGAGGCGGCGAGAGCGGCGGCGGCGGCCATGCTGGCGATGCCGAACATTTTTTCCAAACGATCGGCATGGCGCAGATGCGTGCTTTGGAGGCATGAGGGAATAAGTGAATCTATTTTGCCGCAGGTTTTAGAAAAGAACAATGTGGAAACATTTTGAGGATTCACGGCGAGAAATAGGCGGCTTAGAATCGAGGGATGAAACACTCTCTTGAAGTGATCGAAG
>CAIJXG010000064.1 GCA_903824505.1 uncultured Pseudomonadota bacterium | reverse complement strand
TTCGATCACTTCAAGAGAGTGTTTCATCCCTCGATTCTAAGCCGCCTATTTCTCGCCGTGAATCCTCAAAATGTTTCCACATTGTTCTTTTCTAAAACCTGCGGCAAAATAGATTCACTTATTCCCTCATGCCTCCATAGGCCCTAATTGCCGTCACGGACGGACAACAATAGGACGAGCCTGAGCCCATTATTTTTACGGGAGATCTAACGCACACAATCCAACTGACACCGTTCAAAAATCCGCAAAGCTCTCAGTTTTAACGCGCCGAAGGCGGGGTCGCCGGGAAGATCAGGCGTGCGGGGGCGGGGAAAGGGAACCCGCAGGATCTCAACCACGCTTGTGGGTTTACTGCTCAGAAACACGACTCGGTCGCCCAGATACAGCGCCTCTTCCAGATCATGGCTGATAAAAAGGACGGTCAGGGCGAAGTCTTTGGCAACCTGCATCAGCGTTTGGCGCAGCGCGAGGGTGCGGCCGTAATCCAATGCAGAGAAAGGCTCATCGAGGATCAAAAGCTTGGGGTTGATAATCAACGCCCGCATAAGCCCGATCATCTGCGCTTGGCCGCCGGACAGCGTATAAATCGGCTGGCGCAAATCCAATTGGGGCCTAAGTTTTTCGACCAGCGCCGCAAGCCGTTCTTTTTGCTCCGCCCGTTTCACGCCCCTTATTTGAAGCGGCAGAAGGACATTCTCGGCTCCGCTGCGCCACGGCAACAGAGCGCGGCGGTAATCTTGGAACACAAAGCCGATCTGGCCTTTCAGCTCAGCCGCGCCTTCCAGCACGCCACCGGAAGGAAAGTCCAGCCCTGCCAAAATACTCATAAGCGTGGATTTGCCGCAGCCATTCGGGCCAAAAACCGTCAGAAACTCGCCCGATTGAACAGTGAACGAAATATCCCGCAACACAGAAAGCGTGCCGCCGTTTGGCGCTGGAAAAGACCGCTGGAGACCCCGCAACCCAATCATGCCCGCCCCGCCCATGTGACACAGCGTTTTTCAAGACTCATGCTGAGTTTATTCAAGCCGTAGCCAAGCAGCCCCAGAACTAGCAACAGCGCATAAAGAGTCGTCACTGCATTCGTCAAATAACTGTCATAGATACGCTGGCCAAGCCCCGTATCCGTACCGATGAACATTTCCGACACAACCGTGACAACCAGCGACAAAGACAAAGCGAGCCTCAGGCCGATAAAAATTTGGGGCAGCGCCTCCCAAAAAACCACATAGCGGAAAATCTGAAACGGCGTCGCGCCGAAGACTTGCGCGGCGCGGCGGCGGTCGCGGCTGGCATGCAAAACGCCATAGCTCGCATTAATCAGCATCAACAAAAAAGTTGGCAAAAACGCCATGGCTATTTTGCTGGCATCGCCAATGCCAAAAATCATCAAGAATAGAGGGAAAATCGCGGTGACAGGCAGAGCGCGAAAAAACTCGATCACGCCTTCAAGCCAACGGTAGAGACGCGGCGCTGTTCCCAAACCCAACCCCGCCAGCGTGCCGAGCACGGCTCCCAGCCCAAAACCCTGTGCCCAGCGAAGCAGAGTCGCTTGCGTATCCGCCAACAAGGTTCCGCTGAAAGTGAGTTGCGCAAGGCGCGTCAAGACATCGGTCAAAGGAGGCAACAACAAAGGCGAAACCGCATGAGTCCAGTCTGCGACTCCAAGCCACAGAAGAGCCAGCACGCCCATGCCGACCAGAAAGTCGGCACGGCGGAAGAGGGTTTTAAGACGCATCTTGTTCTACATCCCCGCCTCGACCCGATCCGGCGCGACGACGCGCAGGAAAGATGAGTCGATAAATTTCCGGAAGTCAGGCGCAGGTTTGTCTTTGAAATTAGGGTCGTCACGCGTGATGTAGCGGGCGTTGCTGTCTAGAAGCGCGATCAAGCTGGGGTCAAGCGTCAAACGAAAGACATACGCGCTCCAATTTTTCTCAAGAATTTGCACATCAAGCTTGGCATCCCTCGCCAAAGCGACACGCGCCTCGGCTGGATGGGCGTGGATATAGGCTTCGGCGCGAAGCAAAGCGCGAAGCATAGCTTTAATATCTTCCGGATGGTTTTTCGCAAAACTTTGCGTGACCGAAAACACGCTGCGGTAGTTATACATAAGCGGATCATGGAGCCAAACGGCTCCGTTGCCCAAGGCTTTGACAGCTTGGGATACCCACGGTTCCCACATCACAAAACCGTCGATCGCGCCGCCTTGAAGGGCTTGGGGCATGGCGGGCGGCTGCAAGGCCACCAGATGGACATCTTGCGGCGTCAGGCCGAGTTTTTCCAAAAGATGCGCGGTGTAGATATAGGAAACGGTGCCCGGAAGATAGCCGATGCGCTTGCCTTTGATATCGCTTTCCTTCTCGATTCCACGGTCCCGCCGCGCGATAAGCGCAGTTTCAGGATTGACCATCTGTTGAGCAATGAGCCGGATCGGTTGGGTCGGCGTAAAGCTTAGATAGGTAAAAGGCCCATCGCCCCCCATCATCGCATCCCCTTTGCCAGCGATCAGATTGTCCTGACAGATTTTGCCATTGGTGGCGGTCGCATAGGTCAAATCCAGCCCTTCGGCTTTGAAATAGCCTTGCTCATCCGCGATAAAGGCCAGAGCCGAAGCCATATTGTCCGGCCGACAAAAGGCAACTTTCGAGGCCGCCTGCGCCGGAAGCGCAAGAGCAAGGAACAGGCAAACAAAGAGGAAGCGTTTCATGTCACAGTCCTTTTCAATTTCAGTCCGGTTTGATTTCACGCCGCGATTTTAGAAATGAGGAACAGAGACTAAGAAGACAAAGAACCGGAAGCCCTCGATTCAAAAGCTACAGGCCTTGCGCCTTTGTGTAAAGGGCACTTCTAAAAACCGGCTAAATTCTTCTTGCAAACTCAAAACCGCGTGATTCAATAGAGTCCATTCACCCTGCCGAGGAGATGGACGATGAAGCAACCGGGCTTTTTTGATGTTGCCGAACGCAAGCAAAAGCT
>CAIJXG010000063.1 GCA_903824505.1 uncultured Pseudomonadota bacterium | reverse complement strand
CCTCAACGCTATCGCCGCCAAGCTCAACTCACGCCCCAGAAAGAAACTAAAATTCCTGACCCCTGAGGAGGTTTACTTCGCTTCAGCCCCATGCCAAAACCTTGAAACTAAAGTTGCACTTCAAATTTGAATCCACCCCCTTAAAATAGGGTGGTGTCGGGACACTGTAGGGGCAAGCATCCATGTATTTTTCGTCGGAAGTCTCCGGTGTAGGCAAAGGTCGTCAGACCGCTAGCTTCATAGGAAAATCTATTTCTTCGCTCATCAGGTAATGCTTCACACTTTCCGCTACAGCAAAAGCCAAATTACATGGCACAGCATTACCAATCATACGGTATGCGGCGGATTTCCCCCCTGTGAGGATAAACGATGCAGGAAAGGTCTGAATGGCCAAGGCTTCATCTACCGTAATTCTACGCAAATGTGCGGGAACGTCTTTCCAATAATACGGTTGTCCCCCATCCATTAAATGGCGGTGGTATTTCACAACCCAATCCTCAGCGGAAGCATCCCCCAACAACAAATCATCTATTATGGGCGTTTTGTTTCCACCCATTGATGCAGGCAAGGTCAACGCATAGCCGTCAATATGAATTGGCCGCCCAGCTCCATTAAAAAGCATGCCTGCATAAGGGGATTTTCTAAGTATTGGGTTTGCGGCCAGCGATATTTCTGCATTACAAACGCGCTGATTATTTCCTGTCCCTGCCTTATCTAAGTGTTTGAAGGCTTGTCTAACAGTTGGCGATTTTTTCTTTTTCTTTCGCAGCACGCTGTCAAAGTTACTAGCGTCAGAGTCTTGCAGCCCAACGAGGAACATACGCTCTCGTTTCTGCGGCACTCCGTAATCAGTGGCATTCAAAACATTCAGAGAGAGCGAATACCCTAACTCTGTTAACGCCTTGATCAGTTTTTTGCGCACAGCCCCCCATTTCTCTAAAGAGGCAAGAGCCTTAACATTTTCCATGACAAAGGCTCTGGGGCGTACAATGCGAACCGCTTCTACGTAACTCCAAACAAGTTCGCTGCGTTCATCCTCTGGGTTCATTTTTCCGGCAACGGAAAACCCTTGGCAAGGCGGCCCACCAAATAAAAGATCAACGCCTTCAAATTTTTGTAGCTGAGGCAGGTATTGGTTAATATCCCCAGCAACAATCGGACCTAGCTTGTTTGCCGCGTAAGTCTCACAAGCCACTTCATTAAAATCATTCGCCCAAAGCGTTTGGAACCCGGCTTTTTTAAAACCGATGTCCATGCCGCCTGCGCCGGAGAAAAGCGATACCGCTTGAAACATATAAGTGCAAATCCTACTCTCTGTCGTCACAGATTCTATTGATAGATTCTATAGCCCCCAGCCGCAAAATGAAAGAAGTTCAGCGCGTATGTTAAAGATTGATCACAGCACCGCAGAACGCGTCTTAAAAGAGGCAACGGAAAAAGTTAAATCTCAACGCCCGTACAAGACAGAATCACCGTTAAGTGATTCGATTGGAAAGGTTATATCGGGAACGCATCTTACCTTCCGCTATATTTTGCTGACCGGATTGCTGGCAAAGGCCGTCGAACCCAAAATTAACCCGTTGTGTCTTCAGGCGGGTGCGCCCCTTAAGGGAGCGTATGACGCACGGAGCCTCTGCCACAAGGTTATCGTTCCAAACGAACAATCTCTTTTGTCAGGAAAATTGGGCGGCTCTAATGAGCCGTTCTTGAATAAACCTGCGCGTTTTACACACTTATCCGTCGAGAATGCGGTTCGCAAAGGAAGTGACCTTGAAACGCTTAAGCTGGTGATAAGTATCCTTGGAAATGCCGTCCTCAAAAAGGAAGCAGTATCTGCCCTGCAGGATTGCATCTTTCACATCTTGCAGCGTCAGGAGCGCGCGATTGTAGGGACAAGCGAACGGGCATTGTCTTCTGCCGACAATTCCTGTGCGATCAAGAACATTTTGGATATTTTTCTTTCAAAATCCTACGAAGGAGAGACCTCCGTTATCGTCGTCGGAACGCTTCTAAAAATGCTTTATGCGGCAGATGCAGAGGTGGCGGTCAAAACACATCCAACTAACGAAGCGGGGTCTTCGTCAAAGGAAGTGTGCGACATAGATATCGTCTCCCAAGACAAGACCCTTATGGGGGCTGAGGTTAAAGACAAGAATTACAGCCAACATGATATAGCGCATGCGGTTAATAAAGCCGTTGAGTCCGGTCTAACCAAAATGATGTTTATCAAAGGTCTATGCTGGTCCCCGAAAATGAAACAGGTGGTAAGAGAGAGTCCTTTCCCGTAAGAGCAGCAAACGGAAGGGAAACAAGATGTCAAAGACACGCAAGAAGCACGACGCGAAGTTTAAGGCGAGGG
>CAIJXG010000062.1 GCA_903824505.1 uncultured Pseudomonadota bacterium | reverse complement strand
CTACGAAAAAGGCATGAAAATCTCGAACCAAGAACTCCGTGCCGTCAACATCAAAAAGCATGACTTCCACGGCGAATGGAACTACACCATCTCTCCGTCCCTCGCCGCTTAAACAGACGCGGTTATTTCCTCGTGCGCTCTTAGACGACTTATTGAGAGTCCAAACCCGCTTGTCATCCATAGGCGGATCGAGCATGAAATTTCTTCAAACCATCGATCGCGCAGAAACGACTTTGGCCGAAGTCACAACAACGGTTGTTAGCGTTTCTCAAGCTGCACGCGCTGTCCGAATCCCACTTCCGTTGCGCCGTCTTTTGGAAGGCTTTCTGACCCCACATGAATTGTAAGAATACAGGATCTCTTTCTTCTCGGAACCTTCTCGGGTAAGGTAAGACCAACAGCTCTTATTCCCCCCCTTCATAATCCCTCATGTCTCCGGCTTTTCGCTCTAAACTCAAGCTCTTTGGCGTGCTTGCGCTGTTGATTGGCGGCGGGGCGGGCGCATGGCTGTGGATGCGCGCAGGGGCAACCCCTCCAGCCCAGCACGAGGCGCGCCCTGTCACCGTAAGTCTTGGAACTCTTAAGAAAGGGGATCTTCCGGTTGTCGAGGAGGGCTTAGGCACTGTAACACCCCTAGCCGACATAACGCTGCGTACCCAGATCAACGGACAACTTCAAAGCCTTAATTTTCAAGAAGGTCAGCTTGTCCATCAAGGGGATTTTCTAGCGCAAATCGACCCGCGTCCTTATGAAGCCTCCTTGGCCCAAGCCCAAGGCGCTCTGCAAAAAGATCAGGCGCTGCTGCAAGAGGCGCGCAAAGATCTTGATCGTTACACGAAATTGGCGGCCAAGGATTCTGTATCCAAGCAACAGCTGGATGCTCAAGATTCTCTTGTGCGCCAATATCAAGGTTCCGTGGCTACCGATCAGGGGCAGATTGATGCTGCAAAACTGAACATTACCTATTGCCATATTGTTGCGCCAATCTCTGGCCGCGTAGGGCTGCGGCAAGTTGATGCGGGAAATTACGCCCAAGTTTCGGACCCGAATGGACTTGTGGTTATCACCCAGATGGATCCCATCTCTGTGATCTTTACGCTGCCCGAAGATTCTCTGCCGTCCGTGTTAAAAAGGCTTGCAGCGGGCGCAGAGCTTCCGGTTGCCGTCTTTGACCGCGCGGGGGCGATCAAACTCAGCGACGGCAAGCTGACGGCCATTGACAATCAAATCAACACAAGCACCGGCACGGTGCGTTTGCGCGCTCAGTTTGATAACCCTGAGGGACTGCTGTTTCCCAACCAATTTGTGACGGTACGAATCACGGTTGATACCCTACGCGATGTCGTTCTCGCGCCTCAGGCCGCTTTGCTGCGCGGCGCGGGCGGCGCTTTCGTGTATCTGGCGCAAGAGGATGGAACAGTCGCTATGCGCCCCGTCAAAATCGGCGGGACAGATCAGGCGCAGGTCCAAATTTTGGATGGGCTTCAGGCGGGGGACAAAGTGGTCATCGACGGAACGGATAAGCTTCGTGATGGAGGAGCCTATAAAGCGGCGGAGACCGCCGCGCCGATTCGGAAGTAGGCAGGAGTTTCCTGTTAATGGACATGCGCATCTCCTCTTGAGGGGATCATTTTACCTGAACGCGTACACTTTTCAACAACCGCTGGAAATCGGACGGGATAGTCTCTAGAGTTTCCGCAACACCCCCTTCTGTCTTGGATTTCTTTCTATGCCCGATGTTTCGATTCCGCTTCCCGATGGAGCCTCTTTCAGCGCGTACAGCGCGTTGCCGCCAAGTGGCACAGGCCCCGCTTTGATTGTCATTCAGGAAATTTTCGGCGTAAACGCAAATATGCGCAAAACCTGTGATATCTTTGCGGCGCAAGGCTATGTCACGCTCTGTCCCGATCTTTTTTGGAGGCAAGAACCCGGCGTTCAGCTCACTGATCAAACACCCGAGGAATGGGAACGCGCTTTTGCTTTTTATAAAGGCTTTGATGTTGACGCAGGTCTTCAAGATCTACGGGCGACATTGGCTTTTGCCCGTCACCTGCCCGCTTGTTCAGGAAAAGCGGGGGTGGTCGGCTATTGTCTGGGCGGCAAACTCGCCTTCTTGATGGCCGCGCGGAGCGACAGCGATGCCTCGGTTGGTTATTACGGTGTCGGGCTTGAGACATATCTGACGGAAGGGGACGCCATTACCAAGCCGCTTTTGCTCCATATTGCGGGACTGGATTCCTATGTGCCCCCCCCCATCCGGGCCGAGATTTTAGGGGCTACGGCCAAGAATGCTCAGATCAGCGCCTATGTCTATGATGAAGCGGATCACGCTTTCGCCCGTTGGAATGGACAAAACTATAATAAGGAAGCCGCCGAACGCGCGCAGAGCCGGACTCTGGCTTTTCTAGACACTCATCTGAAAGAGCAGGAGGCGTGATGCGTTTTCCTTTGGCTCGATCTGCTCTCTCGTTTTTAGTTCTTCTTTTCGCGCTGAGCTTGGTATCGGCCTGCGCCGGAAATAAAGAGGATAAAGACGCCTTGCCGCCGGATGAATCCGTGACCGTCCTTTATACACGGGCGATGGACACGCTGGCGCACAGTTCTTATACGGAAGCAGCCAAGCAATTTGCGGAAGTCGAGCGTCAGCATCCCTATTCTTCTTGGGCGACCCATGCCCAAGTGATGGAGGCTTATGCCAATTATCAGGCGATGGATTATGACGCGGCGGTCAAAGCCTTGGACGAATTTATTGATCTTCATCCGGGTAATACCGACGCTCCTTATGCCTTTTATCTCCGTGCGTTGTGCAATTATGAACGGATCCCTGATGTGCGGCGTGATCAAACAGCCGCGCATGAGGCGTTGAAAGGGCTGCAAGACGTTATCACCCGTTTTCCCGACACGGATTATGCCCGCGATGCCGTCTTGAAAATTGGCCTTATCAAAGACCATTTGGCCGGAGGCGAGATGGAAGTAGGGCGTTATTATCTGACGCGGCGTCTTTATATCGCAGCCATAGGGCGTTTTCGAACTGTGGCGGATAAATATCAAACAACCAGCCATGTGCCGGAAGCTTTAGAACGTCTGGTTGAATGTTACGTCGCGCTAGGCTTGTTTGAGGAAGCGCAAAAGAACGCGGCCCTCTTGGGGTATAATTTCCCGGGCAGCAGCTGGTACAAGGATGCCTATGCTTTATTACAGGAAAAGGGCGTTGCCCCGAAAAAGTGAGGGGACAATTCTTAACGCCCCTACATTTCCTCTGTGCCGAATCTTTTGCGGGTCAGGGCCAAAAAGATCCCCATGCCAATCGCCAAGGCCAGAAGCGAGGATCCCCCATAGGACAGGAAGGGCAGAGTCATCCCCTTGGCCGGCATCAACCGCATGGTCGAGGCAAGGTTAATGACGGTCTGCAACCCAAACTCGGTCAGGATTCCCCCAACGGCCAGAGTCGTGAACAGGCTGTTTTGGGTGCGGAGCTGCATTAAACCGCGCAGAACGATAAAGGCATAAAGCCCGAGGATCAAAAGACACCATAGGAGGCCAAGCTCCTCTCCCGCTACGGCAAAGACAAAATCCGCATGGGCGTCAGGCAGGGACATTTTGACAACGCCGCCGCCCGGGCCTGTTCCAAACATGCCTCCATGGGCGAAGGCATCCAAGGCGCGATCCACCTGATACGTATCCCCCGTGCGGCTGAGAAATTTATCCACCCGCGCGGTAAAATGGGGAAGGGTTGCATAGGCCACATAAAGGCTCATAAGGCCGCCCGCGCCCAACAAACCGACCAGCGCGACCGGAAGTCCGGCCAGGAAAAACTGCCCAAACCAGATCAGGCTGATGAGAAAGGTCATCCCAATATCCGGCTGCATCACAAGGCAGGCGACAATCAGCAGATACAAAGCGATATTAACGCCTAGGGCAGGAGGACCTCGCCTTTCGCACTGGCGCGTGAAAAGCCATGCGGCGATGACGGCAAAAAAGGGCTTCACAAACTCCGAGGGCTGGATCGAAAAGCCCGGCAGATGGATCCAGCGCACGGCGCCCTTAATCTCCGTCCCCCAGAAAGGCGTCACAATCAAAAGCGGCACAAAAAGGAGAAGTCCGGCAACGGACAAAAGACGAATCGTGCGGGGCGAAAGAAGCGACAGGCCGAAGATAATCCCAACCGCAGGCAGCAACATCGCCAGATGGCGTTCGACGAAATACAAATGGCTCCAGCCATGCTTGATCGCGACGGCAGGGGTGGAGGCCTGAATCAAGAGAATTCCAAACCCCATCAAACCGATCAGTGCGGCCAGCGCCCAGCGATCCACCGTCCACCACCAGCGGCCAATCAAAGAGGAGTCAGAACGAGCGAGCGCGGACATAATCAGAAAAACTCACAGCTATTTAGTGAACGAGACGAACCGTGGTCCGGTATAAACTATACCCATATTGAATCTCTTGCGTCTTTTTATACTCGGGCCCCTTCGGGCCCCGAACGTTTTGAAGAAAGAAGAGGCCTAATGCGGGAAGCGCCCTAGAATCCCCCTCCGCCCCTTTGGTTCTTTCACCGTCCTTAAATATGCAGCGCTCGTCCGTCCACAGCCAGCGCGGCTTCTTTGACGCATTCATTCAGAGTCGGGTGCGCGTGACAGGTGCGGGCGATATCCTCGCTGCTGCCGCCGAATTCGATCGTCATGGCCAATGCGGCAATGATTGTCCCCGCATCAGGGCCGACGATATGCGCCCCCAGCACCCGATCCGTTGCGCTATCCGCCAGAATTTTCACGAAGCCTTCCGTTTCATCCATCGCCCGTGCGCGGCCATTCGCCGAGAAGGGGAATTTGCCGACTTTATACAAGATTCCCGCCTGTTTCAGCTCTTCCTCGGTCTTGCCGACAGAGGCGACTTCGGGCGTCGTATAAACCACGCTGGGAATCGCGTCGTAATTGATATGCGCCGTTTGTCCCGCCAACATTTCGGCGCAAGCCACACCTTCATCCTCCGCCTTATGCGCGAGCATAGGTCCCGCAATCACGTCGCCCACCGCGTAGATTCCCGGCACATTGGTTTGGAAATGTTTATCGGTGATGATCCGTTGGCGCGTATCCAGCGTAACGCCAATCGCCTCTAGTCCAAGTCCCTGCGTATAGGGCCGCCGTCCGACCGCCAGCAAAAGAATATCCGCGTTTGTTTTTTCCTCTGTCGTTCCATCGGCGGATTGGATCGTCAGCGCGACCTGCGCGCCTTCCACCGAAGCCGCCGAAACCTTGTGGCCCAAACGGAACTGCATCCCTTGTTTTTCCAGAATTTTCAGCATGGTGCGCGAGATCTCGCCATCCATCGCAGAGAGAATCCGATCCGCGAACTCAACAACCGTCACTTGCGTGCCCAAACGTTGCCAGACCGTGCCAAGCTCCAGCCCGATCACGCCGCCGCCGATCACGACCATTGTCTTCGGAACGGAAGGTAAAGATAACGCGCCGGTGGAGGTCACAATGCGCGTCTCATCCACCGGAATATTGGACAAAGGTGTGCTTTCCGAGCCTGTCGCGATCAGGATGTTTTTGGTTTCATGGATTTGGGTCTCGTCCGGGCTTTTAACCTCGACTCGTCCCGCAGCCAGAATCTTTCCCGCGCCTTTGATCCAGTCAATTTTATGTTTGCGGAACAAATAGGCGATGCCGGCGGTGTTGTCGCTGATGACCTTATCCTTCCGCGCCATCATGACGGGCAAATCCAGCGCGACCTTGTCCACCCAAACGCCGTGGGCCATCAACCCGTGCTTGGCTTGCTCATATTTCTCAGAGCTCACCAAAAGAGCTTTGGACGGAATGCAGCCGACATTGAGGCAGGTGCCGCCCAAAGAGGGATTCTTTTCGACACAGGCAACTTTCAGCCCCAATTGCGCTGCACGAATAGCTGCGACATAGCCGCCCGGGCCGCCGCCGATCACGATCAGATCATACATAGAAAAACCAGGACCAAGGGAAGGATAAGAAGAAGGCGTCACTTTAGGCAGAGCCATTCTGAATCGCAACAGCTTCGTGCCCCCCTTCCTATATACTATGCTCGGGCCCCTTCGGGCCCCGAACTTTTTGTCCGCGCAAAAGGCGCATCAGCTTCGCTGAGCGCGTGTTTTGCACGGTAAGGTGGCCCCACTTTGTGAGACAGAAAACGGGAAAGTTAAGGTGGAAACGGCCTCTGGTTGAAGAAGCCGGTTGTTACACCGGCTTCCAACTGTCGGCTTCATTCATCCGGATCCGAGTCCAGTTCGTTTTCTTGATGCTGATAGACCAGAATGTCTCCGGGTTGGCATTTCAGAACGCGACAGATGGTCGAGAGAGTCGAAAAGCGGATGGCCCGCGCCTTACCTGTTTTTAGAATCGACAAATTTTGAATACTGATCCCTGTCGCCTCCGACAATTCAGTCAGACGCATTTTTCGCAGGGCCAGCATCACGTCAAGATTAACTAGAATCGCCATTTTTAAATCGTAAGTTTGAGGTCTTCTTGCATCCGCAGTCCTTCTTCAAGAATCGCGCTGAAGGCCCATGCAAATAATCCCGCCGCAAAAGTCAGAAGATCAAAATCATAGACGGGAGACCAATGCAGGACATCCCCCGTAAAGGTCAGAAAATATTTGGCTAAATTCTCAAGCAACGGAGTCAAAAGGGAATCGCCCAGCAGCACAAAGGCGAAGATGCGCATGATCGTCAGGCTGCGCGGAATAAACACATCGACATAAGCGCCGATATAGAGAAGGCGATGCATCAACCCCATCAGCGCGCAAGAGAATCCTATATTCGTGATCAAAAGCAACCAAACAGCCTTTTGTCCATGGGGGCTAAGGAGCTTTGGCGCGTTTCCAGCGCACAACGCATCCGGCGTCACAAAACCGTTAAGGGTCAAGCTGGGCCAATCAATAACCATGTAAATAAGGAAGGGAAAGAGAATCCAAAGCAACCAGAAGGCTTTGTAAACAAGCTGGAAGTAAGGTCGTGTGTTCCGGCTATTCATCAGGCCTCCTTTTTAAATCGAGGATATTGACATCACGATAATCGTGATATATTACTCGATTACCGATCAACAATCTTACCACAGGCGCGCCATGAACAACAGATCTCTTCTTTTAGCCCTTCTGATGGTGGGATCTTTGGCCAGATCAGCCTCTGCAGAAACTATTTCGAATGTCTTTTCTTTCGGGGACAGCCTTACAGATACAGGGAATATCATGGGCGCGGATCAAAGATATACCAATGAAGGCAATATGTGGATCGAGGATTTCAACCATAAATTGGGCCTTTCTGCGATCCCTGCGCGTAAAATTGATCCCAATACAGGCGCGGTGACGCCGAATGGAGGCAATAATTACGCGGTTGGAGGGGCGAGTATCGCAGCGACTCCGAACTCCGTGACCCTTACAGATGAAGTTGCGGCTTTCGAAGCAGATCACACCCAGATTAGCCGTCATGATATGGTGATCATTTGGGCGGGCGCAGGGGACGCCGCTCAAAGCATTGTGGATCCCACATGGTTTAATGTGGGGAGCATAACAACTGATTATATAAACAACATCAAAGAGCTTCAGAAAATTGGGGCAAAAAATATCGTCTCCATCCTTACGCCTTCACAGTATGTCGGTTATTTTGGTTCGTTTACAGGTAACAAAATCTCTTACAAAACAAACCTCACCAACTTAAATGCGTCTCTTAAACCCGCGCTGACTGATGCGGGGGTTTACATGATCAATGCCGACAAACTGACCACAGATGTTAATACGCGTCTAGCTCACTACGGATTTACGATCGGAGATACGGGGGAAATGTGTCCCACTTTTCCCTGCACGCTTCCGAATGATGGGCATGTTTATGCGAATGGCCCTCATTTTTCATCCGCGATGGATGCGGTTATCGCTGACTATGTGTTTGCTCAACTTCGGGCCCGCGATCAGTTTGTCAATGTCCTGACAAGTCCTTCGGTGGAGATGCGTCAGAACGCGCTGTCCCTTGAACAACGGCTTGATCGTACAGCGTTTTTAAGAAGTGATGCGCAAGGACAGATGCTGGAACGCACAACGGGCAACTGGCAAACCTACGCGCAGGCCCAAGCAAACGGCTCCGGAAAGGCTTCTTCGGGAGGAACCGACACACGTCTGACCACAACGGGCGGCGGAGGTTCTGTGGGGGCGGATGTTGTCGTCATGCCCGGCGTTTTGGTCGGAGGGCAGTTTTTCTATGGCGGAAGCTCAGGCAGTTTTGGCAATAATACGGGGGGCTTTACGCGCACTAGCGCGGTGGGAACCGCCTATGGAATGCTCAAGCTGACGGACAACGCCTATCTTAACGCCTCAGCAACCTATGGAAGCCTCGATTACGGGAAAATCATGCGCCAAACTGCCTTAGGTTCTACGGCTTTTGAGCAGGCCTTTGGCAAAACAACGGGAGATTATGAATCGGCGCGGATCGGTGGCGGTTATCATTTTGCCATTGGGCAGTTCTTCAATGTCACCCCTAATATGGCCCTGACCTATGAGCGAACGGGCGTAAGGGGGTATCAAGAACAAAATAGCGTTTTAGGGCTCGCTTATGGAGATTCGAGTTATGACTCACTGCGCGGATCTTTGGGCGTGAATACCTCTTTCACAAATTTAGGGGCGTTTCATCCCTATGCCAATCTGCGGATTGATCGCGATCTTCCAACAAACGATGTCACGGTGAAAGTCGGGCCGGATCGCCTTTCTCTGGTCAATTATACGACGGCGCGGCCTCAGCAGACGGTCGGAAGCCTTTTAGTGGGCACCCAGTATCAAATCAGCGATACCGTCTCTCTTGATGCCAAGATTGGGGCCGATCAAGCGTTTGGGAAAGGTGAAGGCGGCGACGTCTTCTTGAATCTGGGTGTTGGATTCACCTTTTAAATCCCTTTCGCACAGCACGGTTGTTTGATCTGGCTTTTACCTTTAAGCAAGAAGGGTGTTCCCTTATCGCCCTTCTTGCTCATGCCCGTTCCTCTTCAAGACCTCTCACGCTTTGTGACTTCGGATCCCGACGGGACGTTGGGTCTTACGCTGCTGATCGAGGGAATGCGCTGCGCCTCCTGCGCGTTTCTGATTGAAGATGCGCTGAAGAAAGAGGCAGGCGTTTCGGCGCGCGTTAATCTTACAACACGTCGGCTGACCCTGCATTGGACAGGCGCAGCTTCGCGCGGGAATGAGCTGGCGGCCAAGGTGACGGCGTTGGGCTATCACCTCGCGCCGTTTGAGGCCGCGCAGATGGATCAATCCGATCAACGCGAAGAAAAGTCCCTTTTGCTCTGTCTGGCCGTCGCGGGTTTCGCCTCTGGCAATATTATGATGCTCTCGGTTGGCTTGTGGTCCGCGACAACCCAAACCATGGGTATGGCTACGCATGATTTTTTGCATTGGCTCTCCGCGCTGATCGCCCTTCCGACCGTTCTTTTCTCGGGCCGTCCCTTTTTTCGCTCCGCCTTTCAAGCGTTGCGTCATGGGCGCTCAAACATGGATGTGCCGATCAGCGTGGCCTTGATTTTGACCACGGCGATGAGCCTTTTTGAGACCCTCCATCATGGAACTTACGCCTATTTCGACTCGGTCGTGATGCTGCTGTTCTTGCTGTTGATCGGACGCTATCTGGATCGCAAGACCAGAGGCAAGGCGCGGGCCGCCGCTCAAGATTTGCTCATGATGCAAGCAGGGACTGCTACTGTTGTGCAGGACGGCCAGCCGCGCCTTTTGCCCATTCGCGAGCTTCAATCGGGCATGCTGTTACAGGTTGCAGTAGGCGAGAAAATCGCCGCCGATGGCGTTGTGGAAACGGGCGAATCTGACATCGATCCCAGCTTTATCACCGGCGAGACCCTGACTCAGCCTGTTAGCGTGGACACACGCGTTTTGGGCGGCATGATCAATCTCACCGCGCCTTTGACGGTGCGTCTGACAGCGGCCAGCGATCAGAGCCTTCTGTCTCAAATCATCCGTTTGATGGAAAAGGCGGAACAGGGGCATGCGCTTTATGTCCGCATTGCGGATCGAGTCGCCCGCGCCTATACGCCCGTTGTCCATACGCTGGCGTTGGGGACGTTTTTGATCTGGTGTCCTATCTTGGGGCATGCGTGGCAGGAATCGCTTTTGGTGGCGATGACGGTTTTGATTATCACCTGCCCCTGCGCCTTGGGTTTGGCTGTCCCCGCCGTGCAAGTTCTGACCAGCGGGCGTTTGTTCCGGCAGGGAATTTTGCTGAAATCGGCCGATGCGATTGAAAGATTGGCGCGCGTGGATATGCTTGTGTTTGATAAAACAGGCACGTTGACTCAAGGTCATCCGCAGCTTTCCAATCCTCAGGAAATCGGATCACGGAATATGCATCTCGCGGCCTCTCTGGCCGCGCAAAGCCGCCATCCGCTCGCCCGCGCCCTGTCAGAAATGTATGGCGGGCGGATTTTAAAATTGACGGTTTGGGAAGAAGCTGGAAAAGGGCTGGAGGCTTTCTGGGACAGCACGCGCTTACGTCTCGGGCGGCGGGATTGGTGCGGAGCGTGTGAGGCTCCCGCCGATGACAAGCCTGAATTGTGGCTGCAAATTGAAGGCGAATCCCCTGTGCGTTTTACCTTTGCGGATTCTCTGCGTCCTGATGCCAAACTGACCCTCGCGACGTTGAAACAGCAAGGCTACGGGCTGCGTTTGTTTTCGGGAGACCGTGAGGCCGCGGTCGCAACCGTGGCCAAGAGTCTCGGGTTCGAAATTTTCAAATCCCGCGTGTCGCCGCTTGATAAAGCGGCAGAGGTCGATCGGCTGAGAGCTGAAGGGCATAAGGTTTTGATGATCGGCGATGGGCTGAACGATGCGGGGGCTTTGGCCTCGGCCGATGTGTCCATGTCGCCTTCGTCCGCGTTAGATATTGCCCAAAACGCCGCCGATTTGGTTTTTCAGGGATCTAATCTTTCTCCAGTTGTGACGGCTCTGGCGGTTGCCAAACGCGCAGAACGGCTTGTAAAACAGAATTTTATCCTGTCTTTTGGCTATAATATTATCGCCGTGCCTCTGGCCATGATGGGGCTCGTCACGCCCCTGGTTGCGGCACTCGCGATGGCCGGATCGTCCATTTTGGTGGTCCTAAATGCCCAGCGCGTGACGCGAGGGTAGGGGTTTTCTTCTATTTCTGTATTTTATTACATAAAAAAACATGATATAGTGGGGCTGAGTGGAGTAAGGAGGGTCTGATGGTTCCTGTTTTCCTTGGTGCTGCCGCCGCTGGAATAACCCCGCAAGCCATGTTTAGCACATTGGCAAGCTTTCTTACCGGCATTTTAGCTAGTGGCGTTGCCGTTCCTTACGTAACCCGAGTTACGGGTTTTAAGAATGTTAACCATTTGTAAATATTTATGGATTCTTGTGAGTCGACCCAACAACAACGTGTGGAGCACGCCATGTTCAGCCGACTCGTCGAGACTTTTTGCGAATTAGATGACTTT
>CAIJXG010000061.1 GCA_903824505.1 uncultured Pseudomonadota bacterium | reverse complement strand
TTCGCTGAGCGCGTGTTTTGCACGGAATCGCATCCTTCCGCTTTCCAAGGAAACCGAGCATAGTTAGCAACACATTTAAAGTGTAACACAAAAAGGCCGAAGGCATAGAGCTTTTTGAGCCTAAAAAGCCCTGCGAAAGTAAAAGTTTGGCGTTCCAACAAGAGGGTTCGGCGTAGTATACTCGGCTTCCTTGGAAAGCGGAAGGATTCGATTCCGTGCAAAACACGCGCTCAGCGAAGCTGATGCGCCTTTTGCGCGGACAAAACGTTCGGGGACCGAAGGGGCCCGAGTATATAAAGAAGTGGGGCGAGAAGGACTGAGAACAAAAAGAGAACCTTTAACGATTGAGAAAAGAATTGGAAGAATGGAACAAGAAATCAATCCGAAAAAGGAGGAAAAACGCACGGGTGAGATTTTGACCGACCCGGGTCTTTTGTTTCCAATTTCAAATTGGATTACTGCAGAATTGAGCACTCTTTTATGGCCCGTTATCATTACGACTTTCAATCTATTTCACGTAAGTGCCCTAACAGGTTTCAAACTGTTGCCCGAAGAGCACTCAATCAAAACCTTCTTTCGAAAAACAGGCGCAGAGATCACCGCGTGCGCAAAAAATACTCAAGCGCCCCCTCTTGCACATTTTTGTTCAAAAACCCTGTGCTCAATCGGGCCAATCATGGGAAGCCCCATAGGCGCTACAGGCGTTTATGTGTACACAGCGAGCCTCATTATGACTTGGGAGGCGGCCTTTCATGGAGTTGAACAGGCCCTTTTCCCGGCCATTGCAGGGTTTGCTTTTGGAATTGGTGACTTAAGAGCTTTCACGCAAACTCGAAAAAGAATACAGGAGGATCCCAATGAATCTCTCTTCAAGAAAATTACATCTCACCCCGTTTTTTACTACAGTTTTGGCTATTTGGGGGTTGCCACCACGAATGGGGGCGGATGGTCGTTTTTGGCGTCTTTGCCTTCGACAGTCATGGGTGCCATCCACGATCCCTCTTCCCTCGTGTCAGTCAGAAGTGCAGCGCTGGTGTTGACTGGTGTTGGGCTGGTGGAAATAGGGGGGTTCTGCGCCTACACAATTTTTGGAAAACCGGTCAATCCGGCCACGCCTTTTATGGGGGTTGCGCTCGGAAGCCTTTGTTTTGCAGGGGCAGCTGCAGCTTTCGGGAATTATCTGGGCGTTGCAAACAGTGTCACCGCTTTTTGCGGTGAATTTCGTCTGGCGATCCACATGCAGCAGGAATTTAATGCACAACAAGCCGCAAGAAAAGCCCCCGGAGAAATCACCACCAAAGAAAGCAGATTTGAAAGAATCCTGACATCCCCGGCTCGTTGGGTCATCGACGCTGGCCTTTTTGCGCCTTTGCCCGCCTGTCAGCCCGCTTAAAGCCCTCACCCCATATTTGGCTTAGGCCGCCTTGTTCCTGTTCTGGCCGCCTATTTCTTCGGTGCATTTGGCCATGGTGACAGAGGCGCGGCTGATCGGATCAGTCATATAGAAATTCGGAATCACAGGCGTGAAAGGCGTGGCAGAGAGGCTCCCTTCTTTGCCGAAAGAGGCCCACGGCGCGGCGGGACGCTCATTCATTAAGCCCAAGACAGGGGTTTCTTCAACCATCTGCGCGCGCAGCTGTTCGATCGTATCGAAGGGGAGAGTTTGCCCCATGGTTTCAGAAAAAGCGCGGAGGATCTTCCAATCTTCGCGGGCGTCACCCGGGGGCGGCACAGCCCGCTCCGCTCGTTGGGGGCGGCCTTCGGTATTGACATAAATCCCTGTTTTCTCGGTATAGGCGGCAGAGGGCAGAATCACATCGGCGCGATGCGCGCCTTTGTCGCCATGCGTGCCTTGATAGATCACAAACGCATCGCCCAGCGTGGTCATATCAATTTCATCCGCGCCCAACAGCCAGACCGCTTTCATCTTGCCGCTGCAAATGCCGCGCGTACCGACGCCCCCTTCTTGCGGCAAAAAGCCAAGATCAAGCCCCCCGACACGCGAGGCCGCTAGTTGCAGAACATTAAACCCGTTCCAATCCTCGCGCACTGCGCCGATTTTCTCAGCTAGGTCACGTGCAACGCGATGCAGCGCTGCGCCATCTGCGCGCGCTAACGCACCCGCGCCCAGAATGATCATGGGCTTCTTCGCGTGACGCAGAAAATCCATAAAAGGATGCGCGGCATCCAAAAGCGCGGTCGGAGTCTCTCCGACAAGTTCATACGGGGTGCCCAGATCCACGGGGGTGCCAATCAAACCAACCTTACACCCACGCTTCAGCCAAGTTTTACGAATCCGCGCATTGACCAAAGTCGCCTCATGCCGAGGATTCGTGCCGATCAAAAGAATCGCGTCCGATTCTTCGATTCCCTCAATGCCGCTATTCATCACATAGGCCGCGCGGGTCGACACGTCATAATCCGCGCCATCTTGCCTGCAATCCATATGCGGGGAACCAAGCCTCCACATCAAGTTTTTTAGCGCGTATAGGGATTCACAATCCGCCATGTCTCCAGCCAAGGCCGCAATGCGGTTCGGATCCGTGCGGTTAAGGGTATCGGCAATCGCGGCGAAAGCCTCTTCCCATGTCGCAGGCTGAAGCTTGCCGTTCCGCCGCACATAGGGGCGGTCGAGCCGTTGACGCGTCAACCCGTCAAGCGCAAAGCGGCTTTTATCGTTGATCCATTCCTCATTAATGGCGTCATTCTTGCGCGGGAGGATTCGCATCACGGCATCGCCGCGACTTTCCACAATGATATTGCATCCTACAGCATCGAAGACATCCACACTGTCGGTTTTCGTGAATTCCCATGACCGCGCCGTAAAGGCGGCGGGCTTATTCGTCAACGCGCCGACGGGACAAATATCGATCAAATTGCCCGATAATTCGGTGGTCAGAGGCTTATTCACATAAGTGCTGACTTCCGTATGCTCGCCGCGATGGATCAGGCCAAGCTCCGGCGTGCCGCAAATTTCATCCACAAAACGCACGCAGCGCGAACAATGGATGCAGCGAGTCATCACCGTCTTGACCAAAGGCCCCAGCTCTTTGTCCTGAACCGCCCGTTTGGCCTCGGCGTAACGACCCCGATCAAAGCCATAGGCGACAGCTTGATCCTGCAAATCGCATTCCCCACCTTGATCGCAAATGGGGCAATCGAGAGGATGATTGATCAGCAGCATCTCCATCACGCTGTGATGCGCGCGTCTGGCCACGGGGCTATCGGTTCGCACGACCATCCCCTCCCCGCACGGCATGGCGCAACTGGCGACAGGCTTGGGCATTTTTTCCACCTCGACCAAGCACATGCGGCAGCAGCCCGCGACGCTGAGTTTGTCGTGGTAACAGAAATGCGGGACTTCAATCCCTAGCTGCGCGCAGGCTTGCAGAAGGCTCGTGCCCGGCGCGACCTCGACTTCGTGTCCATCAATGGTAAGTTTTGGCATGGGGGTCCCTTTGTCCCTACGGCAAGAGTTTCTTCGTACCAAGTTCCTGAAGGCACGTCACGCTGGATTTCGAGTTTTTTTCGGAAGTGGAAATCCCGTTGGCTTTTTGGAACAGATTTTCTATGGTGCGGCTCTCGCTTCCGGTCGCGCCTCTTATGTCTTTTTTGTTCACGGCTTCCCCTGCAAGGCTTTTCTGGCTTTTTGCGTTAACGCATATGCTGGTATGGACTGTCGTGTCCACACTCTGTTCGCCCAATGCCCCTTTGGATGTGATCGAGGGCTATGCGTGGGGGCGGGAATGGGTGCTGGGCACCTATAAGCATCCGCCTTTGCAAGCGTGGATTCTGGAAATTTTCGCCTTTGTCACGGAACGCGCGGCGTGGGCACATTTTCTTGCGAGCCAGATGTCTATTCTTATCGCTTTTTGGGCGGTTTGGCAGACGGGGCGGCGGATTCTCTCGGAAAAAGAGGCGCTGATCGGCGCGTTGCTTCTGGAAGGCGTGGTTTACTACACCTTCACAAGTCCCGAATTTAACCCCAATGTCTTGCAACTGCCTTTCTGGGCCTTGATTGGTTTGTTTTTCCATCGCGCTTTTCAAGAAAATAAAATTCTGGATTGGATGCTTTTGGGCTTATGGAGCGCGGCCGGACTTTATACAAAATACAGCACGGGGCTTTTGCTTTTGGCTCTGGCGGTTTTTGCCCTCGCCCATCCCCTTTCGCGGCAGCGTTTCCAGACAAAAGGACCCTATCTAAGCCTTTTGGTCTGTCTTTTGCTTTTTGTGCCGCATTTTGTCTGGCTCGCGCAGCATCATTTTATTGCACTGAATTATGCCGCCAACCGCATGCAGGAAATGGGCAACGGAGTCCCAACGGTGTCTTTTTCTTTTCTAAAATTTGGGTGGGCGCAGCTGGGAGCCTTGTCTCCGTTGATAATTCTTTTGTGGGTTTTGCAGGGGTTCAAACGTCCGGCGGCGGAAGGCGCTGTTTGCCGGAGCTTTGATGGGGGGTTTCTGACCGTTGTGACTTTTGCGCCTTTTTTGGTGACCTTTAGCCTTGCTGCGCTTGGTGGATACAAGGCTCACGACATGTGGGGCGCTTCTTTCTGGAATTTTGCTGGATTATGGGGTCTTTTTTACCTCCGTCCCCTCTTGACGCCCCCTGCCCTACGCCGTTTTGGATGGGCATGGGGCGGCGTTAGTGTGCTCATGCTGGGTGTGTATATTGGGATGACCAGTCTGGCGCCCTACGTCTCGGCCAAGCACCATTTGCGAGTCCATTTTCCCGGGCAGGCTCTTGCGGATCAAATCAGCGCAGCGTGGGAGGCAAAAACCCACACGCCCCTGTCCTATGTCGTGGGCGATACATGGGTGGCGGGGAATGTCGCTTATTACGCGCCCTCGCGCCCCCATGTGTTTATTCTGGGCGATCCTGTCATAAGCCCGTGGATTGATCTAGAAGCCTTCCATCACGCAGGTGGAATCGCCGTTTGGTGCATACAAGGATGCAGCGCGAAACGAGACAAAGGGGAAGCCCCCCCATCTTTTGTGCAGGATTCTTTTCCGCAGCCCCTTATGCAGCAGCCCGTGAGCCTAGCGCGGCAAACAGGCGCCGATGTCCCGCCCGTGATTATCGGCTGGGCGATGATTCTGGCGGGGGATTAGGCCTTCAGCTCTGGATAATAGGCCTGTGTCATGCGCGCGACATAGGCGACAAGATTCGGGTGTTTTTCGACTTCTGTCCTCAGGGGTGTTTCAAAAATTTTGCACAAGGTGCCGGACAGGAATCCATAGAGCGTGGCGTCCGCGCCACAGGGTTTCTCGCCCATCAGATAGGGTTTCGTGCCCAAAAGGTCTGACAGAGACTGAAACACCCGTGCACCCAACGCGATGATCTGAGTGTGACTGTGGCGCGATGTTCCCTGCGCCCAAAGTGTTTTAACGATTTTTCGGCGGATCATGTGACGAATAAGGGGACGCAAAAGGGCGGGCGCTTCATCAAAGAAACGGGCCGGACCGGCTGCAAAATTAGCATCCGGAATCCAACGCTCATGCATCACCAGAAAATAAAGGTGATCTTCCAGCATCTTTTCGACCGACCAAGCGAGTCCTGCTTCGGCTGGCGAAAGCCCTGCATCGAAATTATAGCCGTAGGTTTTCTCAATATGCAGCCGGATAAAGGTCGAATCGGCAACCACAACAGCACCATCACGGATATAGGGCAGCTTACCACCCGGCGCCTTCCGAAACCCCTTTGTATCGAAGGTGTAAGACAGACCGGCGAGCTTTAACAGCATCTCAGCTTTAATGACAAAGGGGCTAGGATCCGGAAGTCCCCAGCGGCGGCCAAAGCCGTATAGTGTGATCATCGGATGTCCTTTTCTGTCGTGAAACCCTATTTGCTTCCTTTGAGAAGATTAGGGCTATAATACGTCTCAGCCAAACTAAAAAGCGGGCTAAAAAGCGGGCCGCGCGATTTTTTACTAAAATTGAATGTTGCGCTTGCCGCCTGAGCCTTTTATACATACCACCCATTCCCTGGTAGCTCAGTGGTAGAGCAGGTGACTGTTAATCACCGGGTCGGCGGTTCGAGCCCGTCCCAGGGAGCCATTTTTTTCCCCCTTTTTCGATTTTCTTTGCACAAGTTAAAGCGAGACTCTGCCGTCTAAGTATGCTATCCTTCAAGTCTCATGAATGCAGTGGCAGAAATATCTAGGGCGGCCGTTTCCAAAGTTCAGGAATCATCTTTCAGTCATTATTTGAAGAGCGTTCCTCTTTTCTCCAATCTTTCAGATGAAGAGATCTCCTGTTTTGATAAGGCAGCTCAGATTCGATCCTATAAAAAAGGCAAAATCATCTTTCTTCAGGGGGAGACGCCTCAATTCCTTTATATCATCGGCGGGGGGTGGATCAAATTGTTCCGCACGATGCCGGAAGGGGATGAAATCATCGTTGATATGCTTACGACCGGACACACGCTGGGGGAAAGCGCCATTTTCGAACAAGACTGTCAGATGTGCAGCGCTCAGGTGATCGAAGACGTGTCGGTACTCAGCATTCCGTCTTCCCTGCTGAAAGATCAAATACGTAACCCGAGTTACGGGTTTTAAGAATGTTAACCATTTGTAAATATTTATGGATTCTTGTGAGTCGACCCAACAACAACGTGTGGAGCACGCCATGTTCAGCCGACTCGTCGAGACTTTTTGCGAATTAGATGACTTT
>CAIJXG010000060.1 GCA_903824505.1 uncultured Pseudomonadota bacterium | reverse complement strand
GGCTGAGGTGAAATCTGCTACGCAGTATCTCGGCTAACGCATCGTCTTGTTTCGGCATCGGAGACTCCATTACAGGTGAAGAATCCGACAGTATGAATCACCTCAATGCGTTAGCCAACCCCAGTAGGGTACTATGGAAATCCTTACCAATCCAAAAAAAGGGACGCCTGTTTTAACCCGACAAGAGGTTGCCGCGCGTTTGGCTGCAAGGGGGGAGCAAGCCTTAAAAAAACGCGAAGGCGAAAAAGACAAGCATAGGGCTCGCCCCGCATGGTTCCAGCTTTATGAGGAGGCGGCAAGATTTGCTGTCGGCACGGATCAAGAATTTCACTTTGCGAAGGCCTGCGTCCATGCGATCGCGCGCGCCTACCCCAAAGATCCTGGTACGCGGGTTCATGATTACTGTCGTTTGATTGCAGGGATGAAAAATGATGGGCCGATGCTTTCCCCTCTCAAGAATTTATGCCTTGAATCAGCGCTGGCCAGTGCGGATGAAGCCGAAAAGAAGGCAGAAAAGCGCTTGCGTTTCTCGCATTGGGGTGAGGTTTATACAATGGATCCGCCGGGTGGCATCATCCGGGAACAAGTCTTTGGCCGGATGTTAGGTGCTTGCAGGCGCATTCCCGCCCTTCATAAACGGCTTGATGCGCTGCAGGAGGTTTTCCGTGTGATTGATCGGAAAGATACCAGCTCATTCGGAAACACAGAGGAAGCGCGCCCAAGGCATTTCTTGGCCTCTGCCGATCCTCAGGCGCGGTTCTTTGGCGCTGGTGTGGTTCTTTGCGCTTTGGATGATGTTGGGGATTTCCTTAAAAATTTCCAACTGGCTCAAGACGGCACCCCTCAAGAAAAGTGGGAAGCTGCGGCTTGGCTCAGGCGCAACAAATCAAAAGCAGTTCAAGAAATAGAAACTCTGCGTCAATCAGAAAAAAAGGGAAATTCCATGGAGGATTCATGGAATAAGAGACAGTCGGAAGCCACAACCCTTCTGAAAACTATCCGCGCGTTTGAGGATATTCTCCTTAATACCCGTCATGGCCCCATTCATCGCCGGGCTGCCAATCTTTACGGGGGGCTTTTGGCCTTGCTGCCAGAAGAGGTGCAGGCGCAGCGTTGTGCTCATGTACTTTTTCGACTCAATTTGGACAGATCGGAACAAAAAAGATCTGCGGATATGTATAAACCGATTTACGAGTCGAACCCTTGTAAGGAATATCTGATCAAGGCATGGCAGCAACTCTCTCATATATGTACCCAAAGCTGGGACGCGTTTTTGGGAGCTCAAAAGGCGGATCCGCCTCAGGGAAGTCTTGTTGGACAAATGTGTTTGAGGGCAGCGGCTGAGATTTTGAACCGCGGAAAAATCTTGCCTATGGAGGCATCTGATCTTGCAACATCGGCTGCTTTATATGCAGATGGAGGCCCAGCAGAAACGCAAATGGCTCTACTTTATGAGGCAAACGTCTACACCCCTAAATCTGAAGAGGGTAACTCAAACATCTTTGAGCTCAATCGTCTGGACACAATTACTCGGCAGGCTCGCCGCCATGGTCCTCTCTATCAGATCGTAACAGCTAAACTGGCGGCATTGAATCAAGAATAAACAGGCGCGAGTCCACGCTGTCCTTGCCGTTTTCTTGCTCTGTATGCTACGGCAGCCTTCATGCCTTCTGTTGTCGTTACGCCCTCTCCCCTTTTGGCGCCTTCTTTGTCGGCTTTGTCGGGGATTCGGCATGGGTTCTTTACGCGTGAGGGGGGAAACGCGGGATTTCCGGATCATGAGGATCTTGCGGACGTTTTGTCCAACCGCGCCCGCATAGCGGCCTGTCTCGGCGTTGCGGAGCCTTGTTTGCTCAGCCCCTTTCAGACTCATTCGACAGATGTGTTGAGCGTCACGGAAAGCTGGCGCTATGCGGAGCGGCCGCAGGGCGACGCGCTGGTCACCCGTCAAAAAGGGATAGCGATCAGCGTTTTGACAGCGGATTGCGTGCCTATTTTGTTCGCTGATGCCACGGCAGGGGTCATCGGTGCGGCGCATGCCGGATGGAAGGGGGCGTTGGGCGGGATTCTAGAAAAAACCATCGCCGCGATGGAGCGGCTTGGGGCGCGGCGCAGCGGGATTCAGGCTGCCTTAGGCCCCTGTATTTGGCAAAATTCTTACGAGGTACAGCCTGATTTTCAGCAGAATTTTGAAAAAAAAGCTCTAGAAAGCAGATTTTTTTTCAAGCCGAAAGAAAAAGGGGACGGTTTTCTTTTCGACCTGTCCGGTTTTGTCATCGCTCGTTTACAGGCTGCGGGAATTGATCGAGTTGCGCCCTCTCTGGCCGATACTTATGCCAATCCACAGAAATTCTTCAGTCACCGTTTTTCAACCCAGCGCGGAGAGGCGCGGGTGGGCAATCAGCTTTCGGCGATTTTTCTGGATTCTGCGGCTTCTACGCCCTGAAGATCAGTTTTTATTTCCGCCCTAAGGCTTCCTTGACTCGCGTTAGGAAACTTTCGCTTTCCGGATTTGTTTTTGCGCCTTTAGATTCGTCCGCGAATTCGGCCAGAAGCTCTTTTTGGCGTTTACTGAGATGCTGGGGCGTTTCAACCGCCAGCTCCACATATAAATCGCCCCGCGCTGCGCTGCGCATG
>CAIJXG010000059.1 GCA_903824505.1 uncultured Pseudomonadota bacterium | reverse complement strand
GTCCATCTTGAACGCCGCCGAGCATGACGCGCTCTGGCAAAGCCGCAAATGGGGGATGGATCCTGAAATCTCGGCGCGTCTGGCCGCGCTGAAAGCCGAGCTTGAGCTTTGCGTCCGCTGGTGGGGGCTTTTGAGAGATCAATACCAGCGATCTTAAGAAATGACCCGCAAGGGTCTTTTCTTAACACGTCGATATGGAGTGGTTACCCCGCGCTGCTCATCCAAAAATACATCACGGATTTTTATAATTTGGTTTACGGTAGAACGTTTTTGATGCTAGGAAAAAGGGGTCTTATTCTTGGTTTCATTGCAATGCCGAGGATGCAATGTGCTACGAAACAGGGGATCAGTCGGGAAGACGTTTGATCGGATAGGCCTTTCGGCTTCCTCGTGAACCGGAATAAATAACAAAAGGAAAGAACATGCAGAAGTCCTCACTTGCGTTGACGGGTCTGTTCGGCGCGCTCTTGCTTGTCGGATTTGGGGGGGCAACGCCTGCAAAGGCCGATGTGCAGACGATTCGCGAATTCAACAACGCGGTTTGGGTGTCGGGCGGCCCCTCCTTTTTCAATTACAAGGAGCCATCGCCTCCGCCTAATTTGCCGGACAGCGAGCGCGGGTGGATTCCGTCCGTTGATGGCGGTTTGTCTGTGATGGGATTTGGCCATTCGCCCGAATTTCTTGAAAATGCCTATGTTGCGCTTGATGGGGGCGTTGCCTTCGGCAAGGCCCAATACAACGGCGCCTTTCTTCTTGTCCCGACAACCCCCGTTCAAAGCACAACGAATGAAACGGTTTCGACTTTTAATGGGCGTTTAGGGCGTGGGTTTGTGATTGGCAAATATGCGATGTTGATTCCTTACGTTGAAATTGGGTTCCGCGATTGGGAGCGAGAGCTTTCCTCTATTCAGAAAGAGCATTATCAAAACTACGATTCTTCAGGCGGGCTTCTGTTGCAAGTTTCGCCTATGAACAGGCTCGTTTTCTCCGCCTATGGATCAGGGGGCACAACCTTCGGCGGCACGATGCGTGCAGACGGCTATACTTATAACCTTGCAGATTCGGCTCTCTATAAAATGGGCGCGAAGCTGGCCGTTGGAGTGACCTCGCGGATTGAACTTTTTGGAGCCCTTGACTACGACGCGTTCAGATACGGGCATAGTCAGGTTGTAGGGGATGGAACCTATGAACCAAACAGCCGTACGAAAGAAACGAAGCTGCGTGTGGGGATTGGGTATCACTTCCGTTAAGGGTGACCGAAGATTTTCTGACGCAAGGAGTTCGACAATGTTCCCTGTCGGTTGTAGGGGCCCCTCGTACCAAGGGTCCTAAATTTTAACTTCTCTAAATCTTTGAAGAAAATTTAGGACCTTCCGCGGTATAGGGGCTTGAAAGTTTTGAAACTGAGGAGAATTAGCTGTTTCAGCCAAGGATATTATTGCAAATGGAGTGAGCGTTACGAACGCTCTAGTAGTAAAGAAAATGGCATGGTCGATTAAACCATGCCATTTCTATTTTGGGAAAAGGGGAAAGAATGAGCCAAGCAGAGAAGGAATCATTGAGGGATGCAGGAGGGTGGTTGAGGCGTTTCCAATAATTGGGTAAAGGCAGCTAAGGGAGCCCCACCGGGAATAAACACTTCGCTCTCCGCCACAAGCCAAGACGGTGGTTTCCAGACGGGTTGGATTCTTTCACCGTCATTTTTTTGTATATCGTCCATGAGCTGTCCATTGGCAGGGGTTTTCTGATGCGCTACAGTCCCCTTTCCTGCTGCAAAAATCCAATGGACATTTCCGATCCTATGATGCAGAAAATGCATCATGGAACTGACATGGATCGATGACTTTCTGGCGCTTGCGCTGACGCGAAATTTTACGCGGGCGGCTGAT
>CAIJXG010000058.1 GCA_903824505.1 uncultured Pseudomonadota bacterium | reverse complement strand
GGCCTCGATTACCTGCGCCGATTGTTCTCAAATTCAAGCCTCCCCAAAATAATAACCACACTCGCCCGTTTAATATTACCCGGAACGAGCGTTAACATATTGGTATTGCTGAATGTTAAAAAATGAGTCCGGTACTATGGGACATTTCACCAATTTTCTGTGGATCTCGTGAAATAACTACGCTCAGAGAACCTTTGTCATACAGGTGATCCGCGTTTTGCGTTGCACGATTAGCAAGATCCTTCAGGGCAATCTCTTGCCCTTCGGCCTGGTCTGTGTGCCCGCGCCGTTTGTTTTTGGATTCCGTCTCGCGTTGAACAACATCGAATAGTGACCATTCATATTGGTCTTGTAAAAATTTTCCAAATTTTGGTCCCTGTTTCCAATTCTCTTCCTTGGGCGTCCAGTCTGGCGTTTGCCATGACTCATTGTCCGGTTTGTACGTTTGCAATTTTGATGGATCATCTGGATTGCGGCGTATCAGTTGTTGATCAATGCTTCTGCCTGCCGTGGCTCTGGCGGCTGGGTCACTTTGAAGAGTCGTTGCATCTCGTTCTTGTGCCTGAAGAAAGTTGTTTTTTGACCTGTCGTTGTAAGCGCTAATAAAATTTTGGATTTTGTCGTCAAAGGATTGAGCATTTTCAGAAAACGGAAGAACGAAATCATCAATTTCAGCTGGAAAAAGATTGTCCCATTTCATTTCAGGCAACCGCTTATTCCCAGCCTCCGCAAAATTTTTCCGATCTGCTTCAGCAAGGGATGTTATGCCGCGCCAACCGGATGATTGCTTGTCACGCAGACTCTCAGCGTCCATGATTAAGTCATCTGCGGAAAATGAGGCAACGCGTTCAAGAAATAGCTCAGACAGAACGCTTCCCTTTGCAATGGCCGTTGTAAAATACGTCCGTCGCGCTTCTGTTAAAGTGGGATCGCGATTTGGATTGTACTGTTCAGTTTCGTGCACCAAATCATCAACAAGGCTTCTATAATTGTCTTGATTGAGTTGAATATAGGCTGAGGAATTTGACATTTATCCTCCCTCAATTGTTTCTAAGCGGGCTGCCTGTGCGCGTGGTGCAGGAAGACGCGCTGCGTCAATTTCAAGACTAATGCGCGTTTCAGAAGGCATTGTTCTTGCCAACGTCACAAGCTGCGAAAGAATGTCGGTTCCTGCCAAACGCAAGGTTTCGGAATTACCAATGATGGGGATGCCTTGGGGCCATTCGATGCGCCACGGGAGAGACGTTGAAAAGAGATCAAGTCCGGACAAGTCAAGAAGTTCTCTGACCTGTTGCTCTTTTTCAGAGAGTGTGCCGTCCGAAAAAACGACCCTTATTTTGCCTTCAACGGCAGTTTGGGCTTCATTTATTGGATAGAGATTCGACATCGCCGTGTTCCTTTCTGATAAATACAGTCCATTTTACCCATAACGGGTAAAAGAATCGTGAAAGATCCCAAGCATTTTGTCTCAAATGCCGACTATTCGTGGGAGGGGCGTTCGTTTGTGCAGATCTCAGTGGTTTAGGCGGGGGACTCTCGGCACCAAAAGTCCGCGCGTGCGGGTATCGCCGCCGCATGGAAGCCTTGCGCGAGAAAATCATGGATTTTCAGGCGTAGGGGGCAGAACCGCGCGTTTTATCTAACCGCGCTTCACGCTTACAGGTTTTTTCTGTGGCTGTGACATATACTCGGTTTCCTTGGAAAGCGGAAGGATTCAATTCCGTGCAAAACACGCGCTCAGCGAAGCTGATGCGCCTTTTGCGCGGACAAAACGTGAGGGGGGCCGAAGGGGCTCGAGTATAATATGGCCAGTTTTTAATGTCACACGAACCATTGGCCGCACCATTCCAAACAGTTTTTTTTGTTGTGTGCAACGATAGGTTGTGGCAAACTTTTGGCTCTCTTCGGCTTTTTCTTTGTGTTTCCCATGCATTATCTTGTCGTCAGCCCCACCCCTCTTTTTCCTTCTATTGGCGGCAATCGCGCGCTGACTCTGGCCATGGTGCGTCAGATTCGCGCAGCGGGTCATCGGCTAAGTTTCCTTTATTCTATTCAAGAAGACACCACGAACCAAGCGAACCTCGCCATGATGAGGGAGGTGGATGCCTTCTATCTCTGCGCCTATAGCTTTAATCGACGGATGGAAGAAACCAACCGCGCAATGATGCGCACCATCGCGACGGGCGCGACCATCAATTACGCGCTGGATTCATGGTATGACGAGGATGTCGGTGCGCTGGTCAAGCTGATTTACGAAAAAGATCCCTTTGAGGTCATGCTGGGCAATTATATCTGGATGAGCAAGGCGTTTGAGTCCGTGCCCGATCAAGTTATCAAGATTCAGCAAACGCATGATTCCATGTCAAATCGTCTGTTGAAGCTTGCCAAACAAGGCCTCCCCCCTTCTTTCTTTTCAGTCACGCCGGAAGATGAGGCTACGGGGCTAAGTCGCGCGGATATCAACATCTCTTTGCAATATGGGGAGGAGTTTTTCTTCCGCACGCTGACCGACAAACCCGTCGTGACTTTGCAGCATCCCGGGCCTGAGATTCCGTTTGCGCCGATGAATGTGCCGATCGGGCGCAAGCTCCGGGTTGGGTTTATTGGATCCAACAATCAACTGAACATTCAAACGGCTAAAGCTCTCGTTGATGCCCTTGTCCACATGCCCGATCTCGCAGCGCGGATCGAGCTGTATATGGCCGGAACCGTCTGCAACATCTTCGCCGTCGCGCCGCCTTTCTTGACCCTGATGGGCCCTTATGAGGACATCGAGAAAATCTATAACGTCATGGATGTGATGCTGAATCCGATGCCCGATGGGACGGGGCTGAAGATTAAATCGGTTGAGGCTCTGCATTACCACCGGCCCCTTCTGGCGACCGATGTCGGAGGCGAGGGGCTGATGTCCCCTTACCCTTTCCATCGCTGCGCCTCGCTGATCGAAGTCTTGGGCTATGTGAAACTGATTGCCGACACTCCTGCGCTCCTTCTGGATCTTCAGAAAGCGGGGTTGAAAGTTCTCACAGCCTATAAAGACCGATTGACCTGCGCCTCAGCCGCCTTGACCACGCCTCAGCACTTTCTGGATGCGCATCGCGCCCGTACGGCACGGAGCCGATCTATTCCCTGTGGGGCGGCAACTCTATCTTTGTACGAACCTTCTCTTGAAAGCGGAATCGCCTTGAACACCCCCACAGAGGCATGGATCGCGCACGCGGCTTCCTGTGTGCCTTTGGGCGGAGTCTGGCTTGATTTGTCCAGCGGATGCGGCGTGCGAGATCTTATGCTTGCCCAAACCTGCAAACCCAGCAAAATCATTCCGATGAGTTTTGATCCGGAAGAAATCGAGCTTCTGAAACTTAATGTCCTTCGCAATCTCGGGCGCGAGCTATTCGATATGCGGCTTTTGGGCTACGCGACGGGCGCGGTGCCCGGCTTTGGCTCTGTGTTGTGCGTGAACAATGAGAGAATAGTCTCTCCCGATGAAGGGGATTCGGTTGATCCAAACCAAACAATCCCGATGATTGTTTTGGATCAGTTTTTGAACACAGAACCGCGACTCGATGCGGTGATTCTGGATAGCGTGGATCCTGTGCCCACATTGAAAGGCATGGAAAAGACGCTTGCGCGCTGTCACCCCGTTCTTTTTGCGGAACAAAACAGCGAGTCTTTGGAAAACTGGGCGCGGGAATGGGGCTATCAGATATCGAAAAAGGAGGGCACGTCCGGACTGATTCTGACTCCGCCTTCTCAGAATACGAGCCCGAAAATTCTGGATGTCGCCTAAAAACAGGGTGTCCGTAACCTATTGACTTGGCTTGCGGTGAGCCTCTATTCTCGGGCGCCTTTCCGGAACACAGGAGAATCCGATGACCAGCGTGACCGTTCCCCCAAGCTACAAGCCGACGGCTAAAGAGCCCTATATGAATCCGGTGATGCAGGAATATTTTCGCCAGAAGCTTCAGAAGTGGAAAGTCGAGATCGTGCGCGAATCCGATATCACCTTGCACGAGCTTCAAGACGAAGGCGGTATGCAAGAGCCTGACATTGCGGACCGCGCCTCGGCCGAAACGGAAGTCGCTCTAGAGCTACGCACCCGCGATCGTCAGCGGAAGCTGATCGGAAAAATCGATGAAGCGCTGGAACGAATCGAACGCAACGAATACGGTTATTGCGAAGAAACGGGCGAGCCAATCGGCATCAAGAGGCTGGAAGCACGGCCTATCGCAACTCTGACCGTCGAGGCGCAAGAACGCCATGAACGCAAGGAACGCACCCAACGTGACGACAGGGAGTAATCCCGTGCGCCGCCCGTGTTTGATTCTGCTGCTGTTGTTTGTCTGCGTTGCCTGTTCGCTTTGGCCCTCGGTTGGACGGGCGCAAACGGCTCCCGAGCTTTACGGTGTGCGCGAGATTGTGGTCGATTACGCGCGGTTCGATGATCCGAAACGGGCGGATACCTGTGGCCTGTCGCGGGATTCCATCACGGACTATCTCGTTCGGGAACTTCAAAAAGGGGGCGTGCCGGCCGTTGCGGCATCTCAGGCGCCCCCCCCTGTGCTGGGGGTCGCGCGGATCCAGATGATTCCGGATGTTTTGGTCTATGCGGATGAAAGCCTGAACTGTGTTTCTTGGATTGCGCTTTCGGCCGAAAGCCGCGCTAATATTGTGGTGCCGCCCGTTACTCTGCCGCGCAGCGTCACGATCAGATACTGGCAGGATCGAGGACGGGCCAGCAGCGCATCCTCGATCCATAAACAGGCGCTTGAGGCGGCGCTGCAAAAAATGGCGACGGCTTTTGCCCAACAATATAAGCTCGATCAGCCGCCGGAAGTCCCCAAGTGAGACCCTTTCCTTTCCGCTTGTTAGGGATAGGGGGGGGTGTTTTTTTTCTGCTTGCGTGGACAATCCCTAGTTTGGCCGCCGATATCGATAATCTGTCGCATCTTCCCGTCCCCCGCTTTGCGAGTCTGCGCAGCGGCGAGGTTAATTTGCGAGTCGGCCCGGGCCTGCGCTATCCTATTGCGTGGGTCTATACGCGCCGCGGGCTTCCGGTCGAAATCATCGCCGAATATGACATTTGGCGACGTATCCGCGATCCCGCAGGCGTCGAAGGCTGGGTCAATAAAACAGAATTGACGGGCAAACGCGCCGTGATGGTAACGGGGGATGTTCGCTCCCTTAAGCGCAGCGCAGAGGAAACTGCCGCCGTCCTCGCGCATCTGGAAACAGGCGTGATCGGCCAGATTCTGTCTTGCGCGCCCGACTGGTGCAAAGTAAAAATCGACGGCACAAAGGGCTATCTGCGTAAAACCGACTTTTGGGGCGCCTATACAGATGAAAAATTTGAGTAGTTGGACGACAGCACCCGTTAAATGGAAGGTCTCATGGAGGAAGCCAGAGGTTTTGGGGGCAAGTCCCCCCCACGACCTCTTGTGTTCATGGAACTTTCCTCCTGTGTTCTTAATTTCTGACGGCTGAGGTTACCTTGTCCAGAATATTGGCCTACTTTATTATCCTCCCTTACCCCAGCTTGATTCGTAGGCACCAATTGTCCTCGAACCACTTTTCCTAAATGTTGTCGATCTTCTTTTGTCATTCCAACAATCTTTTGAACCCCCGTTATAGCAAGATGGATATCGATTCCACTTTTCTGATCGGATACAACGGCGTATTCCGACAATCCAGCCCCGCTTATAGATCCCTCAAAAATGTTGCCAAGTCTCTATTTCCTAACCATTCAGGAAGCACATGCAGATGTTGAGAGCCATCTTGATCTACCCGCCAAGGCAACCCTGTCTCTGCAAGCGCATTTGGTTTCTTAGCGGCAATGGCAGCCGCTGCAATTTGATCTCCATCTTGCAACAATTTTTTGTATAAGTCTGGGACCTCTTGCTCATTTTTAAGCCCCAATCCCTTACGAAGGGCTGCCTCCATTTTTTCCCGTTGTGCCTGAAACGCTTCGGGGTGCGCTTGCACAGAAGCCTTAAAAAACTCGTCTGTTTGTCCTTTCAGATGATTTGGAATAGCAAAGAGCTTAGCAGCAAGTTCTAAGGGATCCGTGCGGAGAGCCTGAGCCATCATATGTTCAGGTTTTATGCTCGTAAGGATTAAATTCATCCATTCTGAGGTTCGCTCTCCTTTATTGGGATCATAAAGGTAAAGCGCGTTAGCCCCAGCATATAGGGGATCAGTTTGTGCGGCTTTTGCAAGAAAGCCTGCGCCGTTGCTATATTGAATAATCGCTGTAGAATCAGCGAGGAGTCTTGAGGGAGACACGGTGCTTGCCATAAGAGGAAGAAAATCCTGATTTCCTTTAGCAGCAGAAATGGAAGAAGAAAAAGTAAAGGCAAGAGCAGAGTAAGGAGCTTCTTGAACATACGAAACCGCCCCTCCTTGCTGCTCTATCTGAGGAAGTGGTACGGCATTGTAAGCTTGAAGAAACCGACTTGGATCCTGTGTAATGGCAGCGTTCCATGCAGCAGGCGGTAAATCAAAAATTTGTGTAGCCAATTCCCCAGTAGAACCTGACTGAGGTGCATCCTTTTGGGCCTGATTGAGTTTTTCCAATAACGTAATCGGATCTACTGCACTCACCGTCGTGTTCCCCATGTGCGGATCCTCCTAAAAGTTCTTTCTATTCCTGACTGTAAGCCATCACCATTAAAAATCCGTTAACATGGGCTATTTCGGGGGTGATCACTCTAAAAATGCCTCAAACACAGGAAAGAAAGGGTTGAACCTCCTTCCCTTTCTTGACACTCTGGCCCCTGTTTTTACCTCTTTCCTTCGGTTCTTGCATGAAAATCACGGTTCTTGGCGCGGGGTATGTCGGGCTTGTCTCGGCGGCTTGTTTTGCGGAATTCGGCGTGGAAACCGTTTGCGTCGATCCAAATGCGGAGAAAATAGCGGCTCTCTTGCGCGGCGAGATTCCGATTTACGAGCCCGGGCTGGATGAGCTTGTAGCGCGGAATGTCCGCAATGGGCATTTGTCTTTCGCCGCCTCGATGGTGCCGGCAATCCATGACTCGGACGCGGTTTTTATCGCCGTTGGGACTCCCACGCGGCGGGGCGATGGGCATGCGGATCTTTCTTATGTCTATGCGGCCGCCCAAGAAATCGCCGCGAATCTGGCGCGTTATACGGTCGTTGTCACCAAATCCACCGTGCCGGTCGGAACGGGGCGCGAGATCGCGCGGCTGATCCGCGCCGCTAATCCCGAGGCCGCGTTTGATGTTTGCTCTAACCCTGAATTCCTGCGCGAAGGCTCGGCGATTGAGGATTTCATGCGGCCGGATCGCGTGGTCATCGGCTGCGAAAGCGCGCGAGCGGCTTCCGTCATGACCGCGCTGTACCGCCCCCTTTATTTGATGGAAACGCCGATGGTCGTCACGGGTCTTGAAACGGCCGAGCTGACCAAATACGCCGCCAACGCTTTTCTGGCGACCAAGATTACCTTCATCAACGAAATCGCGGATCTGTGCGAGAAAGTCGGCGCGGATGTCCAAGCTGTTGCCAAGGGCATGGGGCTGGACGGGCGCATCGGGCGGAAGTTTCTGCATGCGGGGCCCGGCTATGGCGGCTCTTGCTTTCCCAAAGACACACTTGCCTTAGCGCGAACGGCGCAGGATCAGGGTGCGCCGATACGGCTTGTGGAAACGACCATCGATATCAATGCCCGTCGCAAAAAGCGCATGGCAGAACGAATTATTGCGGCCTGTGCGGATAACGTGCGCGGCAAAACAATTGCGATTTTGGGAGTCACCTTCAAACCTAATACGGATGATATGCGGGACAGCGTGAGCCTCGATATCATTCCCGCCCTGCAAGAAGCGGGGGCTATCATTCAGGCCTATGATCCTGTCGGGATGAAAGAGGCCGCGAAACTTCTGTCCAGAGTTTCATGGAGCGCGGACGCCTATGCCGCCCTGACAGGAGCAGACGCCGTCGCGATTCTGACCGAATGGAACGAATTTCGCGCCATGGATCTGACAAAGATCAAAAGCGTGATGAAACAGCCAATTATGATCGATTTGCGGAATATCTATAAGCCGGAAGAGATGCGCACAGCGGGGTTTGTGTATCAGTCGATAGGGCGGGTGTAGATGTCCTATCCACAATCAGGCAGCAATTCTAAAAGTATGGGAAAAGAGAATTGCTGGTCCAGTCCAGAATCGACAGTTTTCTTCACGCCGCGCAAGATTTATCAGGCATGCGCGCTTTCAAACCCAAAGCCGCCATCAGGGCGTGATCCGAGTCCGCCCCCGGATTGGCCGTGGTCAGAAGTTTATCGCCGGTGAAAAGCGCATTCGCGCCCGCAAGGAAGGCCAGCGCCTGAGCCTCGCGGCTTAGAGACAAACGCCCCGCCGACAGACGCACCATCGCCTTGGGCAGCAAAATGCGCGTGACTGCAATCACCCGAATCCACTCAAAAACATCTAAGGCTTCTGCTTGTTCCAGCTTTGTCCCCTCGACAGGCACCAGCGCGTTGATGGGCACGGATTCCGGCGCTGGATCCAAATTGGCTAGGGTATGGAGCAGCTGAATCCGATCCTCTTGCGTTTCGCCCATGCCAAGAATCCCCCCACAACACAAAGAAATCCCGGCTTGGGCGACATGAGCGATCGTATCCAACCGATCCTGATAGGTGCGAGTCGTCACAATCTGAGGGTAATACGCCTCCGACGTGTCGAGATTATGATTATAGGCGTTCAGCCCCGCTTCTTTCAGCCGCCGCGCTTGGTCTGAGGTCAGCATGCCCAGCGTCACGCACGCCTCAAGCCCCAAGGCGCGAACACCCCGAACCATCTCCAGCACGCGGTCAAAAGCGCGACCATCCGTCACCTGCCGCCATGCCGCGCCCATGCAAAAACGGGTCGAGCCACTTTCCTTCGCCTTACGGGCAGACTCTAAAACCGTCGCGACATCCAGCAGCGATTCTTTCTCAAGCTTCGTCTTGTTATGGATCGATTGGGAACAATAGCCGCAATCTTCCGTGCACCCGCCCGTCTTGATGGATTGCAAGGTGCAAAGCTGCACCTCCTGAGGCGCCTGATGCGCGCGCTGCACCGTCGCAGCCTGATACACAAGATCAAGAAGCGGCGTGTGGTAAAGGTCCGTGATGGTCGCAAGAGTTGGCATGGGGCGTGGCCTTTGTATACTCGGGCCCCTTCGGGCCCCGAATTTTTTGGGGACGGCCGAGCTTGCCTAAAGCCTCCGCCCATCCCCGTTCGCTCAGAATGTCTTTATAAACGGGTGTCGGCTTATAACAAGGTGGATTCAAATTTGAAGTGCAACTTTAGTTTCAAGGTTTTGGCATGGGGCTGAAGCGAAGTAAACCTCCTCAGGGGTCAGGAATTTTAGTTTCTTTCTGGGGCGTGAGTTG
>CAIJXG010000057.1 GCA_903824505.1 uncultured Pseudomonadota bacterium | reverse complement strand
TTTCATCCCTCGATTCTAAGCCGCCTATTTCTCGCCGTGAATCCTCAAAATGTTTCCACATTGTTCTTTTCTAAAACCTGCGGCAAAATAGATTCACTTATTCCCTCATGCCTCCTAAGCTGTAAGCAGCGCATACAAATACGAATCCTTGAACTTCAAACCGCCTTAACCCCCGAACGGCCAGACGATCAACAACCCGACCTACCCAACCCGGATAGGCAACCCTAGCCGCCTGCGCTGCATCGGGATCGAGAACGGCATGCCCGTGGCTGGGATAGACTCTCGCCCTCCCCTTCTTTAATAAAAACGGGATGCTCTCTCAGTATATCTCCAATACTTCCGTCAATCGGCTGCTTATTGTTGCCAGCTTGCATATGCTCGGCTGGAGTTTGGCTGGAGGATTTTTTATCGCCTTTCTCCTCGCGCATGGCTTTTCTGCGCCCGAGGTTATGCTCTCCTTTGCTGGCATGCTGGGACTCCGCTTCGTTTTGCGGCCTATAATCTTCCTGATTGCCCCCAAAACAGGATTGCGTGGGCTTATGCTGGTTGGGAGCGTGTTCTTTATCGTCCAATATTTGGCTCTGGCGCATGTCAATGGGGTGAATGCCGCCTTTATAGGCTTTATCTTCGCGCAAGCCGTGACCGACGTCTTTTACTGGTGTGGATACCATGCGGCTTTTTCCACAATCGGCGATACAAAACACCGTGGAAAGCAAGTGAGCATTCGCGAGCTTTTATCCAAGACCGGAGCGATCATAGCCCCCCTTTTGGGAGGCTTTATGTTTGAGCATGTCGGCTCTACCGCCGTCTTTGCCCTAGGCGCAACGCTTGAATGTCTGTCGCTGGTGGCCCTTATGCGCGTGCCGCCCCTTCCCATTGCCGTAAAAAGTCCACCAAACGCCTTTCGCGCAGGGAAAACCGCAGGGCTTTTGTTCCTAACCGATTCATGGATCAATGCCTGCTACAATACCGTTTGGACTATCTTGCTTTTCACCAGCGCGCGACAAAGTTTTATGGCCTATGGGGGTGCTTTGACCTTGACGGGCATCGTCTCCGCCGTAGGCGGACTCTTGCTTGGCCGCTTGATTGACAAGGGACACGGTCATGATGCTGTCACACTCAATGGGCTTTTACTGGCCGGAGCCATTCTCCTCTGTGCGACAGCGCCCTCCACATTCGGCCCCATGCTTCTGATAACGGCCATCAGCGCCCTTACAGGGGCCTCTTACTCCACAACCCTTATGACGGCCGTTTACAATAGCGTCGGTCACGCGCCCTGTCCGCTGCGATGCATGTTTGTCGCGGAAGGCTGTTGGGACATAAGCGGCATCGTGGCCGCGCTGATCTGCGCCGCCCTTCTGCACGCGCCCATAGCCCCTGGATGGCCTATTGCGCTGGCTCTGCTGGGGACCATTGCCCAAAGCCTTCTTCTAAGAAAATTTTATCTCCAGCAAGAGAACAGCCAATCATAAAAAGAGGGCGGAAGAGGATCCCAAACTTCGCCCAAGTCGCGATGATGATGGCCTTTTCGAAGATGCTTTGAGAGAAAGGCCCTCACCTTGGAGCGATCGCTCAAAAAATAAAGAAACAGCTTGATTCTCATTTGGAAGCGTACTACAGTACGCATGGAAGCGTACTACAGTACGCATGGAAGCCAAAGCAAGGACATTGAACAAGCCAAAGTCTTTTGGAAGGAGCATCTAAGCCATGAGCACCTATAGAACGATTGGCGAGGTTGAAGAGCAATACCTCCGCGACCATCCAAACGAGGTGGACGATTACATGACCGTCCTCTTTGATGACTATGCCGAGAGCGGCGACACAGCCGCCTTGCTGTCCTGCCTGCGCGTGGTAAGCCGTGTGAAGGGGGTCAGTCGGATTGCGGAAATATCAGGTCTGAGCCGTAAGGGATTGCAAAAAGCCCTGTCGGAAAACGGCAACCCGCAATTCGGCAGTGTGAATGCCATCATGCACGCAATGGGCTACCGTCTAACTCCACAAAAGCTAACCGCTCTTTTAGACTGAAAGGAAGATCTCCCCTGTTCGGAGACAAAATAGCCGCCCGTATGTCCATCGCTGGTAATCGCCACAGGCTCACGCTGCGCGATTTCCTTGTATAGTCGGGCCCCTTCGGTGCCAGAGTATAGACGAAAAACAAAGCTTCACCTAAGAAATCGAAGAATGTCCTTCATCAGCAAAAACAAGTGATAGGGATCGGTCGGGCTTGGCCGACAATCGAACCGCTCATAAAACGCCCGTGCGTTGTCGTCTTTGGCGTGGACGAAAAGCGCACGGATACCGGCGATGTCGGCTGCTTTGGCTGTGCGCCACAAGGCATCTTTCAGTAAGGCCGCGCCGAACCCTCGGCCTTGCTCGTTTTGGGTCACAGCAAGCCGCGCCAAGATCATGAGCGGCACAGGATAACGCCCCGCACCTTCCACTATGCGGCGCGGCGCGTCCTTGTGGTCGGCGTGGCCGACGGCAAGGCTGTAGTAACCAATTACCGCCTTGCCGCGACAAAGAACGTAAGTCTGCGCGAAATTCGCACGTTGATTGACGAAGGCGAATTGATTGAGAAAGCGGTTAAGTTCAGGCTGTCCGCAATCGAAACTTTCGGTATCGTGGTCGAACCTTAGGAGGCATGAGGGAATAAGTGAATCTATTTTGCCGCAGGTTTTAGAAAAGAACAATGTGGAAACATTTTGAGGATTCACGGCGAGAAATAGGCGGCTTAGAATCGAGGGATGAAACACTCTCTTGAAGTGATCGAA
>CAIJXG010000056.1 GCA_903824505.1 uncultured Pseudomonadota bacterium | reverse complement strand
CGAGGAATTTCAGTTCATCTTGAACGGATACAGGTCTCTTTATGCCAACAATCAACTTGACCCTCTCGACTGGACGGATGTCACATGTCTTGGCGTTAACGCAGGTCTATTTCCCAGCAGCATGCTCCAGCAAGGAGTCGCCTGCGTTACTTCAGACGGGACAACCTATCCCTCAGCGCCGTGGGGATCTGCAAAAAGTGGCCAATATGTGCGAGTTTATACTTATAAAACATGGGGGGGTTTCACTATCCTTTTTCCGACGCCTTCCGTATCGACTTGCTTTGCTTTTCTAACTGCTGTGGCTACCCCTGATGCAATATGGGAATCCACGTCTACCACATCAAATGGGCTCGGCACACCTCTTGGAGCTGGGCTTTGGACTCCCTCCATAATTAACACAAACGGTTATTGTAACGGATCCACTTACGTAGCGGTGATGTATCCTGCCAAATAACGCCTTATTTTTAAACGGCAAAAGGTGTCCATGGCCTTTTTGTATAACGGCTTCCCTTCTTGACTGAGGCTCTCATGCTTAAGATTTCTTTCACGTCCGATCCCCTGCCTACGCAGGGAGCGTTGGTTTTGACCGTCGCCGAAAAGGGGAGTTTGGGCGCACAGGGAGCCGCGCTGGATAAAAAGCTGGGCGGCGCTTTGACCCGCGCGATGGACAATGGGGGATTTACGGGCGCAAAGGAAAAGACTCTGACGATTCTGTCGCCCTCCCCTGCCCTAACGCGTATCGTTCTGATCGGCATGGGGGAACCAGAAAAGGCGGATGCAGCCCTTTGGGCGCGGATTGGCGGCACGGGGATGGCTGCTTTAAGCGGCAAGGATGTCACCGCGTATCTGCTGATTGACACGCATAAAGGGCTGGATGAAGACACGGCAGAAGCCGCCGCCCAAGCGGCTTTGGGCGCACGGCTGCGGAGCTATCGTTTTGATCTTTATCGCACCAAACAAAAGCCAGAAGACAAACCCGCCTTAAAGAATCTGATTGTTGCCAGTTCTGCCGGAAAAACGGCCGCAAGCCGTTATGCGCCGCTGGATAAAGTTGCGGATGGCGTAGAACTGGCACGAGATCTTGTGAGTGAACCCGCCAACGTGTTGACTCCGGCCGCGCTCGCTCAGCAGGCAAAGACATTGGAAAAACTGGGTGTCAAAGTCACTTTGTTGGACGCCAAGCAGATGAAAAAATTTGGGATGGGGGCGTTGTTGGGTGTCGCGCAAGGAAGCCCTAACCCGCCCTATTTGGTTGTTATGGAATGGCAGGGAAAGGGAAAGAAAGCCCCTCTGTGCTTTGTCGGTAAGGGCGTCACGTTTGATACGGGAGGCATTTCACTGAAACCTCCCGCCGGCATGTGGGACATGAAATATGATATGGCAGGATCGGCGGCCGTGATCGGCGCGATGAAGGCGATTGCGGGACGCAAGGCCAAAGAATCGGTCGTTGGGATTGTGGGCTTGGTCGAAAATATGCCGTCCGGCACCGCACAGCGGCCCGGGGATGTTGTGACGTCCGCCGATGGACAGACGATCGAAGTGCAAAATACCGATGCGGAAGGCCGTTTAGTTTTGGCCGATGCCTTGTGGTACGCGCAGAAATTTTTCAAGCCGCGCGCGATCGTGGATTTGGCGACTCTGACGGGGGCGATCAAGGTCGCCCTCGGAAGTGATTATGCGGGGCTTTTCAGCAATGACGATACGTTGGCGGATCGGCTGAGTCAGGCAGGCAAGGCGGTTGAGGAAAAACTGTGGCGTTTGCCCTTGGGCGAGTCCTATGACCGATTGCTGAAAAGCGACATCGCGGATATGAAAAATATCGGCGGCCCCGATGCGGGCAGCATCACGGCGGCGCAATTCCTGCAACGGTTTATTGGCAAGGGAGTCGCATGGGCACATCTGGATATCGCCGGCACGGCGTGGCAGACGAAAGACAGCGCCGTGATACCTCAAGGGGCGACAGCGTTTGGGGTGCGTTTGCTGGATCAGTTTGTGGCGGAGGCGGAAGGGCGGAGTGGTGACTGAAATCCGCTTCTATCATCTCACCCGCCAAACGCTGGAGCAAGTCCTGCCGGATTTGTTGGAGAAGACTCTGGCGCGGGGGCTGCGGGCTGTTGTGCAAACAAGCTCGGTCGAACGGGCCGAAGCTTTGACTCAAGGATTGTGGGCCTATGCGCCGAACGGGTTTTTGCCGCATGGCAACGCTAAAGACGGACATGCCGAGGATCAACCCATCTGGTTAACGGCGGAAGAAGAACGTCCGAACAATGCAGATTTTCTGTTCCTAACGGATGGCGCGACAAGCACGAAGCTTGAGGATTATGCGCGGGTTTGCGACATTTTTGACGGTGTTGACCAAAGCGCCCTTGCCGCCGCGCGCACCCGTTGGGCAGAAGCCAAAAAAGCCGGACATGCGCTTTACTATTGGCAGCAGACGGATACGGGTTGGGTGGATGCGACTCCCGTTTAAGGAGGGTTTTTGAAAATCACGGTTCTGGCCATCGGCAAAACGCGCGGCGTCGATTCCGACTGGGCGGCGGAATATATGAAACGCCTCGGCCCCTATGTTTCTGTGCATGTTTTTGCCGTGCCGAAGGCTCTGCCGCCCGATCAAACCCAAAAGGCAGAGGCGCAGCTTTTGCTGAAAGCGATTTCCGCCAAAGCCTTTGTTGTGGCGTTGGACGAACGGGGGAAAGACCTTAGCAGCCGCGATTTTGCGGCCCGTCTTTCGGGATGGGAAGATCAGGGGATTGCCGCGCTTGTTTTTGTGATCGGCGGCGCGGATGGGCTGACGGACGAGCTACGCGCACGAGCGGATTTTGTTTTAAGTTTCGGTCGTCTGACATGGCCGCACCGATTGGCGCGTCTGATGCTTCTGGAGCAAATCTACCGCGCAAAACAAATTAATGCGGGGCATCCCTATCATCGGGATTAATCCACACTCTGAAATCTTTCTTTGCGCGTTGGGTATAAAGCAGCTTCCGGTCGCGCCCGCCGCGCCCCTCGCTGATGGGGGGAAAAAGACCAAAATTGACATTCATCGGTTGGAAGGTTTCGGCCAGAGCCGCCCCCGTGATATGGGCGATCAAGGCCCCCATCGCAGTTGTCGCGGGCGGGGGAAGAAGCGTGCAGCCTTTGCGTTCGGCGGCGGCGAAACGCCCCGCCAACAGCCCCATCGCAGCGGATTCGATATAGCCCTCCACGCCCGTAATCTGTCCCGCAAAGCGCAAATGGGGCCGCGCCGTCAAACGTAGCTCCCCATCCAACAGGCGCGGGCTGTTCAGAAACGTATTGCGATGCAAGCCGCCAAGTCGCGCGAATTCGGCGTTTTCGAGGCCCGGAATCATACGAAAAACCCGCTGTTGATCGGCGTATTTCATCTTGGTTTGAAAGCCGACCAGATTATACAAAGTTCCCAGCGCGTTATCCTGCCGCAGCTGTACGACCGCATAAGGGCGCTGAGCGCTGTGCGGATTCGTAAGGCCAACGGGTTTCATCGGCCCATAACGGAGAGTCTCGGCGCCCCGTTCGGCCATGACTTCGATAGGCAGACAGCCGTTGAAATAGGGCGTGTTCTTTTCCCATTCTTTAAAGTCGGTGCGCGGCGCGGCGGATAATTCACGCACAAACGCTTCGTATTGATCTTTGTCCATCGCGCAATTGATGTAATCCGACCCCGTGCCTCCGGGACCCGTCTTATCATAGCGCGACTGCATCCATGCCTTGCTCATATCAATGCTTTCGCGATGCACGATGGGGGCGATGGCGTCAAAAAAGGCCAAAGATTCCTCGCCGGTTACAGAGCGGATCGAGGCGCTGAGGGCATCCGATGTCAAAGGCCCTGTCGCGATAATCACGGAATCCATCTCGGTTCTGTCCGGCAAGGCAAGGATCTCTCCCCGCTGAATGGTGATCAACGGATGGGTGTGCAGCGCATGGGTAACGGCGGCAGAAAACCCATGACGATCAACAGCTAAGGCCCCGCCCGCCGGAACCTGATGGGCATCCGCGCAGCTCAAAATCAGGGAATCGCAGCGCCGCATTTCGTCATGCAAAAGTCCGACTGCATTCGTCTCGCTGTCATCCGAACGGAAAGAATTAGAGCAAACCAGCTCGGCGCAGGATGAGGTTTGATGCGCCTCCGTTCCTTTAACGGGCCGCATTTCATGCAAGACCACAGGGACTGCGGCCTGCGCAAGTTGCCACGACGCCTCGCTGCCCGCAAGACCCGCGCCGATAACATGAACAGGAGGGAGAGGATGGGACATAAGGGGCTTTCTGGTTCAGGAAAGGTAGAAGGTGATAGGTCTATACTCGGTTTCCTTAGAAAGCCGAGCATTCAATTCCGCGCAAAACACGGACGCAGCGAAGCTGATGCGCCTTTTGCGCGGACAAAACATGAGGGGGCCCGAAGGGGCCCGAGTATATTTAGCGAAAGAGTCTAAAAAATATATGAAAAAGCCACACCATCATACCGTCCCCGTAACAACGGGGATCCATCGCGAGCGATAGAGAACACACTGAGTCAGAAACTTAACCATCTGATAAATTTATCTTATTTAGGGACTCTTATGCCGCGCAGACGCGCGGCGATGGATCCCCGTTGATCACGGGGATGACGGCTGTTTTTTTCGGCAGATTCTGTCATTTTACTGAATCGTCCCGCCTTATTCACGCCCCACCTTTTCAATTGCTGTTTCATTGGTTCTTAACTAAACCTATGGTAGAATGATCCTCATTCGGAGAATCCCGTCATGAGCACCGCTCTTTCTGCCGCCTCTATGAATCCCTCGCCGGGAGTGGCGAATTATTCCATTAAAACCTCTCATCCGAAAAATGAGACGACGGATCAAGCGATCAATATCGGCAATTTGGCCGGAGAAGGCACGATCGTCACTATCAGCGATGCGGGGCAACAAGCGGGCGCCGCAGTGTCGTCGACTTTTTCGGCCTCGGCTGGGGATGTTATTTCTCTCGCCAATACGTTCAGCAACCCTATCGACACAGCCCTTACTCAATTCCAACTTTATGACAGCGCAGGAAATCTAGTCGCCGATAATACAGGCACCGCTGCACAGCAGGCCGCCTATCAGCAATGGGCTGTCGGCAGCTATCCCGTCACAGCAGATGGCACCTATACGGTTGTTGCCACGCCTTTGATGGGGAATATGCCTCTTGCCCTCTCGACCCAGCCTATTCAGGGGACAAGTTTAAACGTGTCAAGTCAGCTGACAGGCAGTGATCCGGCTGAATATTACAATTTTTCTTTATCATCCGGAAATAATATCAAAATGGATTTCAGCGCGGGATCGGCTTCTCCCCAGCCCCACGTGCAGCTGTATGACGCTAATGGGGGTCTTGTGGCCGACAGCGCGGGCAATTCTTTTCAGCAAGCGCAATTCCAAGCGTTAACTTCCGGCACGGGTCTAGCCGCCTCGGCGGGCAACTATCAGGTCAAAGTTTCTTACGCGAACGGCGCGGACCAAAGCCAAAATGTAAGTTATAATTTTCAGCTTTATTCAGGCGTGAATTATGCCATTATTTATAACACGAAGGTTACGGCGCAACCGGCGGATAATTCGGCGGCCGGATCCGTTACGGCGGATCCAAAGACCCAGCTTTTCTCGCGTCAGGCCTTCAACCAAATCAACGAAACACCCGCGAGTGCCGTCAATATCGGCTGGCTTGCGCAGGATAAATCTGCGCTTCAAGTCGTCAGTAAGCTGACAAGCGCTGACAATACGGATCAATACAGCTTTACATTACAATCAGGCAATAATCTGAAACTTAACCTCGACAGTAAATCAACGCCTACACCATCGGCCGTTCATGTGCAGCTTCTGGATAGCAGCGGCAAGCATGTGATCGCCGACAATCAGGGCACACAAGCACAAAAGGCCGCCTATGCCGCCTTGACCAGCCAGACGGGGCTTCAAGCTTCACCGGGTAATTATATTGTCAAAGTTGGTTATACGTCCGGGGTTCCCCGCACGCCCCAGAATTACGGGTTCTCTCTTTATTCCGGCACAAAATATAATGCACTCTACAAGACCATCTCCTCGGCGCAGACTTATGGCAACGCGCTTTTGACAGGAAGCCTTTCCGGATCCAGCCCTTCCTCAGGCATCGCGTCTTATCTCACGGCTCTTTCGCAAGGTTCTTCCATCGATATCACAACCGCCTTGTCGATGCGGGTTTAAAGACCGAAGCGCCGCTTACCCCCTCTCTGCAAGGAAATTAAACGCCGCGCTCCAAGGCCGCTGCAAAAAATCCATCCGTGCCGTGGCGATGGGGGGTGAGAGACAGAAAATCTGCTCCGTTCATCCCACAGGGGACGACAGAGAAATCCGGATGGGCGGCCAGAAATGCCGCAATCTGATCCTCATTTTCCTCGGGCAACAGCGAACAGGTGGCATAGACCAAGCGGCCGCCTTTTTTCACCAGCCGCGCCGCGCTGTCCAAAATCTCGGCCTGAGTTTTCAGAAGATCTGGCAAAGAAGGCCCTAGTTGGCTTCCTCGCGTATCGGGATTTCGCCGCCATGTGCCTGTGCCACTGCACGGCGCATCGGCCAACACGCGATCAAAGCTTTCTTTGTGCTTTTTGACCCACGGATCCCGTGTGCCGACAAGCGTGCGAGTCTCGATATTATGCAGCCCCGCACGGCGAAACCGCGCCGTGCCGGAACGCAGCCTTTTTTCAGAAATATCACAAGCGATGATCCGGCCTTTATTGGCCATCATCGCGCCCAGCGCCAACGTCTTCCCCCCTGCGCCCGCGCAAAAATCAACGATTCGTTCCCCGGGCTTGGCCTCAACCGCAAGGGCCACAAGCTGCGAGCCTTCGTCTTGAATTTCAATCGCTCCGTCTTTCAGCATCGGCAAGGTGTTCAAAGACGGACGGCCAAAAACCCGCAGCCCCACAGGCGAAAAGGGGCAGATCTCTGCTTTCAATCCTGCCGCACGCAAATCCTGCAGCGCAGCCTCCTGTGTCATTTTCAACAGATTAACCCGCAGATCCAAAGGTGCAGGCTCTAGCATCGCTTGCATTTCTTTCAAAAACGCGGCGCCAAATTTTTGCTTCAAGGGGGCAAACAAAGCGGGCGGACATTCGGTTTGAACATCTTCGGGCATAGAAGGATGAGTCAGTGTGTGGCCTTGCAGTTTTCGCCACGCTTTGAGTTCATCGGAGGTTAAGGCTGCAGGGGCGTAAGTTCCTCCGCTGAAAAGAGTCGCGAGATCGGTTGCCGCAATCCCCTCCCCCAAGGCCAACCAAGCCAACAACCGCGCGCGCGGCGTCATGGGAATCTGGTGACGCGCAAGGCTCCAATCCAGCCGCCGAAAATGCCGAAGAACAGCATAAAAACGGGTGGAAATCGCGGCTCTGTCCTTGCTGCCGATATACCGCCGCGCACGAAGCCACGCCGCCAAAAGCCCATCGGCTGGACGCGACTCTCGGGCCAAAGCTTCCAAAAGATCAAGAACGGATTGAACGCGGGCGGACGGGGTCATGGGTTTTCTCTTTCGCGCGGGTTTTAGCACCCTGTCCTGACTGCGGATAGTTTTTCATTTTTTCTGAAGCCTTCCCGTGCTAAAATAGCGGCAAAGGATAGATCCATGCTGTCGCGTACGCTCGAGAAAACTCTGCACCGCGCTCTGGCGCTGGCGAATCAGCGGCGGCACGAATACGCCACGCTCGAACATTTACTTTTGGCCTTGACCGATGACAGCGATGCGGTCAGCGTTTTGCGCGCCTGTCAGGTTGATCTGCCCCAATTAAAAGCTGATTTGGTAAAATATCTCGATACGGATCTTGCGGCTCTTGTGCGCGAACAAGAGGGGGATGACTCGAAACCCACAGCTGCCTTTCAACGCGTTGTTCAACGCGCGATCCTTCATGTACAATCGGCAGGGCGCGAAGAAGTCACGGGCGCGCATGTCTTGGTGTCGTTATTTTCCGAACGCGAGAGTCACGCGGTTTTCTTCCTGCAAGGGCAGAATATGACCCGCTTTGATGCGGTGAATTACCTGTCTCATGGCATTACGAAAGAAGACGGCGAGGCCGCGATTCCTTTTGTTGTAACAGACGAGGATGAGGAAAGCGCCGAAGGAGGCATCCCCCAAAAGCCCAATCCATTGGAAAGTTTCTGCGTTAATCTTAATGTCAAAGCTCAAGAAGGCGGCATTGATCCCTTGATTGGCCGCGCCGAGGAAGTCGACCGGACAATTCAAATTCTCTGTCGCCGCCAAAAAAACAATCCTCTTTTTGTCGGCGAGCCCGGGGTGGGCAAGACCGCCATTGCGGAGGGGCTGGCTCGTCGTATTGTGCAGCATGAAGTGCCGGAGGTTTTGCAAAACGCGACGATCTTTTCCTTGGATCTTGGGCTACTTCTGGCTGGCACGCGCTATCGCGGCGATTTTGAAGAACGGCTGAAGGCCGTCTTGCGTGACTTGAAAGCAATCCCACATGCGGTTCTGTTCATTGATGAAATTCACACGATTGTAGGCGCGGGGGCTGGCTCTTCCGGCACGATGGATGCGTCCAATCTCCTGAAGCCCGCTTTGGCGAATGGGACTCTGCGCTGCATCGGCTCGACAACCTATAAAGAGTACCGCAACCATTTCGAAAAAGACCGCGCCTTGGTGCGCCGTTTTCAAAAAATAGACGTGCATGAGCCTTCTATTGAGGATTCCATTAAAATTCTTCTGGGGCTGAAAGCCGTCTATGAGGCCCACCATAAAGTGCGCTTTACCGACGACGCGATCCGCGCGGCGGTGGAACTGTCGGCCCGCTATATCAACGACCGCAAATTGCCCGACAAGGCGATTGATGTGATTGACGAAGCGGGCGCGTCGCAAATGCTGCTGCCTTCGGAAAAACGCAAAACCCTTTTGGGAGTCGAGGAGATGGAAGGCATCGTCGCGAAGCTCGCGCGTGTGCCTCCCAAATCCGTCGGCGCGGATGATCGAGAGATTCTGCGAAATCTGGAACGAGATTTAAAAACGCTGGTGTTTGGACAAGACCCTGCCATTGGCGCTTTGGTTTCCGCCATTAAGCTGGCACGCGCTGGGCTGCGCGACATGGAAAAACCGATTGGCTGTTATTTATTCTCAGGCCCCACAGGGGTTGGCAAAACAGAAGTTGCGCGACAAATGGCCGCAAGTCTGGGCGTCGAGCTGAAACGATTCGACATGTCCGAATATATGGAAAAACACAGCCTGTCGCGTCTGATCGGCGCGCCGCCCGGCTATGTTGGGTTTGAGCAGGGAGGGCTTCTGACGGACGCGGTGGATCAGCATCCGCATTGCGTGTTGCTGCTTGATGAAATCGAAAAAGCGCATCCGGATCTGTTTGCGCTTTTGCTGCAAGTCATGGATCATGGGACTCTGACGGATCATAATGGCAAGAGCATCAATTTTCGCAATGTGATCTTGATTATGACCACCAATGCGGGCGCGGCGGATTTGGCTAAACCTGCCATCGGCTTTAAACGCGAAACGCGCGTGGGCGAGGATACAGACGCCATCAATAAGACCTTCACGCCTGAATTTCGTAATCGTCTGGATGCAATCATCCCCTTCGCGCCCTTGGGAACAGATACGGTCGAGCGCGTGGTCGAAAAATTTGTCCTTCAGCTGGAGGGCCAGCTGAACGAACGCGGCGTGACGATTGAGCTGAAACCGGAAGCCCGCGCATGGCTCGCGCGTAAAGGCTATGATCCCCTGTATGGAGCGCGTCCGTTGAGTCGCGTCATTCAAGAACATATCAAAAAGCCACTGGCTGAGGAGCTTCTGTTCGGTACGCTGCAAAAAGGCGGGGCGGTCACGGTACATCTGGACACTGAAAGTGATAAACTGGCCTTCGACATCCACCCCCTGCCCCCGTCAACCCGCCCAACCCCAAACAAACGAGTCGAAGAAACCGAGATGCCGTGAAAAAGGGATTAGGAGTCACGGCAGATCTCTTCTCCCATACTCTTAGAATCGCTGTTTACGAGGCTTCGACCTCAAACCGCCGCTCCAGATCCGAAAAGCGCGTGAACTGCCCGTCGAAATGCAGCGCGACGGTGCCGATGGGCCCGTGACGTTGTTTGGCGACGATGACTTCCGCGATGTTCCGCACTTCTTCACCGCGTTGCATCCATCGGCTGTGGCGGTCGTTGTATTTGCCTTCATCTTCTTCGGCGCGGCGAGTCGGCTCACTGCGGGCGTGGTAATACTCTTCACGATAGATGAACATCACGACATCCGCGTCTTGTTCGATCGAGCCGGATTCGCGCAAATCGGAAAGTTGGGGCTTTTTATCCTCCCGCGCTTCAACCGCGCGTGAAAGCTGCGACAAAGCAAGAATGGGTATATCCAACTCTTTGGCCAGCGCCTTCAAACCGCGCGTGATTTCAGAGACTTCCTGTACGCGACTATCGGCGTTCCGGCTATTGCTCGATCCATGAAGAAGCTGCAGATAGTCGATGATAATCATCCCTAAATGCGGCACCATGCGTTTCAGCCGCCGCGCCCGCGTCCGTAAGGCCGAAACGGACAAAGCCGCCGTATCGTCGATATAGAGGGGGACTCGGGATAAGGTCTGCGAGGCTTCGACAAATTTCGTAAAATCTTCAGTCTTAATCTCGCCGCGCCGGATTTTGTCGGAAGGCACGCTGGAGAAGTCTCCCAGCAAACGAGTTGCCAGCTGTTCGGCCGACATTTCTAGCGAGAAAAGAGCCACGCCCGATCCTTCCCGCCCCTCAGTCTTGAAATAGGCATGGGCAGCGTTAAAGCCTATATTGGTAGCAAGTGCGCTTTTTCCCATCGAGGGACGCCCCGCGAGAATCACCAGATCCGACCTCTGTAATCCGCCCATTTTCAGATCCATATCGCGCAGACCTGTGGTGACGCCGGTGATGTGGCTGTCGCGTTTATGGGCTTCCTCAGCCATTTTGATGGAAACGGCCAGAGCTTTTTCCAGCTTCACGAATCCGCGATCCGTTTGGCCCGAACGGGCGAGTTCGAAGAGTTTCGCTTCGGTGTTTTCAATTTGGTTGACCGCTGTGCGTTCTAGATCCTGCTGAAACGCATCATTCACGACATCGGTGCCGAGCGTAATCAACTGGCGGCACAAAAACAGATCATGAAGCAGATGGGCATAATCCGCGACGTTGAAAATCGTGACAACGCTCGCCGCGAGATCCACCAGATAATTCGCGCCCCCCAAAGCCGTCAGAGCCGGATCATTGTCAAAAAGCCCCCGGAGAGTCTTGGGATCCGCGATTTGCCCCCGATTGATCAGCGTGGCAATCGCGCCATAGATCCGCCCATGCACAGGGTCATAAAAATGATCGGGATCCAGAATTTCGCCGACTTTTTCATAGACGGTGTTATTGACCAAAAGGGCGCCCAGCAAGGCTTGCTCGGCCTCTGTATTATGGGGCAAAACACGCGGCGCGGTAGGAACCTCGCCGGAAGATGGGACGCGCAAAGCGGGTAAAGAGATCAGTTCAGACATGGGCACGAGTTTAGAAGCTCCCCTTGGGTGCTGTAAACCCCCGAGCGTTCCCCTGCTAGCCATTTCATGCGCTTTTCGCTATCTCTCTCTGGTCTTTCACCCTTTCGGATTCTCTGTGTCCCTTAATCTCTCCTCGCGCGCGTCTCAACAAAGCTCTTCCGGCGCTTTACTGAAGCGGCTTGTCACCACTTATTTGCGCCCCCACCGCGTGCCTTTCGGGGCGGCGATGCTGTGCATGGCCGTTGCTGCCAGCATGCGGGGCGTTTTCACGCATACGCTGCAGCTGGTGGTGGATGGGATGATTCAGCGGCGCGGGCTGGTCACTATGGCCGGCATTTGCGCCTTGATTATCGGCAGTTTCTGGCTCCGCAGCGCGATGGTTTATATCCATACGCTGTTGATGAACAGGGTGGGGCAGCGGATTGTCGCCTCGGTTCAGCAGGAAATGAGCGCGCATTTGCTGCGGGCGGATTTGGCCTTCTTTCATGCCAATCCGTCGGGAACTTTGGTGTCGCGAGTCATCAACGATGTCGGCGTGATGCGGCAGGCGACCAATGAATGTTTGCTGAATTCTTTTCGCGGCGGGCTGGAGCTGGCCGCGCTGATCGGCGTTATGTTTTATCAGGATTGGCGGCTCTCGTTGATTGTTTTCGCGGTCTTTCCTCTATCGGCTTTTTATGTCGCGCGGATCGGTAAGAAAATTCGCACTTTGGCAGCGCGGACTCAAAACGCGACGGGCGATTTGTCGGCTCTTTTAAGCCAGATTTTCCAAGGAATTCGCCATGTGAAGGCTTATGGGAACGAATCGCGCGAAGTTAACCGTGTGCGCGGTCTGACTGAGGAGATTTTTAAATTCTCGCTCAAAGGCGTGAAGGTCGCCGCGCTGACGGGGCCCGTCATGGAAATTCTCAGCAGTATCGCGATTACCGCCTTGATTATGTACGGCTATCTGCAGGTCGAGAAAGGCCAAAGCACCCCGGGCGATTTGGTGGCTTTTATCGCGTCTTTCGTGCTGGCTTATGATCCAATGAAGCGCATGGGGCGGGTCAATGCCCAGATTCAGGGGGGATTTGCGGCGGCGGATCGCGTGTTCGCGATTCTGGATATTGCGCCCTCGATCACGGACAGGGCTGAGGCAAAAATTCTGGACGGGGCTATGGCCAGTCTTTCCGTTGAGAATGTGCGCTTTGCCTATGCGGATGGAGCATGGGCGCTGAATGGCGTGACGCTGCATGTGCCGCAGGGAAAAACCGTCGCGCTGGTGGGCGCCTCGGGGTCGGGTAAATCAACCCTCATTAACCTGATTCCGCGTTTTTACGATGTCCATGATGGGTGCGTGAGGGTTGGCGGCGTTGATGTGCGGGATGTCACGCTGGAAAGCCTGCGGCGACGGATCGCGTTGGTCTCGCAAGAAACGGCTCTGTTTGATGACACCATTCGGGCGAATATCGCCTATGGAAAACCCGACGCCTCGGATTCAGAAGTTGAACAAGCAGCACAGGCGGCCTCGGCCGACGCCTTTATCCGCGCCCTGCCCTACGGCTATAATACGCAAGTGGGGGAACAGGGCGTCAAATTGTCGGGGGGGCAGAGACAGCGCATCGCCATTGCCCGCGCTATGCTGCGTAACGCGCCGATTTTGCTGTTGGATGAGGCGACTTCTGCCTTAGACAACACCTCGGAACGCGCAGTGCAAGAGGCGCTGAAGACTTTGCAACAGGGACGCACGACCTTGGTTGTCGCCCATCGCCTCTCCACTATTGTCGATGCCGATCTGATCGTTGTCTTAGAGCATGGCCGCGTCGTCGAGCAAGGAACTCACGTTGCGCTTCTAGGACAAAGGGGAGTCTATGCGCGGCTTTATGGGCTGCAAGCGGGGGCAGAGAGCGTATAGCGCGTAATTCACGTGCATCCCAAGGCTCTTTATGCTATAAGGGAAGAGTCGGTTTTCCGACTATGGCGATAAACGCCTTGTGGAATAGACGCTGCGGACCCGGGGGCGGTACCCGGCGCCTCCACCCCAGAGCCGGATCAATGTCGGGCTTTGAGGCGGGGGCGAAACAGGATCGACGCGCGTAGTAAAGATAAGGTCTTTTCCCGGCATGATTCCGCCGTTATCGGGTCAAAAACATAAATGCCAACGACAATGTTGACATGAGCGCTGTTGCTATGGCTGCCTGATCTCCGCTTCGCGGAAGGATGGTAGTTCGCACAATGCGCGGCTCGGGGGGTGCCGGGCAACAGAAACCCCCTATTTCTTTTCCCCTTCGGCCGGACGCACAAGCTCGCACAAAGAGCCTGTACAGGCGATGACAAGCGCGTCGAGCGGGGCGTCTTCTTTTTCAGTGACTTTGGGCAGAATACAGGTGACGCGGTAAAGCGTGCGGCCATTCTCGCCCAAGGCATTGTGCTGCACGTCGATTTTTTTCGGCGGGCAGTTGTTTTGTCGCGCGATGTCTTTGACCTCCGCCTGACCTGCAAAGGCTGGAAGGACAGAAGCCCAAAGAGCAACAAACACACAGAGAACAAAGAAGCGCATGCGTTATACTGCGAGACGTTACAGGTTAAACTTTTTGCTCGACAAAACTCGCTCTGCGACAGGATTGCCACTGGCCGGGCCGAGTCGTTGTTTTGCTTCATCTTTTCATATCCGGCGCGCGGCAATCCTGTTGTAACCGCTCGGGACACAAAAGGCTAACTTAGGACGTGGTGCGGTATAAGACCCTGTTCCTGATCTTTTGGCTGATAAAGAAGGGCGCGGATTCCTGTCGAAACCCGCACCCTCTTTAATCGATCACAATCCTACATCGATCGGTTCTTATAAGCCCTAAAGAAGGTTAGTCTTCCTTCTTCTGCGCCTTCTTGATGGCGGCGCCGAGAATATCGCCAAGAGACGCGCCTGAATCCGAGGATCCATATTCGTCCATCGCCTTCTTCTCTTCTTCAGTCTCGCGGGCTTTGATCGACAGGCCGAGTTTACGATTGGCCTTCTCGACGCTCGTAATCTTGGCATCGACTTTTTCGCCGACCGCAAAACGATCCGAACGCTGCTCAGACCGATCCCGCGCCAAATCGCCGCGCTTGATGAAGCCTGTAAACGCATTCGCTTCCTCACCTAGCGTCACCTCGATGCCGTTCTCCTGAACCGCGCTGACGGTGCAGGTGACCGTGTCGCCCTTCTTGAAGTTGACCGAGATGCCTTCATGCGGATCGCTGCCCAGCTGTTTGATGCCGAGGCTAATCCGTTCCTTTTCGCTGTCGATGTCCAAGACCTTGACATCAACCATCTGGCCCTTTTGGTAGGCTTTGATCGCCTCTTCGCCCGAAAGATCCCAAGACAGATCCGACATGTGAACCATGCCGTCGATCTCACCCGACAGGCCGACAAACAGGCCAAACTCGGTGATGTTCCGGATTTCGCCCGAAAGCGTGCTGCCGATGGAATGCGACGCGCGGAATTGAGTCCAAGGATTCTCGGCGCATTGCTTGATGCCGAGGCTGATGCGGCGCTTTTGCATATCAATGTCCAGAACCATGACATCGACTTCTTGGCTCTGCGACACGATCTTGCCCGGATGGACGTTCTTCTTGGTCCAAGACATTTCAGAGACATGCACAAGGCCTTCGATGCCCGGCTCCAGCTCCACGAACGCGCCGTAATCGGTGATATTCGTGACGCGGCCTTTCATCTTCAGACCCGCAGGATATTTGGCGGCCACTCCCTCCCACGGGTCGGTTTCCAACTGCTTCATGCCCAGACTGATGCGCTGGGTTTCGGCGTTGAAGCGGATGACCTGCACATTGACCTGTTGACCAATTTGCAGAACTTCGGACGGGTGGTTGACGCGCCGCCATGCGATATCCGTGACATGCAACAAACCGTCCACGCCCCCCAAATCCACAAACGCGCCGTAATCGGTGATGTTTTTGACAACGCCTTGCAGAATCTGGCCTTCTTTGAGGCTCGAGACCAGCTCGGTCCGCGCTTCGGCGCGGCTTTCTTCCAGCACGGCGCGACGCGAAACGACAATATTGCCGCGCAAACGATCCATTTTCAAAAGCAAGAAGGGTTGCGGCGTGCCCATCAAGGGCGTGACATCGCGCACAGGGCGGATATCCACTTGCGAGCCGGGCAAAAACGCGGTCGCGCCGTTCAGATCGACCGTAAAGCCGCCCTTGACGCGGCCGAAAATGATGCCGACCACATGCTTTTGCTGTTCGAAAGATTGCTGCAAAAGGATCCAGCTTTCCTCGCGTTTGGCTTTTTCGCGGGACAAAGAGGCTTGACCATCACGGCCTTCCATCCGTTCGAGGAACACTTCAACGATGTCCCCGACCTTAAGATGGGCAGGCTCGCCGTTCGTGTCAAACTCGCGCAGGGAAACGATCCCTTCGGATTTGCCGCCGACATCAATCACGGCAAAAGCGTTCTTTTCATCAATATCGACAATAAGACCCTTAACAACCTTGCCTTCAAAACCGCCCTTGGCGCCAAGGGAGCTTTCCAACATTTCGGCGAAGCTTTCGCCAGAGGAAACAGGAGCTTGCGCACTCTCGGCGCGTTTTTGAGTTGCACTTTGTGCCATTGATTGTCTCTTTCTTGGGAACAGCGGGCACATGAGTCCCGCAGGCTTTCGCTTTGAAACCGCCGGAGCGGTTGTTTTGATAAAAACCGGAAAGAGCCAATGTCAGGAACGGGCTGAAAGCCTTGGCCGCGTGATCCTTTTGAATCCTTCCGTCGCTGACCTTATGCCAGCGTGTTCTTTGACATCAAAGAACGCCACAGCCTATAGGCCCTCTTGCACATAGAAGCAAGAAAAATGAGATAGGCTTTTTTATCTTTCTACCGATCCTCGACATGCGGATCGGCATCGTTTTTGGGGGCAAGCGTGTTGTCGATCATCAGGGGCGTCCCTGTGTGGAGTTTCATCTGGCCCGAGGTGACGATCTCATCCCCCGCCTGAACCCCCGAGAGAATCGTGACCTGATCGCCGCGCGTGGGGCCTGTTGTGACAAAGACTTGCTTGGCAAAGGGCTTGCCGTCTTTCGGCTCAACCTTGAAGAGGGTCGTGCCATAGGGATTATAAGTCAGCGCCGTGCCGGGCAGAGTCATACGTTGTTGCGGCCCACCCAGCGCGACCGTTACGCGAGCAAACATGCCCGGCAAAAGCGTATGAGCGGGATTGGCAAAAGTTGCGCGGATTTGGACGGTGCGGGTTGACTCCTCGACACGCGGCGTTAGGGCGGCAATCACCCCGTCGAGGTTTTCAGCCGGAAAGACGTCCGTGCGCGCTGTGACTTTTTGCCCCTGAGACAAATGAGCAAGATCCTGTTCGGGAATCGTGAAATCCACATAAAGCGGGTCGAGTTGCTGAAGCGTGACGAGCGGCGCTCCTGCCGTCACATATTGCCCGATATCCACTTGCCGGACGCCCAACCGTCCCGTAAAGGGCGCACGGATGGTCTTTTTCTCGAGCATCGCTTTTTGCGCGGCAACCGAAGCCGTCGCGGAATCAAGCGTGGCACGATCAGTATCCAAAACCGCCTGACTGACCGCATGGGCGGGACGCTGTTTGTCATCCCGCGCGAGGGTCAGAACCGCAAGCTTTTCGGAAGCCTCCAAAGCCTGCAAGCGCGCGACATCATCCGCGTCCCGCAAATGGATCAGGACATCGCCTTTTTGGACCTCTGCGCCCGATTCAAAAGACAGCGCATCCACAATCCCGGGAATTTCCGTCGAAACGTCCGTGCCATTCACCGCGCGGAAACTGCCGACAGCCTCAAGAGTCTGAGTCCAATCCTGCATCGCGACGGGTTGGGTCGAGACGGTTTGAAGCGGCTCGGGCATCGCGGACAAAAATTCTTTTGTCTTGATCGCGCCGACGACTTTAAACCCCAAAAGCCCGCCGATAAGCAGCGTGACAGCCAAAAGCATCAAGAGCATGCGTTTAATCACTGCGAGTCCTTCCCGTCATCCGCGTTTAAACCGCCGCCCAGAGCCGCAAACAAAGCTGCTGTATCGGCGAGTCGTTGGGCTTTTGCCTGTGTCAGATCTTGCGCCACTTGGCTGTGCGCAGCACGTGCGGCCAGAACGCTATCCTCGGAAATCGCCCCCGCTTTTTGTTGCACTTCCGTGAGGGTCAACGTTTCAGCCGCCGCCTGTTCTGCCTCTTGCGCAGCATTCAGACTTTCCGCATCGGCATGCAGCGCATGTAAGGAATCCGCGACATTCTGAAAAGCCGCCAGAACCGTCTTTTTATATTGCGCCGCGCTGGCATCATAGGCCGCGCGCGCCTCTTCTTCTTTATTAGCCAGAGCGCCTGAATCGAACAAAACCTCACTGGCATTCGCGCCCAAATTCCAAAATCCGCCGCCCGGACCAAAAAGATTGGCCAAGCGGTTGGCCATCGACCCGACATCCGCCGACAACGTGATTTGAGGCAACCGCTGCGCGACAGCCACCCCGATCGCGGCGCTGGCCGCATGGAGATCCTCTTGCGCGGCGCGGATATCCGGCCTTTGCCCGACAAGCTGAGAGGGAAGCGTCAAGGGCAGTGTGGAGGGCAGCGTAAGGTCGTCCAAACGAAGCGTCGCGCCCATCCGCGCATTCGGCATATCGCCTGTCAAAGCGGCCAAAGCATGGCGCGTCGCGCTTTCTTGTTTTTTCAAAGGCGGCAAGGTAGCCACGGCCGCAGCCACAGCACTTTGTTGAGACGTTACAGCGCCTTTAGGCACAGAACCCGCATCAAAACGAGCCGTTACAATCTTCAAAATCTGAGTCTGATCCGCAATCAGGGATTCGGTTTCTTTGAGTCGCTCTTGCAGGGCGGCCTCTTGAACCGCCGTCGTGACAACATTCGCGATCAAGGCCAGACGGGCGGTTTGCTCCTCGAAACGAGTCTGGTTGACTTGAGCGTCCAGCCCTTCGACCGCGCGGCGAGTCCCGCCGAAAAGATCAAGCCCCCACGACACGCCGACCGAGGCGTCATGAAGCGTATAGGTAAATCCCCGAAACAAGCCCCCGTTCGACGCGCCCGATGTTTTCTGCCGCTGAGACGAGAATCCGCCCGAAACAGTCGGAAACAGGGCAGCTTCCTCGGCCGCCCGCGCCGCCTCAGCCCCGCGTAACCGCGCCTGCATCGTCTCTAGATCCGGATTGCGTTGAAGCGCCCGATCCACAAGCGCGTTGAGGCTTGCCGAATGAAACGCGGCCCACCATTTGGACTCAATTTGCTTCCCTTCTTTCACTTCCTGCGCACCATCTGCCGTGACCGCAGAAAGGGATTCAGAATCATAGGACCCCGCCTCCGGCGGCGCGGGGGGCGTAAAGTCAGGCCCCACGGCGCAGGCGCTCAGCAGCGCGAGGGCGCAGGCCACAGACAGAAAAGAAAAAACGCGCATGGGGGATGAAGCGAAGAAGAGAGGATCCTTTTGATATCAGCCAAAATGCTTGATCGCAATCAAAATGCCACCCAGACAGGGCAATGCAGTGAAAACCGCCTATACTCGTGCGGCATACTCGTGCGGCTCTTGAACGGCAAAAAGCTTTGTGCTGTAGTTACCCCTACACCCAGTGAGTAAAGAAGGGGGTCTTGAATCCCCCCTATCCTCTGCAGAGATTGGGCCTAATCTTTTTCCTTTTTCAAGAGGCTCTTCCAATGGCCGGTCATTCCCACGCCAAAAACGTTATGCATCAAAAGGCAAAGTCTGAGGTAAAACGCGCGAAGATTTTCAGCAAACTCGCGCGGGAAATCACGGTTTCCGCCAAGCAAGGCATGCCCGATCCTGCCTTTAATCCCCGCTTGCGGGCGGCGATTGCCGAAGCGCGGAAGAACAATCTGCCCCGCGATCGAATCGACCGCGCGATTAAGGCCGCCTTGCCCGGCGCGCTTGACAGCGCGAATTATGAAGAAATTCGCTATGAAGGCTATGGGCCGGGCGGATGCGCCTTGATCGTCGAGGCTTTATCTGACAACCGCAATCGCACCGCCGCCGAATTGCGAACGATTTTCTCGAAGCAAGGCGGATCAATGGGCGAAAGCGGCTCGGTTGCCTTTATGTTCACCCGCGTGGCCGAAATCGGTTTTCCAAAGACGGCGGCGAGCGCCGATTCCATGCTGGAAGCCGTGATCGATGCCGGAGGCGATAACGTCGACAGCGGGGATTTTGGACATATCGTCACCGCCAGCGTTGAGAGCTTCGGCGCGGTACGGGACGTGCTCGAGGCAAAATTCGGCGACTCGGAAAGCGCGAAACTGACATGGCATCCCAACACGCTGACTCCCGTTACGGGAGAGGCGGCACAAACTTTAATGAAATTAGTCGATGCGCTGGAAGACAATGACGATGTTCAGACCGTCTTTGGCAATTTCGAAATCGACGATGAAGAAGGGGAGTCCTGACCCATGCTCCTTCCCATTCAAACCTTTCCCGCCGAGGTGCTGCGGCGCACCGCCTTGCCCGTTGCGTCTGTGGATTCCAAAGTCGTGCGGCTGATGGAGGATATGCTCGAGACGATGTATAAGGGCAAAGGGATCGGCCTTGCCGCCACGCAGGTTGGCGTGTTGCGGCGAGTCATTGTGGCGGATTTGTCGGAGGATAGAGACGGAAAAACAGGGCTTTTTATGGCAAATCCGGAAGTTATGTGGCGCGACCCGGATGAGACCTATACTTACGAAGAAGGCTGCCTATCGCTCCCGGGCCATTATGCCAAAGTGACTCGTCCCCGCCGAATCCGCGTCCGCTATCTGGATAAAGCCAACAAGCCGCGCGAGCTGGAGGCCGAAGATCTCCTAAGCCAATGTATCCAGCATGAAATCGACCATTTGAATGGGGGGCTTTTCATCGACCATATCTCAAAACTCAAACGGGATATCATTTTGCGCAAAATCGACAAGGGATTAAAACAAGAAGAGGGCCATTTGTTGTAGGGGTTTCACGCTTGGGGTTTTTGGAAATCAGAAAGGCAGGGCGATTCAGTAAAACGACAAAACACGACACAAAAATAGCCGTCATACCGTTAAAAAACGGTATGCATCGCGAGCGATAGCGAGCACATGAGTCAACAATTTCAACGCATTACAAAACCATGCTTTATGAATGACTCTTACGCCGCGCAGACCCCGTGTCGGAGCACGGGGCATGCGCGCGGCGATGGATACCGGCTTTCGCCGGTATGACAAGATTTTTCATGCGATTAGCTTCGTTCTCTGAATAGGCCTGTCAGAAAGTGGTACTGCTTTGACCTTTCAAGAAATACCCCTAGAAATCATGGTTTAAAATCTGCACATTTATTACCGGAGTTGGCATATATATTTCTTGATTTTTTTGAGGAGCTGACATCTTGTTGTTGTTTTCTTGTTTCGGCTCGCCTTCTCTGATGTCACCTCTAATTACAGCTACTGCAAGGGTTGCAATTTCTTTAAATGTGATGAGAGGCACTGCTGGCTTTTCTCCATTGACGCCAACCGTGTCTTTATTTTCTTGAAAGTTTTGAATGGCTTGAAGAATTTCTTGAGCATTTGGTTCCTTATACCCTCCTATATCAGGCAAGGTGTCTTCGACGGGCCTCTTATTTTCGATGGAATTTCTTAAACCTCCCCCCAGCTCTCTTTCAGCGAGAAGGGGGGCTTGACCCAATTTAAGGTCTAAATACCTTTTTTTGCCCACCGCTCCTTTTCGTTCATGTGGTTTAGTCATCTCAACTTTCCTCTGCGCTGTACCCCGATTATACTTGATTACAATGAAGAAAAGGTAAAAGTCCTGAAGAACAAAGCCCTTAAAGCACCAAGTGACAAAAATGCCCCTTTTCGTTACTTCTTTTGTTCCGAGGTCCCCTTGTCCCAATCTCCCCTTCGTCTTGCCTTTATGGGAACGCCGGTTTTTGCGGTGGCCGCTTTGCGGGCGCTGCAAGAAGGGGGGCACAGTCTTGCCGCTGTTTATTGTCAGCCCCCCAAGCCAGCAGGGCGGGGGCATCAGCTGCAGAAAACGCCCGTGCATCTCGCGGCTGAAGCCTATGGGCTTCCCGTCCACACGCCCAAAAGCCTCCGCGATCCGATCGAAGCCGAAAAATTCGCCGCGCTGCAGCTTGATGTCGCGGTTGTGGCCGCGTATGGGCTGATTTTGCCTCCAGCGATTTTGGCCGCGCCGAGGCATGGGTGTCTGAACATTCACGGCTCGTTGCTGCCCCGTTGGCGCGGCGCTGCCCCCATTCAACGCGCAATCTTGGCGGGCGATACTGAAACGGGCATCACAATTATGCAGATGGAGGCGGGGTTAGATACCGGCCCCATGCTTTTGAAAGAGTCCGTTCCAATCACGCCCCATACAACGGCCCAAACTTTGCATGATTCTTTGGCTGTTCTTGGGGCGCGGTTGATTGGGCAAACCTTGGAGGATCTGGCGCACGGGAGGTTAAAGCCTGAGGCCCAGCCTGAAAAAGGCGTGACCTACGCCGCCAAATTAACGCGTGAAGATGGAATTGTGGATTGGACTCGGCCTGCTACCGAGATCGAGCGCCAAATTCGAGCCCTGACTCCGTGGCCGAGCTGCAGCTTTACCCTCAAGGGCGAAAGTATTAAAATTATCGAGGCCCAGATTCTTCCTCTTTCGGGCGCAGCGGGCACTCTGCTGGACGAAGATTTTACCGTCGCCTGCGGCCAAGACGCCCTGCGTCTGACTCGCCTACAACGCGCAGGGAAAGCAGCGACCGATGGGGCGTCTTTGTTGCGCGGATTGAGGTTGCCCGTGGGGGCCCTTCTAACAGAACTGCCCTGAAAATCCGCAAGATCGCGCCCTTTCTATTTTTCTTGCTATTTTCCCCTTGCAATCTGTTCCCTACCTCGCCATAGTGCGCCCACAATTTGCCAAGGGAATGTCGCTCAACGGACGGGAGGAAGTCTTCCGTTTTCGGTGGGGCGATTTTGCTTTTCCTTTGGCGCACACATAAAGTCCCGCGCGGCGGGACCCAGCTTTGAGGGGCAGCATGGCGACCATCGGCGCAGCGATCAGCATTAACCCAAGCAAGACTTTCACAGGCCGCAAGAAAATCCGCAAGAGCTTTGGAACCATCGATGAAATCGCTGAAATGCCGAATCTCATCGAGATTCAGCGTCGCTCGTGGGACGAGTTTCTTCAGATGGATATCCCCGTTGCGAAGCGCGAGCGCAAGGGGCTGCAAGATGTCTTGATGTCCGCCTTTCCGTTGTCGGATTTCTCGGGCCGTGCCGTTCTGGACTTTTTGTCCTATGAGCTGGAACAACCCAAATATGATGTTGAGGAATGCCAACAGCGCGGCGCCACTTTTGCCGCGCCCCTGAAGGTCACGCTGCGCCTGACCTCGTTTGATGTCGAGGAAAATACGGGTCTGAAATCCATCCGCGATATTAAAGAGCAAGATGTTTATATGGGCGACATGCCCTTGATGACGGCAAACGGCACCTTTATCGTGAACGGTACCGAGCGCGTGATCGTCAGCCAGATGCATCGCAGCCCGGGCGTTTTCTTTGATCATGATCGCGGCAAGACTCACTCTTCCGGCAAGTATCTGTTCGCTGCGCGTGTGATCCCTTATCGCGGGTCATGGCTTGATTTCGAATTCGACGCTAAAGACCTTGTTTATGTGCGCATCGACCGTCGCCGCAAGCTTCCCGTGACCTCGCTTTTGTACGCGCTGGACAGCGCGGAAACGGAAAAGCTCCGCGCCAAGCGTACAAAAGAAGGGAAGACTCTGCAGCCGATGGAAGTGCAGGGGATGACGAAGGAAGAGATCCTCGGCTCCTTCTATGGCACGATTGGCTATAAGCACGTCAAGAATGGCTGGGCGACAGCCTTTGACGGCGAAGCCTTCAAGGGTCAGAAACTTCTGGCAGATCTGGTGGACGCCAAGACGGGGAAGGTTCTGATTGAATTGGGAACCAAGGTGACGGTCCGCGCAATTGCTAAGTTGATCGAGCAGGGTGTAAAGGAAATTCTGGTTCAACCAGAATCTTTGATTGGCCATTATCTGGCTCAAGACATTGTAGATGAAGCGACAGGCGAAGTTCTATTCGAAGCGGGTGATGAAATCGCCGCTGATTCGCTGGAGTCTTTAGAAAAAGCGGGCATCAAGGAAATTGTCACGCTTGCAATCGATCATGTGAATGTCGGCCCCTATATTCGCAACACGCTGGCCGCGGATAAGAACGAGACTCGCGAAGAAGCCTTGATCGATATCTATCGCGTCATGCGTCCGGGTGAGCCGCCCACCCTTGAATCCGCCGAAGCCCTGTTCAACGCGCTGTTCTTCCAGATGGATCGTTATGATCTGTCCCCTGTTGGCCGCGTGAAAATGAATTCGCGCTTGGGCTTCAAGACGGACGATCAGGTGCGTGTCCTCCGCAAAGAAGACATTCTGAAGATCGTGTCGATCATGTGCGATCTTAAGGATGGCCGTGGCGAAATCGACGATATCGACCATCTGGGCAACCGCCGCGTGCGCTCGGTCGGCGAATTGATGGAAAACCAATATCGCATCGGTTTGGTGCGGATGGAACGCGCGATTCGCGAGCGGATGAGCTCGATTGAGATCGATACCGTCATGCCGCACGATCTTATCAACGCGAAACCGGCCGCCGCCGCGGTGCGCGAATTCTTCGGCTCCTCGCAGCTTTCGCAATTTATGGATCAGACGAATCCGCTCGCGGAAATCACGCATAAACGCCGCGTTTCGGCCCTTGGGCCGGGCGGTCTAACGCGCGAACGCGCAGGCTTTGAAGTCCGCGACGTGCATCCGACCCATTATGGCCGTATCTGTCCGATTGAAACGCCGGAAGGCCCGAATATCGGTCTGATCAGCTCGCTCGCGACCTATGCGCGGGTAAACCCGTACGGCTTTATCGAAAGCCCCTATCGCCGCGTCAAGAATGGCCGCGTGACAGCCGAAGTCGTCTATCTGTCGGCGATGGAAGAAGGGCAATTCGCCATCGCTCAGGCGAATGCTGCGCTGGATAAGGCCGGAAACTTTACGCAAGACCATGTGATTGTGCGCAAGGCAGGCGAAAATATTACCGTCTCCGGCGATGCCGTGGACTTTATAGACGTGTCGCCGAAACAAATCGTTTCGGTTGCCGCCGCGCTGATTCCTTTCCTTGAAAATGACGATGCGAACCGCGCCTTGATGGGCTCGAACATGCAACGTCAGGCCGTGCCATTGTTGCGCAACGATGCGCCCTTGGTGGGCACAGGGATGGAAAGCACAGTGGCCCGCGATTCCGGCGTGGCGCTTGTCGCTCGCCGCGCGGGTGTGATCGATCAGATGGACGCGACGCGCATCGTTATCCGCGCGGATCAGGAGACCGATTCTTCCGCGCCGTCTGTCGACATCTATAATCTTTTGAAGTTCCAACGCTCGAACCAAAGCACCTGCATTACGCAACGCCCGCTTGTGAGGGTCGGCGACCGCGTGCAAAAGGGCGACATCATCGCGGACGGCCCCTCGACCGAGTTGGGCGAATTGGCTTTGGGCCGCAATGTGCTCTGCGCCTTTATGCCGTGGAACGGGTATAACTTTGAAGATTCGATCCTGATCTCCGAGCGTATCGTCAAGGACGACGTCTTCACCTCGATCCATATCGAATCCTTTGAAGTGATGGCCCGCGACACTAAGCTCGGCCAAGAGGAAATCACGCGCGACATCCCGAATGTCGGCGACGAAGCGCTCAAGAACCTCGACGAAGCGGGCATTGTCTATATTGGCGCGGAGGTTAATCCGGGCGATATTCTGATCGGCAAAGTGACGCCAAAGGGCGAAAGCCCCATGACGCCGGAAGAAAAACTTCTCCGCGCGATTTTCGGTGAAAAGGCGGCGGATGTGCGCGATACCTCGCTGCGTCTGCCCCCGGGCGTTTCCGGCACAATCGTCGAAGTCAGGGCTTTCTCGCGGCGCGGCGTGGATAAAGACGAACGCTCCATCGCCATTGAACGGGCGGAAATCGAACGGCTCGCCAAGGATCGCGACGATGAACGCGCGATTCTGGAACGGAGCTTCTCCGCACGGTTGAAAATCTTGTTGGTCGGAAACAAGGCCGAATCCGGCCCCAAGAGTTTTCCGACCGGCAAGCCGATCACAGATGAAATTCTGGAAGGCTACACCCACGGTCAATGGCGTCAAATCAGCGTCAAAAACGACAAAGCGATGGAAGAGATCGAAGCCATCGGCAAAGTCTATGACGAACAGATCAATGCCTTGAAAAAGCGGTTTGAGGACAAGGTTTCGAAGCTGCAACGCGGCGACGAATTGCCCCCGGGCGTGATGAAAATGGTCAAGGTCTTCGTGGCCGTGAAGCGCAAGCTTCAGCCCGGGGACAAAATGGCGGGTCGTCATGGAAACAAGGGTGTTGTCTCGCGTATTGTTCCTATCGAGGACATGCCATATCTGGAAGACGGCACACCCGTTGATATCGTCCTGAACCCTTTGGGCGTGCCTTCGCGCATGAATATCGGGCAGATTCTGGAAACCCATTTGGGATGGGCTTCGGCCAATCTTGGGCACCAAATCGGCGCGGTTTATGAAGCCTATGAGTCGCAAATTCGTCAGGGCAAAAAGGCCACGCTGACAGACCTGCGCACGAAGCTAAAAGAATCCTACGGCGATGAGGTCTACAAGCGCGACGTTTCCATGCTCTCGGACGATGAAACACTGGAGCTGGCGCGGAATCTCCGCCCGGGTGTTCCTTTCGCGACACCTGTCTTTGATGGGGCTCGGGGATCAGATATCGAGGCCATGCTGAAGCTCGCGGGGCTGGACACGTCGGGACAATCGACCCTGATCGATGGTCGCACAGGTGAGATCTTCGACCGCAAAGTGACGGTTGGGTATATCTATATGCTCAAGCTCCATCATTTGGTCGACGACAAGATCCATGCGCGCTCGATCGGGCCTTATTCGCTGGTGACCCAGCAGCCTCTGGGCGGTAAGGCGCAGTTCGGCGGTCAACGTTTCGGAGAAATGGAAGTCTGGGCGCTGGAGGCCTATGGAGCGGCCTATACGCTGCAGGAAATGCTCACCATCAAATCGGACGATGTCTCAGGCCGTACCAAGGTCTATGAATCCATCGTCCGCGGGGAGGATAATTTCGAATCCGGTGTGCCGGAATCCTTCAATGTTCTGGTCAAGGAACTCCGTTCTTTGGGTCTGAATGTCGAGATGGATCAGAAAAAGCTCGCCGCACCGGAACAGGATAACGAGGCTGTGCCGGCATTGCCGGACGTGGGGTGAGGGAGAAGGAGGCGGTCGGAATTTGAGCACCCCTACCTCTATTCTCACGCCCCCACGCGGGGGGAAGTCGTCGCGAGCGACCGCGAGCAGATGAGTCCTTCTGGACTTAAGGTTTGGCTGGAGACGAGGGGGCTGGACTTTTGTACCGCGCGGACACGCGGCGATGGGTTCCCGCTTTCGCCGGAATGACGAGCGGGGAGGTCAGTTATGAAACGCGAAGGCTTTGTTTATATCCTCGCGAGTGGAAAATACCGGACGCTTTATACGGGGGTGACGAACGATCTTCTTCGTAGGTTGGAGGAACATAGGACGGGAAAGGGAAGTAAATTTGCAAAGAAATATAGTGTTGTGCGGACCTTGGTGTATTATGAGATACACGAACGGATTGAGGACGCGATTGTAAGGGAGAAGCCGGTTAAAGAATGGAAACGGGATTGGAAGCTTGAGTTAATTGAGCGGATGAATCCTGAATGGAGAGATTTATATAACGATGTGGTTCAGGGATGATGAGCGGCGAGTTTTAAGAAAAGAACTCTCCCCCCGTCATTCCGGCGAAAGCCGGAATCCATCGCCGCGCGTCTGCGCGGCATAAGAGTCTACAATGCCGACCGTTTATAACGCGTCGAGGCTATTGACTCATATGCTCGCTATCGCTCGCGATGGATTCCGGCTTTCGCCGGAATGACGGGCGGAGAGAATGGGATGAAATAAACAAACGGGAGACCCCATGAACGACCTTATGAGCATCTTTAACCAGCAAAACGCGCCGCAGACTTTTGATCAGATCAAAATCTCGGTGGCCTCGCCCGAGCGCATTCGCTCATGGTCTTTTGGTGAGATCAAGAAGCCGGAGACGATCAATTACCGCACCTTTAAGCCAGAGCGCGACGGTCTGTTCTGCGCCCGTATTTTTGGGCCAATCCGCGATTACGAATGTTTGTGCGGGAAGTACAAGCGCATGAAATATCGCGGCGTGATCTGCGAGAAGTGCGGCGTTGAAGTCACACTTCAAAAAGTGCGCCGCGAACGTATGGGGCATATCGAACTGGCCGCCCCTGTTGCGCATATTTGGTTTATGAAATCGCTGCCCTCGCGCGTCGGCTTGCTCTGCGACATGACGCTCAAGGATCTGGAGCGCGTGCTTTATTTCGAAAATTATGTGGTGACCGAGCCGGGCCTCACGCCGCTTAAACCGCGCCAATTGCTTGCCGAAGAAGATTATCTGAAGGCGCAAGAAGATTATGGCAACGATTCCTTCACCGCCATGATTGGCGCGGAAGCGATTAAATTTATGCTCTCGGGCATTGAGTTGCATGAAGAAAAAATCCGTCTGCGCGAGGAGCTGATTGGCACGACCTCGGACGCCAAGCGCAAGAAAATCGCCAAGCGGCTGAAAGTCATCGAAGCCTTTATTGAATCCGGCGCCCGTCCTGAATGGATGGTACTGGATGTGCTGCCTGTCATTCCGCCGGAATTGCGCCCCTTGGTGCCGCTGGATGGGGGCCGTTTTGCGACGTCCGATCTTAATGATCTCTATCGCCGCGTCATTAACCGCAACAACCGTCTGAAGCGCCTGATCGAATTGCGCGCCCCCGACATCATCGTGCGCAACGAAAAGCGCATGCTGCAAGAATCCGTGGATGCGCTGTTTGATAATGGTCGTAGAGGTCGGATCATCACGGGCGCGAATAAGCGGCCGCTGAAATCTTTGTCTGACATGCTGAAGGGCAAACAGGGCCGCTTCCGTCAAAACTTGCTGGGTAAGCGCGTCGATTATTCCGGCCGTTCTGTTATCGTGGTCGGCCCCGAACTCAAGCTGCATCAATGCGGCTTGCCGAAGAAAATGGCCCTCGAGCTCTTCAAGCCCTTTATCTACGCCAAATTGGAACTCTACGGTATGGCCTCGACCATCAAGGCGGCCAAGAAAATGGTGGAAAAGGAACGTCCCGAAGTTTGGGACATTCTGGAGGAAGTTATCCGCGAACATCCGGTTCTGTTGAACCGCGCGCCGACTCTTCACCGTTTGGGCATCCAAGCCTTTGAGCCGGTCCTGATTGAAGGCAAAGCAATCCAACTGCATCCGCTTGTTTGTACTGCTTTCAACGCCGACTTCGACGGCGATCAGATGGCCGTCCATGTGCCTCTGTCGCTGGAAGCGCAGCTGGAAGCCCGCGTGTTGATGATGTCGACCAACAACATCCTCTCGCCCGCGAATGGCAAGCCGATCATCGTGCCATCTCAGGATATCGTTCTGGGTCTGTATTACATCACGATGGTGCGTGACGGCGAATCTGGCGAAGGTATGATCTTCGCCTCTATCGCCGAGATCGAACAGGCTTTGGCGAACAAGACTGTCTCTCTACATACGAAGATCAAGGCGCGTTATCACGGTGTGGACGCGCAGGGTAACCCACAGATCACGCGGGTGGAGACGACTCCGGGCCGCATGTTGCTGTCGGAAATTCTGCCGCGCCATCCAAATCTGCCCTTCAGCACGATCAACCGCGTTTTGACTAAGAAAGACGTGACGAACGTCATCGACATCGTCTATCGCCATTGCGGCCAAAAAGAGACCGTTATTTTTGCCGACCGGATGATGGGGCTTGGCTATCGCCACGCCTGCCGTGCGGGTATTTCCTTCGGCAAGGATGATCTGGTCATTCCGCCCGCCAAACAGACTCTGATCAAGAAAGCGCAGGCGCAGGTCGATGAGTACGAACAGCAATATATGGACGGTCTCATCACCCGCGGCGAGAAATACAATAAGGTCGTCGACGTCTGGTCCACCTGCACCGAAAAGGTCGCGGAAGAGATGATGAAAGGCATTTCCGATACCGGAAAAGGCCAAATCAACTCGGTCTATATGATGGCCCATTCGGGCGCGCGTGGTTCTGCCGCGCAGATCAAGCAGCTGGCGGGCATGCGCGGTCTGATGGCCAAACCGTCGGGCGAGATCATCGAAACGCCGATCATCTCTAACTTTAAGGAAGGTCTGACCGTTCTTGAGTATTTCAACTCGACTCACGGTGCCCGTAAGGGTCTGGCCGATACGGCGCTGAAAACAGCCAATTCGGGTTACCTGACCCGCCGTTTGGTGGATGTCGCGCAGGATGCGATCATCAGCGAGCTTGATTGCGGTACAGACAAGGGTCTGACCGTCAAAGCCGTGATCGATGGGGGCGAAGTGATTGCGCCTCTGTCCGAGCGCATTCTGGGCCGCTCGGCCTTGAATGATATCGTAGATCCCAAAACGAAAGCCGTGATTGTGGCGGCGGGGGCCTTGATCGAAGAAGTGCAAGTCGACGCCATCGACCGCGCAGGAATCGATACGGTGATGATCCGTTCCGCCCTGACCTGCAAAACAGAAATGGGTGTGTGCGCGAAATGTTATGGACGCGATTTGGCACGCGGCACGCCGGTTAATATGGGTGAAGCTGTTGGTGTTATCGCGGCGCAATCCATCGGCGAGCCTGGCACGCAGCTAACCATGCGTACCTTCCATATCGGCGGTGCGGCGCAACGTGGCGCGGAACAGAATGTGGTGGAAGCCTCGTTCGACTCCAAACTGCAAATCAAGAATAAGAACCTCGTTGTCAACAGCGACGGCCGCCCCACCGTGATGAATCGCAATTGCGAGCTTGTCTTGGTGGATGCCGACGGGCGCGAGAAGGCGCGTCACCGCGTGCCCTATGGCGCAAAGCTGCTGGCCAACGAAGGCGATACTGTTAAAAAGGGCCAAAAACTGGCCGACTGGGATCCCTACACGATGCCCATTATCACCGACCGCGAAGGCACGGCGCATTATGCCGACCTCGTCGAAGGGTTGTCCGTAAGCGAAGTCATGGACGAAGCGACGGGTATTTCGTCGAAGAAGGTCACCGACTTCCGTCAACAGGCGCGCGGCGCAGAACTACGTCCCCGCATCGTCTTGCATGACAAGAAGGGCGAGATTGTGAAGCTCTCGAATGGCATGGAGGCGCGGTACTTCTTGCCCGTGGACGCCATTTTGAATATCGAGAACGACACCCCCGTTAAAGCGGGTGACGTTCTGGCGCGTGTGCCTCGCGAAAGCACGAAGACTCGCGACATCACGGGCGGTCTGCCGCGCGTGGCCGAATTGTTCGAAGCGCGTCGTCCGAAGGATTTCGCGATTATTGCGGATATTGACGGCCGCATTGAATACGGCAAAGATTACAAAACCAAGCGCCGGATTGTCATCCGTCCGATGGACGAGTCGCAAGAGCCGCGCGAATACATGATCCCCAAGGGCCGTCATATCGCTGTTCAAGAAGGCGACATGATCCAAAAGGGCGATCTGTTGATCGACGGCAACCCCGTGCCGCATGACATTCTGGCCGTGATGGGCGTAGAGGCTTTGGCCGACTACATCATCAACGAGATCCAAGAAGTCTATCGTCTGCAAGGTGTGAAGATCAACGACAAGCATATCGAAGTGATCGTCCGCCAGATGTTGCAGAAGATCGAAATCACCGACTCGGGCGACACAACGCTTCTGACGGGCGAGCTTTTGGATCGGACGGAATTCTTGGCCATCAACGAAAAGGCCGCGCTGGAAAATCTGCGTCCGGCTCAGGGCAAGGCGGTCCTGCAAGGCATCACCAAGGCCTCGCTGCAGACGCGCTCCTTCATCTCGGCCGCCTCGTTCCAAGAGACAACGCGCGTGCTGACCGAAGCGGCGGTCTCGGGCAAGGTCGATACGCTCGATGGGCTGAAAGAAAACGTCATCGTGGGTCGTCTGATCCCGGCGGGCACAGGGTCGGTCGTGAACCGCCTGCGCAAAATCGCCGCCTCGCGCGATATTGAGGCCGACCGTCTGGACTCTGAAAAGACCCAAGCCGCGTTGGAATCCTCAGCGCAACGCGAGGTCGCGTAAGATACCCCCCCGTTTCTTCTAGAAACGGGGGGTGTTTTTTGCTGCAGACACCCTGCACGCGCTCAAAGCGCAGGGGAGATATATACTTCTGTAGCCGCGCACCATTTTGTCTTTTAAAAACAACCTTTCCGCGTCATCCCATGCCCCGCTTTTGCGGGGATTTGCGGCGCGGCAGAAGAGTCACGCACAGGGCATGGCTCTGTAATGCGTTGGAACTTTTGACTCATGGGTTCACTATCGCGCGCAATGGATACAGTTTTTCAACAGGATGAGGACTGTTTTTGAGTCACGTTCTGTCATTTTACTGAATCGCCCCGATTGCTGGATTGTTGCAAAAAAATTGCAAAAAAAAATTTGACAAAAACAATTTGATCATGATACAAAGGACGGATGAGAAACGATAACGCATCTTTCCTTCTGTCTTGGAAGTCCTGCTGGCGGTAAAGCCGCCTCGTTTTTGCGCGCGTCCCTTTTGAGACGCCTCCCCCCAAAATAATTGAAGTGTCCCGCTCTTCCTGCAAAGGAACCGCGAGTCCGCATGACCTCCGCGTGAGGCAACGGATTGTCGTGTGCGCAGAAAGATCGGAATCGTAAATCAAAACAAATGGAGAGAAAGATGGAAAAGAAACGCCCTGATGAGTTTACCGCAACGGCATGCGTCTCCTATCGCGCTCTCCCATCGGAAGCTGATGTTGTTATTATCGGGGCTGGCATCATGAGAGCCGCCGCCTATTACCTTTCCAAGCGCGGGGTAAAAGCCGTTGTGTTGGATAAATCGAGGCTTGCAGGACAGCAATCAACCCGCGCACCGTTCCTGCTCTGGCGAGTCTGACCGCCCTTAATCGCGCCTCGTTTTCTCATCGTTTTACCAATTCAATCTTCAGGCTCCTGAAACAACGGAGCCAAAATAGGGATCATTGTGTCTTTTTCTCTTCCTGCTCTGCCGTCCACAAGCGGCACCATCATTCTCACCACGGGCCTTGGGCTATCAGATCAAGGAACTCCGCTTCGCCTACCTGCGCTTTTGTTGCCAGGGCTATCGCTGCTGCGCAATCTGCTTGATGAGGGCATACCAGCACGTTACGTCGTCTATCAGGCAACGGATTTCATCATCGAGACCAACAGCCTGAACCCGATAAAGGCACAACATTGTGCTGACCAGACAACCCGTTATCTCCATGACTTCGTCGGTCATTTTTATCCGGACATTGCTCCATCTGTAGATTTCAAAACGGGAGCAAACTGCCGAATTGAGCAGAAGCCGCTTACGATGGTTGAAAATATCCTGCAAGATATGCTGCCACGCCCAAGCAATAAGGAACCCGCAGAGCTAAACAATGTAGACGCAGCTTTCGCTCTAATCCGAGCCTATGGTGAACGACATAAAGGTGGCAAAGTCTTTATGCGTTATGCCGCCGCCAATGTTTTGCTGAACTCTGGATTCGCGGACACCTATCCACTTCTAAATCTTTCAGCCTTCCCACAAGCCACAGTCGTACCCCTAGGAGGACAACGAGAAGAGCCTTTCTTTACGCTTACCTCTGCCGTAGCAACACACACAAAATGTACACATAGTATCTCCCCTATGATTGTGCCGACAGGAAAGATGCCAGCCTACTACCCCTGCCCTGATGGCGATTTAGTTCTGGACACCCCAGACAATTCTTTTGTTCCACCTCGGCGCATCAAAGGCGATTTCGAAGCGCTTAAACAAATCGGAGCAACCATTGAGATACTGGGTGGATTCAAATTTGAAGTGCAACTTTAGTTTCAAGGTTTTGGCATGGGGCTGAAGCGAAGTAAACCTCCTCAGGGGTCAGGAATTTTAGTTTCTTTCTGGGGCGTGAGTTGAGCTTGGCGGCGATAGCGTTGAGGTCG
>CAIJXG010000055.1 GCA_903824505.1 uncultured Pseudomonadota bacterium | reverse complement strand
CGAGGAATTTCAGTTCATCTTGAACGGATACAGGTCTCTTTATGCCAACAATCAACTTGACCCTCTCGACTGGACGGATGTCACATGTCTTGGCGTTAACGCAGGTCTATTTCCCAGCAGCATGCTCCAGCAAGGAGTCGCGTGCGTTAATAAAGCCCCGACAACCTATCCCTCAGCGCCGTGGGGATCTGCAAAAAGTGGCCAATATGTGCAAGTCTATACGCATCAAACAGCTCAAGCCTTCATAATCAATTTTCAGACCCCCTCTGTGGCTATCTGTACAGCTTTTATGCTGGCGGTGGCAACCCCAGATGCCATAGATCAGTATATAGGCGCATTCCACAATGATCCTGGGGGGCCTCTTGGAAGCACCCTTTGGACACCAACAACAGTTAGCTCGAATTGCACCACTGCAGGAGGTTCTAATGTAACGGTGGCGTACCCGGCCAAGTGATGCGGCGCCCAGCCACCATTTGCTCCTGTTTTGTTCCCGTTTTGTTCTCAAACCTTCTTGCTCCGATCCTTTATATACTTGGGCCACCTTATCATCATGGAAGGCCAAACTTTTACTTTTGCGAGTCTATTTCCGCTCAAAAAGCTTCTCAAGATCTGTTTTTTTCAGTTCCACATAAGTCGGGCGGCCGTGATTACATTGGCCGCTATTGGGGGTTGCCTCCATCTGGCGCAGAAGGGCGTTCATTTCCTCGATGGTCAGCGTACGCCCCGCACGGACCGATCCGTGGCAGGCAATTGTGGCGCAGCTGGCCTCTAGCCTGTCGCGTAAGCCGTCACTTTCGCCCCATTCTGCGATCTCATCCGCCATATCGCGCAGCAAGCCCGTGACATCGGCTTGGCCCAGAATCGCTGGCGTCTCACGCACCAGAATCGCGCCGCCAAAATCCTCGATCACAAGCCCCAGCTCTGCCAGTTGATCCGCGCGAGACAGAATCCTGTGGGTTGCGGCACCATCCAATTCGACGACTTCGGGGACCAGCAAGAGTTGACGAGGCACGGCGTGGGTGCGGAGCGAGTCTTTCATTTTCTCATACACGATACGCTCATGCGCCGCGTGTTGATCCACGATAATGACGCCCTCTTCGTTCTGCGCGACAATAAAAGTGTTGTGAAGCTGGGCAACGGCGGCGCCCAGCCGTCCCTGCGCGGGGATTTCGGCGGTGACTCGTGTTTCAGGAATGCGCGCCTGTGGGGGCATGGACGCGGAAAAGAATCGCGGCGTATAAGAGGGTCGCCCGACAGGTATCACAGGCAGGGTTTGGGGCTGCGTTGCCGCTGAATCGCCGATTGCAAGCGGTTGTTCCGGCCTTAACAGATCCAACGCTTGCGGCGCGAGGGTACTGGTCGTGAATTGCGCCGCGCGTTCGAGGGCGCTGCGAATGCCCGCGATGATAAGTCCCCTGATCCGAGAGGCATCCCGAAACCGGACTTCTGTTTTGGCCGGATGGACATTCACATCCACCTCGGCCAAGGGAAGCGTGATAAACAAGACAGCCAAAGGGTGACGCCCCCTTGGCAAAGAATCGCCATAGGCCGCGCGCAGGGCTGAAAGCAGCACTTTGTCGCGAACGGGCCGTCCATTCACAAATAGATATTGCGCCCGCCCCGTTGCAGCATGGAACGTGGGGCGGGCGGCAAATCCCGTCAGGCGCGTGTCTTCACGCAAAATTTCAACAGAAACGGCATTTTCCGCAAAGTCAGCCCCCATGACGTCACGCAGCCGCACAGTGGGGTCTTGCGTTTGTGTGAAACGTACCGCTTTTTTTTCATCCTCTTGAAAAGAAAAAGAAACAGAAGGGTTGGCGAGCGCGAGCCGTTCGATCACCTCTTGTGCATAGTCGCTTTCTGTGCGGGGTGTTTTCAGGAATTTCAGCCGCGCGGGCGTAGCAAAGAACAAATCACGAACGTCGATGCGAGTCCCTTGGGTCAGAGAGGCAGGGACGGGCGTGCCGCAGCGTCCGCCTTCGACCTCCAGCCGCCATGCTTCTTGCGACTCTCGTGAGCGACTGGTGACCGCAAAGCGCGAAACGGAGGCAATGGAGGGCAAGGCCTCGCCTCGAAACCCAAAACTGTTGATATTCCAAAGATCTTCGTCGGGCAATTTGGACGTGGCGTGGCGCTCAAGAGCGAGCGTTAAGTCTTCGCGGCTCATGCCGCTTCCGTTATCCGTTACGCCGATGAAAGACTGGCCGCCCGTGCGAAGTTGCACATCAATTTGGGTGGAACCAGCATCCAGCGCGTTTTCAACCAGCTCTTTGACGGCGGCGGCAGGCCGTTCGATCACCTCTCCGGCGGCGATCTGATTCACAAGTGTTTCGGGCAGACGGCGGATGGGCATAAATTACGGAATCGTGCAATTCGAATTGGCCGTGCCGGAAGGGGGCGTAATCCAGACGACGAATTTTTGGGTTGAACTTGTAGGATCATACAAAACTTCGCTTGTCTTGCTGTTGGTCGTCGCGCTGTTAAATTTTGAGGCTGCCCGCGTCAAGCCGCTGACGATTCCCGAGCTGCTCAAAGGATTGGCTCCCGATGGAGATGTCCAAAAACAGCGCCCCCCCCCGCTGGCACCCGCATTGATATATTGCCATGCGTTAAAGCCTTGGGTCGGCTGCGGCAGCATAATGGCGCTCGTTGAGTTGCTCCAAATCGAGCTTGTTCCCAAAGGGTCGCAGAGGAGCGCCGAGACCAGCGTGGCGCTGGCCGCCGTAGGATAGGAATCCGGCTGAGAGGAAACAGAGCCGATTGAAAGCGCCATCTGATATTGCAAATTACATTGGGTAATGGTGCTGCGGATCAAGTTTGTTTGCGAGACAATATCCGATGTGATCCTGTCCGCGCTGCTGGCGACCTGAAACTCGCTACCGCCCGAAGCCATGACAGCGGCCAGTAACGCTAGAATAGCAATGACGAAAAGGATAGGTCCAATGGCGATTCCAGCCGTTGTTGAGAAACGGGGAGGGCAATCCTGAAGGGCATCGTGCTGTCCCGCAGCCTCAAAACGCTTGCTACAATAGGGGCAGACCACAAACCCCTGCGCGTTCAAAGCAAGAAAAACCTGCGGATGCGGCAGGGCGTCATCTCCGTGGCAAAGGACGGCATCACTGTGAGGCAGGCTGTTGTCAGGAGAGGAAGTCATGGGAGCTTGTGCAAAGAAGATCGGAATAAGGGGTCATCCTAACAGATTGAAGCCAGAAAACAAACCGCGGTTGATTGGGGCCCACGGCGAATTCATCAATTGTAAAGGAGCCGACTGGCTGATTTAACGATTGGTTAACCTTTTGGTCTGTAAGCGAATCGGATCCGTGTTTAAGAAGGGTTCGAAGAGATGCGCGACGGCACAGGGTTGGGAGCAAGAGCAAAGACGGGCAAGGGGTTCACTCGCGCGCGGCGTGGCGCGTGCGAGACGCGCGTTAAAAGCGAGATGAAACGAGGGATCGATGGGCTGTTCGGCGTCGAGGACTCGGGGATCAAAGGGATGTGCACGTATGAATCCGTGGCGGAACTTCTTTTGATCTGGATGGTTGGGCTTTTGTGCGGGCTTGAGGATCCGGAACAAGTGCAGATGTTCGCGAAGGGGCAGATGAAGTGGCTCAGGCGTTTTATGCCCTTTGAACAAGGGATTCCCTCGGTTTCCACGTTGAAACGAATCCTCTGTCTGATAGAGCCGAAACACTTCGCCGAGCTGGTCGCGGCGCATAGCGAGCTATGGGCACAGGGACATGACCCTCAGACGCAGGGAAACGCTGGAGATCTCGCGATAGATGGCAAATGCCTGCGTGGCGCGTCGAAAAAGAAGGAAGAACATAAAGGGCTTTACACGCTGAACGTCGCGGCGCACCGCACGGGGGTTATGTTTAGCCATGCGATCGTGCAGGAGAAAAGCAACGAGATTACGGCGATTCCCGAACTCTTGAAGCTGCTTGACATCAAAGGCGCAACCGTCACGATTGATGCGGCCGGCACGCAAGTGAAAATCGCGGATCAAATCATCGCTCAACAAGGGCAGTATCTGCTGGCTCTGAAAGGCAATCAGGGCACGCTATGTCAGGATGTCGGGCTTTATTGCGCCGATCCTTCTGTGCTGCCTGCCGATACGCACAGCGACACGAGCTTTGGCCATGGCCGCATAGAAGAGCGGACGGCGAGGGTGTACGAAGATCTCGACTGGCTGAAAAAGATCCATCCGCAATGGTCGCACATCCAAGCCATTGTCCGCGTTGAAGGGTGCGTGACGGACAAAAAGAACGGTAAAACAACGATAGAGACGCGCTATTACATCTCGTCTCAAAAAGGAACGGCCGAGGATCTGGGCAAAAAAGCTCGACGGCACTGGACGGTCGAAAAGAACCATTGGATTCTGGATGTTATCTTCCGCGAAGATACCAGTCGTTATCAAAAAAACGCCGCGATCAATCTGTCTCTGCTGCGGAAAATGACGTTGAATCTGCTGCTTTTGCAACGGCCGCCAGAAGACAGCAAAGACAAAGAAAAACCAAGGCGTTTCAAAATCATGCGCTACAAAGCCCACAACGACGAAGCCTACCGCGAAGCTCTGTTGGCTCCGGTGCTTTAGCTTTCAAGAACGGCAGTCAATCTTAAAAAACGAGGCCGCATCCGACGGCAACCCCAACCCATACCCAAAATCCGCCCTTTGCCAACCCTATTAAGCCCTCGATGCCACACATCCTTCTTCGCCCCACCCAAAACCCATCCCCAGCTCCAAAAATCATCAGTTTTAACCATTGATGAATCCGCCGTGATTGGGGCCCCATTCTAAAAACAGAAGGGATGTGCTAAGAAAAACGCGTCGTGAGGCATATATATACTCGGGTTCCTTAGGAACCCCTCACGTTTTGTCCGCGCAAAAGGCGCATCAGCTTCGCAACCGCTCGGGGCACAAAAGGCTAACTTATGGCGGGATGCGGTATAGAAACCTCAAGACATCAAAACCAAGGAGCAGAAGACAATGTCTATCGAATGGATCAAGGCAGGGCATATCATCGCTGTTCTCAGCTGGATGGCAGGGATGCTTTATTTGCCGCGGCTTTATGTTTACCACGCCAGCGCCAAAACAGGGGGGGACTTATCGGAGACGCTCAAGATCATGGAGCGCCGCCTGCTGCGATTCATCATCAATCCTGCTATGATCGCCAGTTATGCCTTTGGGATTTGGCTGTTGGTTTTGGAACCCGCGTTGCTGCGGGAACCCTTTATGCATGTGAAATTCACGGCCCTTCTCGGGATGCAGATCACCCATGCGCTTTTGGCGCGTCATCGCCGCGCTTTCGCCGCTGACCGGAACACCCATACGCCTCGCTATTTTCGGGTTTTGAACGAGGTGCCGACCCTTTTAATGATCGTCATTGTCATTATGGTGGTCGTGCGCCCCAGTTTTTAACCCTTTCTTTAGGGTATCCTAAGGGATCCTTAACGGAAGGTCTGTAAACTTGGGCCTAAGTTGTTCTTCGTTTCCTTTGGTTTTTCCGCAGGTCACGCCCGATGTCTTTAGATCCCAACGCTCTTCTGCCCCTTCTTAACGAGGACGAGAAGGCTGCCCTCGCCATAGCGGATTGGCAGGCGCAGGATCCCATTCTGCGCGACCTATGGATCAAAAGAACTCCCGAGGAAATAGCTGTTTTATTGGGGCGAACGGTCGGCGCGATCCGGACTCGCGCCGCGCGGTTGGGCTTGCCTCGGCGCGCGCCGCCTGGGCGTAAGCCGGGCAGTCGCATGATGCGGGAGGAAGATCTGTCCGCTCTTCACGGCGTCCCTTACCCTTCGGGCGAATCGGAGGGCCAAGTTTTTAAGCCGAAACGAATTCGTCCGGCCGAAGAGAAACCCGCCATCGATCCGCCTGTGCGCCGGATTTGCCTGATGTGCCTGTCTGAGTTTCCCTCTTTGGGGCGGCATAATAGAATTTGTCCTTCTTGCAAAGAGTCGGCAGAATATGGGGCCGCAACCTCTCTTGCTGAAATCCATTTCCCGATTTGAAGGCACTTTCCATGGCTGTCAAAGACGCGCTGACCACCATCACAAACCGCAACGCCTTTTATCGCGATGGGTATCGGGTTTTGCTGAAAATTAGCCTTATTCAGCTTGGCGTGATCGTCTTTTTGATTTGCGGTATTTTGGGCCTTGTGATGACAATCAAGACCCATGCGATCTATTTTGCCACGACCTCGGACGGGCGCATTATCAATGTGGTGCCGCTGAATGATCCGTATTTGACTCAAGCGCAAGTGATCGCGTGGTCCACGACAGCCGCGCGAAATGTCATGCGGTTTGGCTATCATGATTTCCGCGATCGGCTGCAAGACGCGCAGAATAATTATTTTACAACAACCGGCTGGAACAGCTTTAACCAAGCGCTGAAAGACGCAAATTTCTTGGATGCAATTCAGGCGCGTAAATTGGTCGTGACGATGGAGATCAACGCCGCGCCGGAAGTTCGTTCAGCCGGAGTCGCGGGCGGCGTTTATACATGGATTGTGCAGTTTCCCGTCACAATCAAATTCGATGGGGATCAACCGCCTCAGCCAATTACCACAATGCTGCATTTGAAAATTGTGCGCGTCTCAACGCTTCAAAACACCGACGGCATTAGTATTGAACAATGGGTGCCGACGAACGGAACGCCGAAGCGATGATCTGGAAAAACTGGCTTCTTCTCGGTTTCAATACGCTGACCGCCGCGCAGCTTCAAAAGCGTATTCATAAGCAAAGTTGGATCATCGGGGGGCTTACGCTCCTGTTGCTGGTTCTTCTTGCTTTTGCCCAGCCTATCGATCTTTATTTTGCCCGCAAGCCTGAGGGACGAACGCTCCAGATGGTCGGGCTTACGATGCCCAATATGACCAACCGTGCGGTGCTGGCTTGGACGACAACGGCCGTGACTGATATTATGACTCTGGGGTTTGGAGACGTGGATCAAAAGTTTGCGACCCAAAGAAAATATTTTACCTCTGAGGGATGGGAGTCCTATACGGAAGTTTTTTCAAAAATGAGAATCGCCCAGATTATCAAAGAAAGCCAGCTTGTTCGCACGACCGTCCCCTCCAATGTGCCGGTGATCGTGGATCAAGGCGTGGGATCCGATGAGATTTACCAATGGGTTGTCCAAATGCCCATCATCACAACGGACGCGACGAACAACAACAAGACCGCGCAGAGCCCCAGCATTGTGACTCTTTTCGTCGTGCGAGTCCCTGTCGAAGAAAATCCTTTCGGCATTGCCATTCGCCAATGGATGCAATAGAGCGGGGCAAGACGAGGGCCCTGTCTCTTTCATGCCGATGAAAAGCCTTGCTCGTTCGCTAGAACATCTCCGGCTCCCGCGATGATCCTATGTTCTGTCCCCTCGGGGCTACGCAGATACAAAGAACCATCGGAATCCAAATCTAAAAACACCCCCTCGATATCCGCGTCTTTAATGCGTACGCGTAAAGTCCCTTTTTGGGCGCGGGCGATCCAAGCGGTGCGGAGCGGTTCGAATCCTTCTGTAATCAGAAGCCCGTACCAGTGATCCAACGCAGATAAGAAGCTATTCAGAACAGCGGGAATAGTCTGATCGCTGATTGCCACGGTTCCCCTATCGGCCAAACATGTGGCCGGATACTGAGCGTGTTCGGGTTTACGGAGGATATTGATCCCGATCCCCACGACCAAACCGCCCTCAATCGATTCCAGCAAAATGCCGCTGATCTTTTTGCCGTCGACCAGCACGTCATTCGGCCATTTAAGCCGGATCGCCTGTGGGGGAAGGTAAGAATCTAAAGCCTCGCCGACCGCCAATACAGCTGCAAAACTGACTTTTCCATAATCACGCGGCGGAAAAGGGGGGCGCAGAAGAACAGACGCATAAAGATTGCCTTCCGGCGATTCCCACACGCGTCCACGACGACCGCGTCCGGCCCGTTGGGTTTCCGCCCGAATGACCAAGCCTTCCGGCCCCCCTAAGAGAGCTGCTTGTTTGACGTCGTCATTTGTGCTGGCGGTTGACTCGATGGTCAAAACAATAAATTCCATTATCCCAAGAATCCTTGCATGGCTTTTTCGGCTCCCCGCAACAGTGCTGAGGGCGCAAGGGTCAATCCAAGCATCGCGAGCGCAGAGATCCCAACGACGGAACGCACGCCCCAATCGGGCAGGGGATCGAACGGGGCAGGGGGCTCGTCAATATACATGACTTTGACAACGCGTAGATAATAGGTTGCTGTTACGACGCTGCACACAACACCTATGACGACCAGCGGAATCATGTCGGCATTGGCCGCTGCCAGAAAGACGAAATATTTGGCAAAAAAGCCTGCGACGGGCGGAATGCCGGCCATGGAGAACATCAAAATCGTCATGGCCAGCGTGATAAAGGGATTGATCTTCGACAGTCCCGCCAGATCAGTCAAAGTCTCGACCGGCTTGCCGCCCCGCCGTAGACAAAGCAGAACGGCAAAAGCGCCGAGTGTATTCAGCGCATAGATGGCCAGATAAATCATCATGGCCTCAATACCTTGTTTTTCGGCCGTCAGAAGCCCCACAAGGATGAAGCCAACATTCGCGATCGAGCTATAGGCCAAGAGGCGTTTCAAATTCGTTTGGGCCAACCCTGCAAAGCTGCCCCAGATCATTGACGCGACCGCCACAAAGAATAGAATCTGATGCCATTGGACGGCCAATCCCATCATTGGGTAAAGCAGAAAGCGCGTGAACAAAGCCAGCGCGGCAATCTTAGGCCCCGCCGAGAAAAACGCGGCGACAGGCGTCGGCGCGCCTTCATACACATCGGGCACCCACATATGAAAAGGCACGCCCGAGACTTTAAAGACCAAAGCCGCGCAGACAAAAACCATCCCCACAAGGATGCCCGGCTGCGCGGCACCCGAAGCGCGAAGCAGTTCCATGATTGAAAGAAAATCCGTCTTGCCCGAAAACCCGTAGATCAGGGACATTCCGTAGAGAAGCAAAGCCGAAGACAAGGCCCCGAGCGTGAAATATTTCAGCCCCGCTTCGCTGGATTTCGCCTCGTCTCGCCGGAAGGCCGCGAGGATATAAAGAGAGAGACTCTGAAGCTCGATCCCCACATAAAGCGACAAGAGATCGAAGGCCGAGACCATCAGCATCATGCCGAGCGTCGCAAACATAATAAGAACGGGGTATTCGGCTTTCTGTGTCCCCTCTTTCTCAAAATACGACCAAGAGAGAAGAAGAGAGAGCGATGATGCAATCAAGATCATGGCCTTTGCAAAACGGGCAAAAGAATCATCAACGATTTGCAGCCCAAAGCCAAAAACAGGCAGGACGCCGTTCAGAAGATATTTAAGCCTTTCGGGACAAAAAAGAGATCCACCAGCCAAGACAAAAGCTCCGATCGCCAAAACGCCGATATGCCGCGTGACTCGCGCCCCACAGGCCGCCGCCGCGATCAAACAGACAAGCGCGATAAGGGTGACCTGAATTTCAGGCAAAAGGATCAGAAGGGAGGGAAAATTAGGCATGAGGATCTCTTCAAGAAGGCTTGATGTAAGGCATAAAGAACCCTGAAGATGTGTCAAATCTTTTTCAGCTTCTGAACCCAAAGATTAAAGGATCCGACGATGCCTTGTGGGAAAAACATGACGATGCCGAGGATAATTAAGCCCAACGCCAACCGCCACAACTCGGTCTGACGGCTGATTTCACTTTTCAGCCATGTATAGACGCCGCTGCCGAGCAAAGGCCCCGAAAGAGAATTCAGCCCGCCGATCAAGACCATCACAAAAGCATCGAGCGTTGTGTGAATATCCAAAACCGTTGGAAAAACGCTGCCTTTGCTATAGGCGAACAAGCCTCCGGCCTCTCCCGCGAAGAGAGAAGCCAGTCCAAGCCCCATCCATTGAATGCGCCGCCCGTTCAGCCCTATCGCCTCGGCCCGTTTTGGTTGGTCGCGCACGGCGCGCAAGGCATAGCCGTAAGGCGCGAAGATCATATGCCGCAAGGTAAAAATAGACGCGCTGCACAAAGCCAAGACGAAATAATAAAAGGCGGTTTTATTGGTGGCCCACGCGTCAGGCCAGATTCCCAAAAGCCCGTTATCGCCCCCTGTGACACTGTACCATTGAAACGCAACCGCCCAGACCATTTGGGCAAAAGCGAAAGTGAGCATCGCCAAATAAATCCCCTGACTCCGCACGCAAAACCAGCCAAAGATCAAGACAGCAGACAGAGCCGCAAGAGGGGCCGCCAGTAAAGCCACCGGAAGCGAGACGGCCATATATTTCGTCAGCAACGCGACAGCATAAGAGCCGAGGCCAAAATACAGCGCGTGGCCGAAGACTCCAACGCCGCCAGGCCCCAGAATAAAATGCAGGGAAGCTGCGAAAAGGGCGAGAATAATAACCTCGCTGGCGAGGACCAGCCCATAATTCCCCACAAACAAAGGCAGACTCAACAGACAAATCCCCAGCGCAACCCACAGATATTTTAAGTGCGGTGGAGAGGGACGAAGTGCCCCGCCGCTTACCTGCGCTTTTTCGACAACGAGATCCTCCGCTGTCGCAAACAAGCCATAGGGTTTGAAGATCAGCACAATCGCCATAATCACGAAGAGCAGCACCAAGGTGATTTCCGGAAAAATCAGAATCCCAAAGGCTTGCACGACTCCAATCAAAACTGAGGCCACTGCGGCGCCGCGCAAGCTTCCAAGCCCCCCGATGACGACCACGACGAACACATCGATAATCATCGACATGTCCATGGACAGGCTGACGCTCTCACGGGGTAATTGCAACGCGCCGCCAAGGCCAGCCAGAAAACTGCCCAAGGCGAAAACACCCGTGAAGAGCCATTTCTGGTTTGTGCCCAGATTCGCAACCATCTCGCGGTCTTCTGTGGCCGCGCGCACCAAAACGCCGAAATGGGTCTTGTGCAAAAGCAGGTAAGAGCGCACGAGGAAATAACCGCGTCTGTTTAAGCGGCGAGGGACGGAGAGATGGTGTAGTTCCATTCGCCGTGGAAGTCATGCTTTTTGATGTTGACGGCACGGAGTTCTTGGTTCGAGATTTTGATGCCTTTTTCG
>CAIJXG010000054.1 GCA_903824505.1 uncultured Pseudomonadota bacterium | reverse complement strand
GCAAAAGTCATCTAATTCGCAAAAAGTCTCGACGAGTCGGCTGAACATGGCGTGCTCCACACGTTGTTGTTGGGTCGACTCACAAGAATCCATAAATATTTACAAATGGTTAACATTCTTAAAACCCGTAACTCGGGTTAGTTTCAGAGCCAAACAGTCTTTCTTTGCTATATCGTGAAGCATCGCATAGGTGCGCATTTCTTCGCTCACAGCATGTGAGCCGCCATCCGCCTTTGAGCTTGTCGCAATCTCTCGAATGAGAACGCGAACAGCGTCTGGAACACTCGCATGGAAGTTATTGCGAACAACGACATCATCTAAAGTCTGGAGGATAAGCCCCAAATGGGCATCCATCTCATCCCCTTCATTGTGATAGGGTCCTTTCTGGGGAACCCTCAAAGAATCTTCTAGATCCTGTGCGATGGATGGAAAAATACAGGAAAGGCGCTGAACTTCAACACGAACAGCGGTCAAAAATTCTTGACTCAGAGTACTCATAGAAATCCTCCTGGAAACAATGACTATATGTGATACTTTACAGCAAGATGCACGAAAGTAAAAGGAGAAAAGACTTTTCCCTCTTCTTTAATCGGTCAAATTCGCTATCTTTCCCTTCTCCACCCCATAGCAAATGCCTAAATTCTCGGTTTCAGAATGAGTGCCTCTCCATCCAGCAGTAAAAAAGTAAAAAGTAATAAAAAGCCCTCCCTCTTCTGGCGGCTGTTTTGGCTTGCGCCTTTTTCTGTGTTTCTGGGGCTTGTCGCCTTGGTGGGCGCGGGCATTTATGACGAGCTGAAGACGTCTGAGATTCAGGCACAGGGGCTTTCTTGGTATGATAGGCAGATCGGTTTTACACTGTTGCCGGGCCCCAATCCCGACCTGTTTTACCCCAAAAGCGGCCCCTATAATGAAAGACTGGGCTACAGTTATCTGCCTTTTTATATCAAGGCGTTGAGCGCGGATAATTTTACCGTTTCGGCTCAGATGCGGGCGACGCCTGCCTATGATGCGCTCCTTAAGCACGGGATCTACCCCATCTATCACCCCAAAAGCGTCGCGGGGCTGACACTGTATGGCCGCAATGGAGAGGTCCTTTACGCGGCTTCCTATCCGCGCCATGTGTTCAACAATTTCGATCAGATTCCACCTCTTTTGGTTCACACGCTGCTTTATATCGAAAATCGCGACCTCTTGCAGGATGGGTCTATCACGCATAATCCGGTGGTCGAGTGGAACCGTTTTATCTATGCGCTGTTTACCTATGTGGGGCATCAATTCTTGCATCTGGACAATGGCGGGGGTGGCAGCACCCTCGCGACACAACTTGAAAAATTCCGCTTCTCGCCCCAAGGACAGACGGGCAGCGGGATTGATAAGTTGCGACAAATCGCCTCGGCGTCTTTGCGAGTCTATTTGGACGGACCGGACACGCGCGAGGCGCGCAAAAAAATCGTCCTTGATTATCTGAACAGCACGCCCCTTTCGGCGCGGCCTAGTTTTGGCGAAATCAACAGCATCGGGGACGGGCTGTGGGCATGGTTTGGGATTGATTTAAAGGACGCGCAGACAGCCTTAACTTTGCCAGAAACAGATGAAAGCGCCCTTCGCGCAAAGGCGAAAATTTATCGCGCCGCTTTGGGATTGATCGTCGCCCAACGCCGCCCCAGCTATTATTTGCAGGCCAATCGCGCCGCGCTGAATGAACTGATCGACGCTTCTTTGGATCGGTTGGAGGAGGCTGGCGTTATCTCGACGCCGCTGAGCCGTGCGACCAAAGAAGCGCGTCTGTCGTTTTTGCCTGAGGCCCCCACGCCTACCGACCCGCCTTTCCTCGATCAAAAAGCCGTGAATGCGCTGCGGACTCATTTGCTTAATCTGCTGGGGCTTAAAAAACTTTATGAGATTGACCGGCTGGATCTGTCGGCTCAATCCACAATTGATCCCGACGCGCAGCGCCAAGTGACCGATTTTCTGAAGAAAATGAGCGATCCGGCGTTTTTGGAATCCAACGGCCTCTACGGCTTTCGGCTTTTGAAAAAAGACAACGATCCATCCAAAATCAAATGGAGCGTTGTGTTGTATGAGCGCGGCGAGACCAGCAACAAGATCCGCCTGCAAGCGGACACGATTGACGGGCCGTTTGATATGAATGACGGAATGAAGCTGGATCTCGGCTCAACCGCGAAATTACGAACATTGGTCACCTATCTGGAAATCATTTCTGAATTGCATCGCCGCTATGCAGGACTGGCACCCGATGATCTCGAGGATCAAGCCGACGACGCGCCCGATGATCTTAGCCTGTGGGCTCTTGAATGGCTGATCGCTCATCCCAAGGGGACGCTTGAGCAGATGTTAAAAGCCTCTTTGGATCGCCGCTATTCCGGCAGTCCGGCCGAGACCTTTTTTACGGGCGGCGGCGTGCATGTCTTTCATAATTTCGACCATTCAGAGGATTATGAAATTATGGATCTGCACGAGGCTTTTCGGAAATCCGTGAATCTCGTCTTCGTGCGCGTGATGCGCGACATCGTTGATTATACGATCGCGCAAGAGGCTCAATCGAAAGAGGAGGTGCTGCACGATTCCAGCGATCCCGGCCGCAAAGCCTATCTGGAACGTTTCGCGGATCAAGAAGGCAGCGTATTTCTGAACCGCTATATCAGCGATTATGCCTCCCTTTCGCCCGCCGAACGGCTGGATGAAGCGCTGACCCACGGGCATAAGGGCGCAACGGCGCGGACGGTTTTGTTTCGCTCGCTTTATCCCACCGCCGATTTTCCTGCCTATCTGCGTTTTATGCAGGAACATCCCTTGCGGATGGCCGTGCCGCTCCCGCGGCTTCAGAAACTTTATGAGTCCTATCCCATCGATAAATACGTCCTTGCGGATCGTGCCTACCTGACAGGCATGAACCCCATGGAGTTATGGCTTTTAAGCTATTGGGGGGTGCATCCGGACGCGTCGCGCCACGCGTTGCTGAGTGAAAGCCGCGCCATGCGAATCGCCAGCTATGCGTGGCTGTTCCGTCCTCGCCTGAAACACGCGCAGGACACCCGCATTCGCATTATGATGGAAGAGGACGCCTTCGCCCATATCCAAAAAAGATGGGCGCGGCTGGGCTACCCCTTCGATCATCTGGTTCCAAGCCTTGCCACGGCCATCGGCAGCTCCGCCGACAGGCCGGGAGCCTTGGCAGAATTAGTAGGGATTATTCTGGCCGACGGCAAACGCTTGCCGGTCGAGCGTTTTGTCTCCCTTACTTTTGCCGAAGGAACCCCCTACCAAACTGACTTGCGTTTGGACCCTGACCTGCAGCCATCACAGGTTTTGGATCCTGCAATTACGCAAATCATGCGTGGCGTGATGAACGAGGTTGTCGAAAACGGCACGGCCAAGAGAGCCAAAGACGTGTATCGCGATGCGCAGGGGCATTTCCTTCCCGTGGGCGGCAAAACAGGCACAGGGGATCAACGCTATGACGAATTTGGATCCGGAGGGCAGTTGCTGTCCTCTCGCGTCGTCAACCGTACAGGCACCTTCGCCTTCTCTATCGGGGATAAGTTCTTTGGCGCTATTACAGCCCATGTGGCAGGTGAGGATGCAGCAGATTATGTTTTCACCAGCGCCCTATCGGCCCAAATGCTCCGTTCTCTTGCGCCGGTACTCAATCCCCTGATTGTACGGGAGACGATTCCTCCGGTAGAGTCGGGAACGGAGAAGGCAGAAGAGGAACGCGCAAAATGTTGTCTAATCCCTTGAAAGAAACATCCCAAGACATGTGTGCCACTTCTCTTGGGCGCAAAAATCGCGCTCTTGTGTGCCGGACCTTAAGGCAAGACTGCGGGATTATATCGCTGAACACGAAATCCCCCTCACCGAGGCATAACGGATTGTAGAAGCCCGCAACAAAACAAAGATTGCTATCGAGGGCATTTTTGATTATCTCCTCACCGGATCGTCGGGGAGTAGCGCAGTCTGGTAGCGCATCTGGTTTGGGACCAGAGGGTCGCAGGTTCGAATCCTGTCTCCCCGACCATGGCGGTTTCCCCTACCCCTCCCTCTCTCAAAAACCCCTTTGCCAAAACATACACGCGTAGGTATAAGATCTTCCGTATAAGGGGGCTTGACCGAATGGCTGGGGAGATCAGACAAAGGGGCTTTACACTCGTCGAGATGGCCATCGTTTTGGTGATCATCGGGCTTGTGCTGATGGCCGTTTTTCCGGCTTTGACGGCAGCGCGGCAGGCCAGTCAACGGGCCACGACTCAAAGCAATCTTCATACGCTTATGCTGGCGACGGCTGCTTATGTGCAAGCAAATGGATGCGTGCCCTGTCCAGCGACCCCGGGCGGAATGGGCACAAGTTTCGGCTTGGCCGCTGCTTGCGGCTCTTGCGGGAATGCAATTGGAATCCCTCCGTTCGCTTCTTTTGGCTTGCCCAATGCGGTCGCGCATGATGGCTGGGGCCACTGGATTACGATGCGCGTGGATCCTTTTCTGACCGTAAAATTCACCCCCACGCTGCCCACGGGAACAACGGGTCTATGTCAGGCAGGGCTTTCAACAACCAGACGCATTAACGTCTCTGTGCCCAACGGTGCAAATCAGAAAGAGGCGGTTCTTTTTATCAGTCACGGCTCTTCAGGCTACGGATCTTATTTTGCCCAAGCGGGCGCAAGCTCGAACAATGCCTACCCTTTGCCATTCAGCGGAAACTATGCCGCCTGCAGCGCGTCGGTCGGTTACGCGCAGTGCAACAGCGCAAGCTCAAAATACATTGTTTCGACTTACAATTATGCGACGCAATATTATGACTCGCCTGCTTATACAGGCGCGGGCGATTCGTATGACGATCTTTTAACTTACGCGGATCGCAATACTCTTGTGGCCCTATTCGGCACCTTCGCATGCCAGACGGTGTGGTAGTCATGCATAAACCCTCCTTACGGCTTGGCGAAAGATTGGTCCAAGAAGGTCTTGTTACCCCGGACCATATCGGCATCACGCTGCATGAACAGCGCAAGACTCAAGAGCGTTTCGGCGCGACTCTGGTCAAATTGGGCTTTCTTAGCGATGAAAAACTCGCGCCGCTTCTGGCCGCGCATCTAGGCGCACAAGCGGTTAGCGGCGGTAAGCTCGAGCCGGATCCCGAGGCGATGCTGCTTTTGCCCCGCACGGTGGCAGCCCGATGCCGCGCTCTGCCTTTGATTTTAACCGACACCTTGTTGCATCTGGCGATGGCCGATCCCCAAGATATCGGAGCGATGGATGAAGTGCGGCGCTATTTCCCGCGCCGGATCGACATTCTCCCTTTGGTTGCAGCCCCAACCGCGATCGCCGAAGCTTTGGAAAATTGGACTCGGGGCAACGCTGATTTCGACGCGATTCTTGATGAGCTGGAAGGCACCGCTGCTGAAGCGGCTCCACAGGCTGAAGGCTGGCAGCACCCCATCGTGCGGTTGGTGAATAATCTTCTTTCCGATGCGGTGCGTGAAGGCGCATCGGATATTCATTTGGAACCTGAAACCTCTTTCGTGCGGGTGCGGCTGCGCGTGGATGGCGTGTTGCGGCAAAAACGCGCCTTGCATCGCTCGCACTGGCCTGAATTGTCACATCGCCTGAAAATTATGGCGGGAATGAACATCGCGGATACGCGTAGCATGCAAGACGGCCGCTTCCATATGCAAGTCGGCGGCGCTGCGATCGATTTTCGCATGGCCGTGATGCCGACGGTGCAGGGCGAGAACATCGTCATCCGTATTCTGGATCACCGACGTGGGTTGTTGCCTTTAGAAAAACTCGGCTATGACACGCACGCGCTGGCGCAATTAGATCTCATCGCCGCGCGTCCCGAAGGCGTCGTGCTGGTCACGGGGCCGACGGGCAGCGGCAAAACAACGACACTTTATGCGCTGTTGAAACGCCTCAACCGTGTCGAGCTGAACATCATGACGCTGGAGGAGCCTGTCGAATACCAGTTCGACATGATCCGCCAAACCGCTATTCAGGAACAGCAAGGGCTGACTTTTGCGGAAGGTGTGCGCGGGATTCTGCGCCAAGCGCCCGACATTATTTTTATCGGCGAGGTGCGCGACAACGATACCGCGCAAATGGCGCTGCGCGCCGCGATGACAGGGCATCAGGTGTTTTCGACCCTGCATTGCAATGATGTGTTTGGCGCTCTGCCGCGCCTGAATGATCTAGGCTTGTCCGCTCGGATGATGGCCGAAAATATCGCAGGGATTGTGGCGCAACGGTTGGTGCGCAAACTCTGTCCTAAATGCAAAAAGATCCGGGCCGCAAGCGAAGAGGAAAGCGGGATTTTGAAGGTTCCGAACTCTGTCCCGATGATCTGCGGCGTTGGATTTGCCGAGATGCAAACCCCCCTTGAGCCTTGCGCCCTTGTCGCCGACCCTGTGGGGTGCGAGGCCTGCGGGGGCACAGGCTATAAAGGGCGCATTGCTGTGACGGAAATTTTGCGGATCACGCCTGCGCTGGATGTCCTGATTGCCGCCGATGCGCCGCGCCCTACCTTGCGCGCGCAAGCGCTGCAGGAGGGATTTCGCCCTATGGTAGCCGATGGGATCGCAAAAGTTCTCAATCTGGAAACAAGCCTCGATGAACTGCGTCGCCGCGTGGACATGACCCGGATAGGATAGTTGGGCAACAAAAAACTTGCCAAGAAATTCCGGATGAGTTCTTTTGGAAGGATGCATTCATTCAAGGTCACGCTATGTCTTTCCCTGCTCTTTCCATCGAAAACCTCTCGCGCACTTTTGCGGTTCCGACGCGCGCCGAAGGCGTCAAGAAACGCTGGTTCCAGAAACGCACCTATGAAAGCTTCACCGCCGTGCGGGATTTGTCTTTTGCCATTCAGGGCGGCGAAAAGGTGGCCTTTATTGGCCCCAACGGTGCGGGGAAATCCACAACGCTGAAAATGCTGTGCGGCTTGTTGCGCCCCTCTGCGGGGACGGCGCAGGTTTGCGGGTTTGTGCCGTGGGAGGAAACGCGCAAGCTCGCGCAGCATATCGGGCTTGTTTTTGGGCAGAGGTCGCATTTATGGCCAACGCTGCCTGTGCAAGATAGTTTCGATTTGCTGGCTAAAATTTACGATGTGGAGGCTTCTGCCTATCGGGTTCAGCTTGGCAAATTGACGGACGTGTTCGGGCTTGGGCCGCTTTTGACTCAGCCCGCGCGGACTTTGTCTTTGGGGCAACGGATGCGTTGCGATCTGGCCGCCGCGCTTTTGCACCAGCCGACTGTTTTGTTTCTGGATGAGCCGACGATCGGGCTGGACATCACCGCGAAAAGTCTGTTGCGCGATCATTTGAACGCCTTGGCTCGGGAGTTTGAAACGACGATTCTTTTGACCAGTCACGACACGGACGATATTGAACGGGTGTGCGAGCGCGTGATTCTGATTGATCACGGCACTAAGGTGTTGGACACGAGTCTCGGCGATCTGCGGCGCGATTATGCACGCATTAAAACCGTGACTCTGGCGTTGGAGGAAGAAGCCGCGGGCTATACCCGCGCGGGCGTGTCTATTGTGGCGCAAACCGCGCATCGTCTGGTTCTGAATGTTGATGTCGCGGTCGCGCCGTTGGAGGAGGTCGTCTCGGCCTGTCTGTCGCGTTTTAAGATTCAGGACATCGCTATCGAGAATATGCCGCTCGAGGAAGTCATCCGCGCGATCTACGCCCGCACGGCGAGCCAAGAGGCGGGCGTATGAGCTGCATTGGTTTCGTTGCAACGCAATCCGTTAGTCCGTTTTTCTTAAAAGGGGCGGCCTGTGAACGGATTGATATTAACGTGTCGATACTTCAATCCTAAGGTGCGTGCTAACTGTTCAGCCATCTCTTTATATTCTTCTAAGAAGCCTCCTTGTGTGAATGATACAGGAATAGAGATGTCTCCAACTTTGTCATCATAGTCATGACGAAATTGCCACCAAGATAAAACGGGTTTTTCTCTCACGCGCAAAAAAATGCAAGCCTGCCTCGCTACCACATCAACAGATTCGACGCGATCAAATTCCGAGATTTGACGAATAATGGTTTGCCTGCCCCAAGGCTTAATTCTAATCTCTGTTTGAGACAGAATGATTTCCGCCTCCTCCCTTTTCCCACAGAAAAAAACGAATAGGACGATCACAATAGGCGTTATAAAACAAGTTGTTGCAAAAGACGTAAGGGGAAAATGAATAGGATGTTGAGCCATTATGGGTAGATAAAGAGCAAAGAAAACAGCACAAACCGAAAGTCCTGCAATCCACCAATAGTTTTGTCCCCGTTTAATAGAAACGGGAAGACTCACGCCTTGATTCTGGTGTGCTTGTTGCTTCATGCCTAACCCTAAGCAACAATTGTAAACTATCCGTTAATTTCATATGAAATAGCTGTAGAGGGATCCCGTCACAGATCTCAACAACTTTTACAAACTCAGTGAGAGAAAGTTCTTGGATGTCTTTCACCACTCTTTCACCTGAAAACATGCCGCTAGACAAAGTCATCCGCGCGATCTACGCCCGCACGGCGAGCCAAGAGGCGGGGGCATGAAATTCACCCATGCCCTGCGAGTCGTATGGGGCGCAGCGCGTCTCGGTTTCCGGCATATTTTGGGCGAACGCTTGACATTGTTCGGCAACTTTTTTCTTTTCGCGCTTCTGATTATCGCTTACAGCGGCGTTTTTCGCTGGATTCCACCAGAGGATCTGGCGCGGCACCATCTGATTTACGCGCAAATGGTTTGGTATCTCGGCGTAACCGAATTTACGCTTTTCTGCTCGTCACCCTTTTGTTTCAAGGTGATCCAAAACGATATTCAAACCGAGCAAATCCATCTGCACCTGTTGCGTCCCTGTCCCGTTTGGATCGTGCGTTTGGGGGAATGGAGTGGCCATTTCGTGGGGCGTTTTTGTGTGATGGTGCTGCCTGCTTTTCTGCTTACAGCATGGAAAGCGGATGGACTTATCCCGACATCATGGTCGTTTTTAGGCGTTCTTATCGGTTTGGCCTGTGCGAGCGTCATTTATCACATGTCGTTTTTTATGATTGGCATTACCTGTTTATGGCTGCCGCAGGCGGAACCCGTCCATTGGCTTTGGCAAAAATGCACGTTTCTGTTTGGAGCGTTGCTTTGGCCTCTGGCGCTTTATCCTTCCGTGTTGCAAGGTTTTGTGTGGTTTACGCCCTTCCCCGCTTTGCTCGCCGCCTCGGGCACATGGGTTTTGGATGGGAACTTGGGAATGCTTTTTTTGGGTCTGCTCGCGCAGTTCTTTTGGGTCGCGGTTTTTCTGTTTCTAGGCGACAGAGCCAACCGGCTCTTGCTCAACCGCATTCAGAATGAGGGCGGGTAACATGGATCTTCTTCTCTCCCTCTGGCGCGTGAATTTTCGTGCCCATCACAGCAACTTGAAAATAAGCCTGCTGACTGGTTTTGTGATGTTCGCTCAAAATCTAATGTTTTTTATGATGTGGATTGTCTTTTTCGGCGCGATTCGACAGGTGAAGGGTTGGCAGCTCACGGATGTGGGGCTGATGCTGGGCATTATCACTGCCGCTGCTGGATGTGCTATGTTCGTTGCCGATGGTGTGCGTACGATCGGATACAAAATCGCCGATGGCAGCATCGATGCGTTTTTGGTGCGTCCCTGCCATGCCCTGCCTGCTTTATTGTTGAGCCGATCTCAGGCATCCGGTCTCGGAGATATATTAAGCGGCCCCTTCTATTGGTTTGTCTTTGGTGGGGCGCAGCTTTCCGATCTTCCTTTTCTAATCCTGTTGACGCTTCTGGCGGCGTGCATTTTTCTTGCGGCCTTGGTTGTCTTTTATTCTCTGCCCTTTTGGATCAGCCGCAGCAGCCGTTTTCCAGACCAATTGTTCGAAGTTCTTATCATTGCCTCAACCATTCCCCAACATGTTCAGCCATGGGGTGTCAAAGCCGTGCTTTTCACGATCATTCCCGCAGGATTCATCAGCTTGCTTCCGGCCTCCCTCGCGCATCATTTTGATCCGCTGGGCTTTGCGGCGCTGATCGGCGCGGCCGGCGTCTATGCCCTGATCGCGTTGGCCGTCTTCAACGCCGGAGTCCGGCGCTATATCACGGCGGAGTCATGAGACTCCCCCATTCCCTGCGCGTATGGAGCGGTGCGGCACGCCTTGGCTTTCGGCATATTTTGGGGGAACATTTGACGCTTGCGGGCACTTTTTTGCTGTTCGCTCTTGTGATTCTTTCCTACAGCGGCGTTTTTCGCTGGATTCCGACCGAAGATCTGGCGCCGCATCATCTGACTTACGCGCAGATGGTTTGGTATGTTGCCGCAACGCAGTTCACGGTTTTTTGCTGCTCGTTTACCTGTTTCAAAACAATTGAACTGGACATTCAAACTGAGCAGATCCATTTGCATCTCCTTCGTCCCTGCCCTGTTTGGATCGTCCATTTGGGGGAATGGAGCGGGCATTTCGCGGGGCGTTTTTGCGTGCTGGTTGTGCCGTCTTTTTTACTCACCGCATGGAGAGCGGACGGATATGTTCCGGCGGCTTGGTCGTTTTTGGGGCTTGGCCTTGCAGCCATTTGCGCCAGCCTGATTTTTCATATCTGTGAATTTATGATCGGCATGACGGCGCTATGGCTTCCTCAAGCCGATCCTGTGCGGCGGCTTTGGCAAAAATCTACTTTCCTGTTGGGGGCCTTGCTTTGGCCTTTGGCGCTTTATCCTTCTGTGCTGCAGGGGCTTGTATGGCTCACGCCTTTTCCGGCCATATTGGCAGCAGTAGGCACATGGGTTTTAGGCCGGAGTCCGGAAACGCTTTTCTTATGCCTGTTCGCGCAATTTTTCTGGGTTGGGGTTTTTATGTTTCTGGGCGACAGGGCTAACCGTCTTTTGCTCCGCCGTATTCAAAGCGAAGGGGGCTAATATGGATCTTCTTGTCTTTCTTTGGCGAGTCAATTTCCGCGCCCATCACAGTGATTTGAAGACAAGCCTCCTGACGGCCCTTGTTATGTTTGTTCAGAATCTTATGTTTTTTACGATGTGGATTGTCTTTTTCAGCGCCGTTCGGCAGGTGAAAGGCTGGCAACTTGCGGATGTGGGATTGATGGTATGAATTTCTGCTTGTGCCGCGGGGATTGCCTGTTTTTTCGTCGATGGGGTACGGAGCATCGGGCATAAAGCTGCCGATGGCAGCATGGATGCGTTTTTGGTGCGTCCGCGCCATCCCTTGCCCGCTTTGTTGTTCAGCCGGTCTCAGGCATCCGGTCTCGGAGATATCGTGAGCGGCCCCTTCTATTGGTTTGCCTTTGGCGGAGCCTCTCTTTCTGATCTTCCTTTGTTGATGGTGTTGACGCTTCTGGCCTCGTGCATTTTTGTGTCTAGCCTGATTGTTTTTTACTCTCTGCCCTTTTGGATTAGCCGGAGTGGGCGGTTTCCGGATCAACTTTTTGAAGTCACGATTATCGCCTCAACCATCCCCCAGCATGTTCAGCCGTGGGGGATCAAACTGGTGCTTTTCACCCTTATTCCCGCAGGATTCATCAGCTTGCTTCCGGCCTCCCTCGCGCATCATTTTGATCCGCTGGGCTTTGCGGCGCTGGTCGGCGCGGCTGGTGTCTATGCCCTGATCGCGCGGGCCGTCTTCAACGCTGGAGTCCGGCGCTATATCAGGGCGTAGACATAGGTTTGCTGCAGTTGTGGAATGCGGGCTAAAGCTGGTAGAGTACCTCTTCTATGCTCGGACATGAAGAGCCCCTTAAACATCCTCACACGAGTCTCTGCCATGAAAATCCGTTTGGCCTTGCTTGTCAGCGCTCTGTTGCTGGGCTCTCTGCCCGCTTGGGCTGAAGCGCCGAAGGGGGAGCCGATTTTGATTCTGGATATCTCTAGCTACACGGCGGGCGCGGCTTTCGTCACCCCGACGCGGCAAGGGTTTGATCTTGCGGAAGCTGAGATCAACGTCCAAGGCGGCGTGCTGGGACGCCCGATCCATTTCGATCATGTGGACGATACCGGTAATCCGGAAGAAGCCATCACGCGCCTTCAGCAACATCTTTTGCAGGATCATCCTGTTTTGTTTACGGGATGCAATCTGGCGAATATCGAACTGGCTTTTTCCTCTTATGCAAAACAGAACAAGGTTTTGGAAATCTCCGGCTGCAGTAACAGCGATACCGCCATGTGGCAAAGTGGGCATGCCACGATGTTTCGAGGCACGGGGCCGATGGTCTATAGCTTCAACCGTATGATAGCGGAACGCGCCGCCACCAAAGGCAAATTGAAATGGGCGACGATCAATCAGAATTACGCATGGGGACGCGAGAATCTCGCGGCTTATAAGGAAAATCTGGCCGCGTTCCAACCGAACGCTTCATGGGTTGCCGAATATTGGACGCCTATCGGCAAGATCGATGCGGGGAGCGTTGTTAACGCGATTCTGCGCAGCGGGGCTGAGGCCGTTTATACCTCGATGTGGGGCAAGGATCTGGTGCAATTCGTGCGCGAGGCCAAGAAGCGCGGCTTGTCGGATCATGTGCTGATCGTCAGTGATAATATGGGCCGTCCGGAATTTATGGAGCAAATGGGTAGTGAGATTCCAGAAGGGGTCGTTACCAATGGCACGCTGCCGTTGGAATCGCCTGTGACTCCGTCCATGAAGGCTTTTGCTGAAAAATATGGCGCGACCTATCACCAGTCTGTGCGGTACACCGCCTTGCAAGCCTATCTGACCGCGACTGTTATTGCCGAGGCTTTGCGTCAAGCGGGAACGACGGAGACGGAAAAGCTGGTACGTACGTTAAACGGCATGAAATTCGATAGTCTTTACGGGCCGCTAACGCTTCGCGCGATTGACCATGTGCCGGACAATGGAGTCTGGGTTGGCGAAACGGCGATCAAGGACGGCAAGCCAGTGATCGTGAATGCCGAATATAAAGACGGGAAGAACTATTTCCCGCCGGATTCCTATATCTTGACTCTTCGCAAACCATGAGGGTTTCCATGCGCTTTATCTCTCTTCTTCTCGCTTTTTCTTTGATCGCCTGTCCCGTTCTTGCAGGAGAGAAAGCACCCGCGCCGATCAAGATCGGGGAGTTCCTCAGCTACACCAATCTAGCAAATTATGCCGAGCCGTGGAAAAAGGGCTGGACTTTGGCTCTTGAGGAAATCAACGCCCAAGGCGGCGTGCTGGGACGGCCGATCGAGATCGTCTCGCGCGATGATATGGGGCAGCCCGATCAAGCCGTGCGGGTGATGCAGGAATTTGCCGCCGACAAGGATATCGTCGGCGTGATGGGCGGCGTTTTCAGTCATGTCGCGTTGGCGGCCTCGGAAATCGCGCGGCGAGAGCAGACTCCCTTGATTATCGCTTATGGGGCGACGGACAAGCTTTTGACCGCGAATGATCCCCCTTATGTCTTTCGCGTTTCGCCGGGCACGACTGTTATTGCGCGTATTTTGGCGCGTGAAGCGGCGGGTCTGCATATAAAGCGCTGGGCGTTTGTCATGCCCCAATATGAAATGGGCGAGTCTATGGAGCGCGCCTTTCGCGCGGAACTGACACGGCTTCAGCCGGATGTTCAGATTGTGACAACCCAATGGGCGCCGCTGAAAAAGATCCAAGCCGGTGCCGTGCTTGGGGCCGTCGATAGGACTCAGCCAGACGCCGTTTTTGTTGGGCTGCTCGGTTCAGATCTGACTGCTTTTGTCAGGGAAGGCGGACGGCGGCATAGTTTCGACAATCGGAAGATTGTGACTCCCTTTGGCGGCTTTCGTCAGGAGCTTGGCGAAATGCGCAACCAAGTGCCTGATGGGTGGATTACGTTTGGGTATGAGGCAGATATCATGCAGACTCCCGAACATCGCGCCTTTGTCGCGCATTATCGGGCGCGATTTCAAAAGGATCCGGATGAGGCTTCCATGTATGGTTATATAGCCCTGAAAGCCTATGCACAGGCCTTGACCAAAGCGGGACGCGTTGATCGTGCCGCTGTACGCACGGCGCTGAGCGGTTTGTCTTTGGAGACTCCCGTAGGCTTGACACACATCCGCGCGGATAATCAGATCCTCATGGGAAAATGGCTCGGCATCACCGCGCATGATCCGCAGGGGCATGGGAATATGCGGGATGTCCGCTATATTTCCGAAGAGCAGCTTGAGAAGGAACCCGCGCCGTGAGCCTCACCCTCTCCACCCTCAACACCCATTACGGTCAGGCGCATATTTTGCGCGATGTTTCTTTGTCTTTAAAGCAAGGAGAAGTCGTCGCGCTTTTGGGCCGCAACGGGGCGGGAAAATCCACGACGTTGAAGGCGATTATCGGGACGGTTCCGGCTACAAGCGGACGGATCATGTATAAGGGCGTGGATCTGCGCGGGCTGAAGAATTATCAGCGCGCGCGGCTTGGCCTTGGTTATGTGCCGGAAGAGCGGCGGATTTTTCGCAGGCTCTCGGTTGTCGAAAATCTTCAAACAGGCGCGCGGGCCAAGCGGCACAAGGCCGGAAATAAATGGACTCTCGCGCGCGTTTTTGAGCTGTTCCCGAAATTGGACGAGCTGCGCAATCAAGCAGGCGGGCAGCTTTCGGGCGGCGAGCAACAAATGCTGACCCTCGCGCGGACGTTGATGAGCAATCCGGACTGTCTGTTGCTGGACGAGCCGACAGAAGGCCTCGCCCCCGTGATTGTCGATCAGGTGATGCGCGCGATCCAGCATTTGAAAGACGAGGGGCTATCCATTTTGATTTCTGAACAAAACCGCAGCCTCGCGCGGCTGTTGGCTACCTCTGTTTGCGTGTTGGAAAAAGGCCAAATTATTTATGAGGGGTCTTTAGAGGCGATGCCGCCCGACGCTCATCAGGCCTTGGGATGGTAATCCGTCTTTTTTCGCGGCAAGGGCGTTTGACACCGACAGCTTGGGCGGTGTTGGTGCTGATTTGCTGCGCGTTTTTTTTGCCCGGGCTTGTGTCTTTGCCGCCGACCGATCGCGACGAATCTTCTTTCGCGCAAGCAACCAAGCAGATGATCGAGACGGGAAATTATATCGATATAAGACTACAGAATGAGCCGCGCTATCAAAAACCTATCGGTATTTATTGGCTACAAAGCGTCGCGGTGCGTTGGCTTAATCCCGCCCATCTGACAGAGATTTGGGCCTATCGCGTGCCTTCTTTCCTCGGCGCGACCGTGGCGGTTCTGGCGACCGCCGCGCTGGGTGTCCTGCTTTTTTCTGCTGAGGCGGGGTTTCTGGCGGCGATCCTGCTCGCCAGTTGCTTTTTGCTGAATGCCGAGGCGCGGCTGGCAAAAACGGACGCAACTTTATTGGCCTGTGTGACTCTGGCGATGCTTGCGCTGGCGTCTGTATTTGTAAGAAAAAAAGGAACGATCGGGCATTTCTTTCTTTTTTGGACCGCACTGGCGGTAGGGATTTTGATCAAAGGCCCAATCATTTTACTGCCTGTGGCGGGGGTTTTAGGATGGTTTGCTGTTTTGCGGAGAATGGAAAAAAAAGAAAATGGGAAAGACGGTGAAGGGTTCAGGAGCTATGTCCTACCTTTCAGGAACCTCAAGCCTTTTTGGGGAGTCTTATGGCTCGCTCTTTTGGTTTCGCCGTGGTTTATTGTTATTGCGTTACAGAGCCACGGGGCTTTTTTTCAGCATTCGGCAGGGCATGATTTGGTTGCAAAAATTTGGCAGGGGCAAAATAGGGGCTTTATGCCGCCCGGGCTTTATGTCGCCGCATTTCTTGCGAATTTTTTTCCCTTTTCGCTATTTACGTTTTTCGCTCTGCCCGATGTGTGGAAAAATAGGCGAGACCCTGCTGTTGCTTTTTGTTTGGGCTGGATCGTTCCCGCTTGGCTTGTTTTTGAGCTGTCTTCGACCAAACTGCCCCACTATGTCTTGCCCATTTATCCCGCGCTGGCGCTTCTGACGGCGCATTTTTTTCTGAAAGGGTTCCCCGCGCTGGCCTCTGTGCGGCGCTGGTTTGTTGCGCTTGGCGTCGGGGTTTGGATGATGGTCGGTATGGGGCTGGCGGTTGGTTTTGCGCTTCTGCCCTTTTTCATAGACGACCGATGGGACGCGCAAGCGATCGGCGCGAGCGTGCTTTTGATCCTCAGCCAAAGCGCGGGGCTGTTTCTTTTTCTGCGTCACCGATGGGCAGGCGTTTGCGTCCTTGCGCTCGGCAGTCTGTTTTTTGTTGGCATGACCTGCGGCGCGACGCTGCCTTCCTTGGAAAAGCTTTGGTTGTCTCGCGCTGTGATGCAGCGGGTGACTGAAACATCCCCCTGTCCCGCCCCGCAGCTTATGACTTTGGGCTATCACGAACCGAGCCTTGTTTTTCTGGCGGGGACGCAAACCCTGAAAGCTTCTGATGCCGCCGAAGCCGCCATCGCGTTACAGCAAGATGGGTGTCGGATCGTTCTTGTGGACAGCACCCACGAAAAGGCTTTTCTGGACGCATCTGCACCTCTGTCCCCACGCCTTTTGGGGCGCGTGCAGGGGGTTACCGGCCACGGGGGACGACAGGAATTAACACTTTATGGAGCGCGCTAACTCACTCACTTTTGACCGCTGCAAAACCATGTGACTTTTTGCGCTTATTCGGATAATTTCTTCTTCTCTTTCTTCCCTTTGGGTATCCTCGTGTTGAAATTCCTGACGCGTTTTTTCGCGGTTATCGGTTTCCTTTTTGTTCTGCTGATCGGTGCGGGAATCGCTTTGGCGTGGCGTGCGGAAGAGAAAGCCGCGCCAGAGCCCGACAGCGTCATTCTGACCCTTAATTTCACGCAGCCGATTGTCGAACAGAGCGAACCATCGCCTTTTACCCTCGCCACCGGTGGAGATGAACCTGTTGCGCTTTTAGATGTTCTGGAAGCCATCGATGCGGCGAAAGATGACCCCCATGTGAAGGGAATTGTCGCCCGTTTTGGCGATGCGCAACCCACTTTGACCCAAGCGCAAGAAATCCGCGCAGCCTTGGCCCGTTTTCGCACCAGCGGTAAATTCGCCTATGCGTATGGAACAGATTTTGGGGCCTTCGGGATGGGTAATCGTGCCTATTTTCTGGCCAGCGCCTTTGATCAAATCTGGTTACAACCTGTTGGAACTGTCAGTCTGACAGGGGTTTCCCTTCTCTCTCCCTTCGCCAAAACCGCCCTTGATAAGATAGGGGTCAGCGCCGATTACATGCAGCGCGAGGAGTATAAATCCTTCATGGAACCCGGTCAGCGCGACGGATTCTCGCCCCCCGTAAAAGCCGAAATGCAGGCGATGGCGGAGGATCTGGCGGATCAAATCGCCTCTGGCATTGCGGAAAGCCGCAAGTGGGAGAAAACGCGCGTCAAGGATTTGATGGACCGCGGCCCTTATACGGATGAGGAAGCCTTGCAAGAAGGGCTGGTCACACGGCTGGCCTATGTCGATGAGCTGCAAACAGAACTCGAGTCCAAAGCAGGAAAGGACGCGCAGCAAACGGATGTCGCAACCTATCTTTCTTATGCCGATACGAAGCCTGAACCCCAAAAATCTCCAACCGTTGCCCTCATTTACGGAAGCGGTCTGATCACGGACAAGAATCCAGGGGGCGGCGGACTGATGGAAGACAAGATCATGGGCGCGGACGATATCGCCGAAGCCTTTGACGATGCCGCCAAAGACGATTCTGTCAAAGCGGTCCTGTTCCGCGTGGACAGCCCTGGGGGATCTCCTGCCGCTTCGGAAACCATTCGGCGTGCGTTGATTCACGCCAAAAAACAGGGCAAGCCTGTTATTGTATCCATGGGCGAGACAGCCGCCTCGGGCGGGTACTGGATTTCCATGGATGCCGATAAGATCATCGCGGATCCCGCAACGCTGACCGGATCGATTGGGGTTTTGGCGGGAAAATTTGAAGCTGGGCAATTCATGCAAAAACTGGGCGTATCGGTGGACGGCGTTTCAACCGCCCCGAATGCGGGCATGTGGATGCCCGTTGCGCCCTTCACGCCTATGCAACGCGCTCGTGTCAATGCCCTTTTAGATAGCACTTATCATGCGTTCCTTACGGATGCCTCGGCCGCGCGGAAAATTCCGATGGCAAAAATGCAAGAAATCGCCAAGGGACGAGTCTGGACAGGGCAACAGGCGGTTAAGATTGGGCTAGTCGATGCCCTTGGCGGCTATGAAGTCGCCCTAGATGAAACCCGCAAGTTGTTGAAGCTGGATGAAGATGCCTCCCTTTCGCTGGAGATATTCCCGCCGCTGCCGACTCCTGCCCAACGGCTTATGAAATTCATGCGCCATTTGGGGGTGGAGGCCTCTGCGCTCACCTTAACCTCGGCGTCTCTTGCCGATCTGCGGAGCGCATTAAGCCCATGGATTGGCTCTCTGACTATAGCCCCTGCGCCTGTGGCCGTGCGTATGGGGACAATCGTGCGCTGAGCGCTGAGTTTTTGCGCGATCAAGATGTGTGAGTGTTCTGCTGTATACTTGGGTTTCTTCGGAACCCCTTAAGTTTCATCCGCGCAAAAGGCGCATCAGCTTCGCTGAGCGCGTGTTTTGGACGGAATCGAATACTCGGCTTTCCAAGGAAAGCGAGTATATGTCCCTTTAGAATTTTTGGGGTGTTGCTCTTTTACGGGGGCAATTGAAAATGAATCTCGTTACGTCGCCGCCTTCTTCTCCGCCTGCGTCTCCTGCGCCTCTGTCTGAACGTGCGCGGACGCGTCTCGCGCGTTTGGCAGCAGGAAATGGTTTGGTTGCGGGCGATATTGCGATTCTGGAAGCCGATGAAAAGCCCTATAGCCTGACAGGGCAGATTGAAGTCTCCCCGTTCTGCGAAGAAGAAGCGAAGACTCTTGCAAGCCTTGGCGCAAGCAAAGGATCCAAGACGTTGCCTTCTTTTCAGGCCTTGCAGGAGGCAGTGCTGGGATACAAGCAAGCTTTTATAGGCACGCCGGATTGGATTGGATTAGTTGAACAAGAGATCGAGGCGCATGAGCAAAAAGGCTGGGGGTTGATCGAGGCTAAGATTGCTCTGCCTCAGAAAACAGCTGTTTTTGCCGCAACAGAAGTATGTCCCACATGCGCTGGACAGCGGGGCTTGACCTGTGATCAATGCCGTGGACAGGGCATTGTCATTTGCACTCAATGTCAGCAACAGGGCAGAGAACTCTGTTATTACTGCAATGGACGCGGGGAGGATCCCCATAACCCACATCAGCCCTGCCATACCTGTCAGGGCACGCGTTATGCGCCCTGTCGCTTTTGTCAGGCACGGGGCCATTTACCCTGCCCGACCTGCCACGGGCAACGCTATACCACTTGTCCCGCCTGTAAAGGCGCAGGAGGAATGACGCGGGAAGTGACGGTTACCTGTGGCGCACGGGCCTTTTTTACCCTGAAAGCAGCCGGCCTGCCCAGCGGCCTTCGCCGTGGGCTCGAGCGAATCGGAATCGCTAATCTGGGCAAAGGCCATGCTGATGTCATCTCGCGTCTGCCTACGAAAGAGGAGCTGGAAGACCGCCCCAAAGACAAAAGGCTTTTGCTGAGACATTACACGGCAACTCTGCCTTATGCGGAGTTGCGCATGGGATTGGGCAAAAGGCGGGCCAAGATTGCGGTCGTTGGAAAACGCTGCGCCTTAGTTGACGTCCCGCCTTTTCTTGAAGAACCCATCCGTCTTTGGCGCGAAAAGCTACGAGACGCGGCCGCCGGAAAAACAGCCATAGAAAACGCCTTTGGCGCCCGCGTCATCCGCGACATGCTGGAGCTTGTTCTGGCAGGAAAAGGGCGCGTGCCGGATATCCGGCGGCTCTATCCTTTCGGTTTCTCTGCCGAGGCGCTCAAGGGAATGCTCACAGATGTTACGCACGCATTGGCCCGCGCGACGACCCGAAGCCGCATTCTGATGGCTTGCCTATCCGTTGCGGGAAGCTTCGGACTGTTCCATACGCTTTATGGGGAAGGAATGCGGGAAACGCTTTTGGCGGGCGTCAAACCGCCTTTGGCCTTTGGCGCGGACCTTGGGATTCTTCTGGCTACCGTTATGGTTGCTTGGACGGGGCTGAGCTTCATCACGCGTCTATGGCTCCGGCGGCGGTTTCCAGATTTTACCTTCGCCCTTCGGCAACGAACAGGAAAAACAGGGCTGTGGATGGTTGGGGCGATTATCTTCATCTTTGTGCTGAGCCTTTCCCTTGCGCCCGTTAAGCCCATCTGGTTTGCGGGCTTGATGCGGCTTGTGGGGAAATAATGGAACGACTTGGTCTAACGGCGCAAAACCTTTCCTGTCGCCGGAGTGGGCGGCTTGTGTTTCGCGATCTGTCCTTAAGGGCGACAGACGGCGCGTTTATACAGATCATGGGGCCGAACGGCTGTGGCAAATCCAGCCTTTTGCGCGTTTTGGCAGGGCTTATCGCGCCTGAGGCGGGGTTTATCGCATGGCAAGGGAAAAAGGTTGCAGAAGACCCGGAGGTTTATCGCGCAAGCCTCCATTATATTGGCCATCTGGATGCGGTGAAGCCGGAGCTGACCGGACGGGAAATGCTGGACTGGTGGGGCGCGTTGCGGGGCCGGACAGTACGCATGGAATCCCTTGATGCTTTCGGGATTGCGCCGCTTCTGGATCGCCCCATTCGCCGTCTATCGGCTGGACAAAAACGGCGCTTAAGCCTCACGCGACTTGTGCTAGATGATGCGCCGCTCTGGTTGTTGGACGAGCCGACCACGGCGCTCGACTGCGATGGCACCGCGCTTCTGATGAGCGAAATTGCCCGTCACCGCACGGCCGGAGGCATGGTTATCGCCGCCACCCATGAGGAAATGTTTGTAACAGACGGCCAGAAAATCTCGCTGGGACCGAGCTTTGCGTCAGCGTCCTCTCCTTCCTTTTTAGGTGAAGCAGGGCACTAGCATAGCGCTCAAGCCTGCTCTGCGGCGATACTCTTGCTTTCATCTTGGCGGGTTTCGGGGGGACGGTATTCCTGCATCCGTGTGGCGCGGAGTCCCAAGGGACCATGCGTTTCCAGCAAAGACATCCAAGAGCGCAGCTCCTCCTCCGACAGACGATAACGCGTGCAGGCTTCCACGAAGCTGATCCGTCCTTCGCGCACCGCCGCGATCACCTGAACCTTACGGCTCATGACCCAGCGTTGCGTATCGGAAGGCGGTAGCTTGAAGGCCGTTTTCTTGCGCGAGATTCGGACAATCCGGACGTCTGATCCCTGCGTCATAAAAGCGGCCTTTGTCTTGTTTTGGCTCATGATTCCCTCCTTCTTAACGAAAAGCTCAGAAAGCGTGTCGACAGGCTGCGGCACCTTATGCCGCCGAAGGCCCTCCATTTTCTTCAAAGACTCATAGAGGGTAAAATTTAGGCCCCTTGATTAGCCCGACGATCTCTGATTTTACCGCAGAAGGTTTAAGAGAGCCCTAATGAGACCTTAAAAATGCATAAAGAAGATGCGTGTATGCAAAGACTGCTGAAATCTTTTGCAAAGGTGGAAAGAAGAATGAAGGATGAGTCGGAACGATAGATTGGCGCAGCGGAGTTCTTTTTCATGCCCCCGGACCCCGAGTTGAATGACCTTCTGACGGCGGCGGGCGATGCCGCATACGACTGGGATATATCCCGTGATGCCATGCGGTGGTACGGCGCAACGCCAAAGATTTTCGGCGGGATCCTGCCGCCAGTTGATTCCCAAGGACTGTATCGTTTGTTGCATCCGGAAGATCGCCACATCTTTTTCAGCGGAGAAAACAGCGGACTGGATCGCAGCTTCCGGTTGGATCTGGGCGTGAGAGGTATTTTGTGGATTCATGAACGCGCTGCTGTAGAAACGGACGAAGAGAAAACTCCTATCCGCCAAAAAGGCGTGTGGCGCTTGAGGGAACAGCCCGCGCATTTACCTGCGCGCAGACAAGAAGAAGCTCTAGATCTCTTGACGGATTGTCTGAAACGCGCGCCCTTCGAATCCTGTTTGACTCGCGTGATTGTGAATGCGCGCCTCGCCAATCGCGTGGCGGCGTGTCTTGCCATTGGCGTCGACAAAATGGCCTTTGTTAATGATGCCGTTGGCACGCATACTGGCGATGCCCTGTTGCGCGGCGTTGCAACGCGTCTGTCCCATCTGATTCCCGCTTCGGCAACGTTGGGACGTTTAAGCGGCGATGTATTTGGCATTCTGTTGCCGGAGCCTTTGGGGAATGAAGCCCCCAAACTCAGCGAACGGATTCTGCAAGATTTTCGGGACGCCCCGGTTCTTGCGGCGGGCACGCTGCTTCATATTACCGTCTCGATCGGCGGCGTGCGCATGCCCAGCGTGGCGCGCTCTGCCGGCGAGGCGATGATCTTTGCCGAACAAGCGCTGCATATGGCGCGTCAGAGCGGCCGCGATACCTTCACCGAATATCTAGATAATCCCGGGCGCATTCAAGAAAACCGCCAACTTATGGAAATGGGCGAACGGATCAAGCGGGCCTTCAAAACGGGCGGTTTTCGTATGGCCTATCAGCCTATTGTCGCTGCGGATACGGGGAAGCCCGTGCTGTACGAAACGCTTGTGCGGATGTTTGCGGATGATGGCAAACCCATTCCCGCCGCGAACTTTGTGCCAGCGATTGAGCAAATGGGACTCTCGAACGACCTGGACAGGCTTGTCTTGGATATGGCGATCCGGGACATGACGGAATGCCCGGATCTTTGTCTTTCCATCAATGTGTCGGGACTGACCGTTTCGCGATCGGACTGGCCTTTGCATGTGCGCCGCGTTTTGGAGCACCATCCGGATATCGCGCAGCGTTTGGTCATGGAAATCACGGAAACCGCAGCAATAGCGGATATCGTCGATACGCTGCGCTTTATCGAGACTCTCCGCGAGTTGGGCGGACGGATTGCACTGGACGATTTTGGCGCGGGCGCGACCTCAATCCGGTATTTACGCGACCTTGATCTCTCGCTGATGAAGCTTGATAAGGAGCTGATCAAAGATGTCACAACACACCCGGAACAGAATCACCTTGTCACGATTTTAATCGAGCTTGCTCATGGCCTCGGGATTCAAACGGTTGCCGAAGGCATTGAAACGGCCGAGGCGGCTGCTTGTCTGCGGGCCGCGCATGTTGACTATCTGCAAGGGTATTATTTCGGCAAACCCTCTCTGGAACGCCCTGAGAGTACACAAGCCGAAAGTCGGCGGTCCTTTCTGTCGTTTTCAGAAAATAAAGAGGCGCCAATTCTTTAGGCCCGTTTTTCCATGCGGGGAAGGGTAACACCCGTTTGTCCCATATATTTGCCGCCCCTGTCCGCGTAAGAGATTTCACACGGCGAATCCGCTTTCAGGAAAAGAAATTGGCATATGCCTTCATGCGCATAGACCTTGGCAGGCAGCGGCGTGGTGTTCGAGATTTCCAGCGTCACATGTCCTTCCCATTCGGGCTCCAGCGGCGTGACATTGACGATCAATCCACAGCGCGCATAGGTAGATTTCCCCAAGCAGATAACCAAAATATCGCGCGGGATCTTGAAATATTCGACCGTATGCGCCAACACGAAAGAATTTGGCGGGATGACGCAGACAGTCGTTTTGCGCGTGACAAAACTGGTATCTGAGAATTCCTTGGGATCCACCAGCGCGTTGTCAATATTGGTAAAAATCTTGAAATCATCCGCGACGCGCGCGTCATAGCCGTAAGAAGACAACCCATAGGAAATCACGCCCTGACGCTGCAGCTTTTCCTCAAATGGCGCGATCATGCCCTTGTCAAGAGCGGCTTTCCGAATCCAATGGTCGGGCATGACAGGCATCAGCGTTCTTCTTTCTTTTCAGTCTGGCGTTCGTGAGCCTGTTGCTTACGCTTGCGTAAGTTCTCGCGCAAGGCCGCCGCCACGCGATCCTCCCGGGCTGCTACCGTCTTGGGTTCTGTCGTCTTTGTCATGGCCCCTTCAATCTCCTTCCCAGCATCTAATTCCTCAAGGGCTTGCCTGTTTTCAGCATGGTTTCGATTCGTGCCAGCGTTTCTGGAGTGCGGACAAGCTTCATGAAGGCGTGGCGTTCAAGGTCTAGAATCTGCGCTTCTGTGATCGGGCTGGTCAGATCGCTCTCGCCGCCGCACAGGACGGAGGCCAGCGCCTTAGACACCGTCACATCATGGGACAGCGCCTTGCCCATGAGGCGGAATCCATCAATCAAAAGACCTAGCGCCGCGCGGCCTGTGGGCCCAGGCAGGTTCAGCGTGAAAGGCTCTGGCGGTTGATAGTCTTTCGCTAGTTCCAGCATCCGTTGCTTGGCATCAAACAACAGACGGTCGCGGTTCATGGTGATCCCGTCCGTCTCGCGTAAATACAAAAGATCCTTCGCTTCGAATGCGGATTTTGCGACTTTGGCCAAGCTGATTGTTTCAAATACTTTGCTGATAGGCGGAATCGGGCCACCAAAACGCTTCTTTTGCCCAAAAGCGCGATGGAGCATTTGGGCGCAACCGCCCCAGCCCGGAATGATCCCGACTCCGGCCTCTACCAGACCGATATAGGTTTCAGCGTGCGCTTGAACCGCCGCACAATGCAAGGTGATTTCACATCCGCCTCCCAAAGCCAAACCAGACGGCGCAGCGATGGTTGGGAAAGGCGCATATTTTAACGCGGCATAAGTTTCATGCCCTTGCTTAATGAGATCCTCAATCGCTGGATAAAGGGCGATATTCAGGGCGAAAAGCGCGAGCCCCAGATTGGCCCCGACCGAGAAATTCTCAGCCTCTGTATAGACAACAAGCCCTTTGTATTGTCCTTTGCTTTCACTGATTGTTGTGATGGTTTTCTTCAGAAGCGCGAAGACATCGGGATCAATCGCGTTCATTTTTGTATGAATTTCAAAACATAGCGCGCCGTTGCCGATATCCCATAGGCTGGCCGAACCATTCTTCAAAACTGGTTTTGTCGCGCGTTTGATGTCTGACAAGAGCAGAATACCGTCCGGACGTGGGACGGGAGCATAGGAACCCTCAACTGTCAGAAATTCTAGCCCCCCCTTTTCGACGCGATAGAACGACCTCCCGACGGCTTTTTTCAAAAATGGGGGCGCATTTTCCCCAAGCTGCGTGGCGAGCCAATCTGGGCCCAGTTGATCGATCAGCTCAAAGGGGCCGAATCTCCAGTTAAAACCCAATCGCATGGCGGCATCCACCGCCGCGATATCATTCGCAATCTGGGGCACGAGCGACGCCGCATAGGCAAGGGTCTGCACCAAGACTTTCTTGGCAAAGAGTCCGATTTTGTCGGGCGTTTCGCATAAGACACGAAGATTCTTTCCGGCATTTTCTAAGGCTGCAAGTTTGACTTTATCCGCCGGACGATAGATGCCCGTTTTCAGATCGATCGCCTCTTTCACCTTGCCTGTGTCGGTTTTGTTCAGGCGATAAAAACCGCCCTTGCCCTTGCGGCCTGTATAGCCCTCGGCGATCATCTGGTCGATGACGGGATGGACGATATTGACGGCGCGCCACGGATCATCGGCGGGCAGAGTCGCCGCGAAACTTTTGGCGATAGGGGGCATCAGATCAATGCCGATCAGATCCAAAAGCCCGAATACGCCTGTTTTAGGCATGCCAAGGGGCTTACTGAACACGGCATCCGCCTCTTCGACCGTTAGGCCAAGATCAAATGCCGCATTTACAGCACATTGGATGAAGAAAACCCCCAAACGATTGGCGATAAAACCGGGCGTATCTTTGCAGTCGACGACTCCCTTACCCAAAGCGCGATCGCCAAAAGCCCTGATCGTGGCCACGGCTTCAGGGCGGGTCTTAGGCCCTGCGACAAGCTCTAGCAGCCGCATATAGCGGGGCGGGTTGAAGAAATGCGTGATCAGGAAATCGGAAGCGAATTTTTCCGACTGGCCTTCCAGCAAAATATGCAGCGGCAAGGTCGAGGTATTAGACGAAACAATCGATCCCGCTTTTCGCACCCCATCGATCTTTTTGTAGAGATCCGCCTTGATGCGTGGATCTTCCAACACGGCCTCGATGATCCAATCGACATGCGCCAACCTGCCCAAGTCATCTTCCAGATTCCCAACCGACACGAGCTTCACATTCTTGGGATGCATGAAAGGGGCCGGATCCGCTTTTTGAAGCCTGTCCAACGCGCTTTTGGCCAGAATATTCCGATCCGTTGCTCCTTGCGGCACGATATCCAGCAACAACACAGGCACGCCTGCATTGGCGATGTGGGCCGCAATCTGGCTGCCCATAACGCCGGAGCCGATCACGGCGATTTGTTGGATGGGGGGGATCATGCGCTTCTATCCTTATTCACCTAATAGGGGGCACTCACATGCCTGTGACAATCTTACCCTTTGGATATTTAACGCGGAAGGCGATTGTGTAGATTTTCTCTTCCTTGGGCTGATAAGAAGCAGACCATGTCAGAACGCCTTGTCTGTTGTCCGTGTCTTTTACAAACCCCGCCGTCGTTTCATCCTCCAGCAACGAGGTTTGGACATCGGCTTCTGAAGAAACGGGATATTGATCGAAAACAGTCACAAGAATCGGTTCCTTGTGCAGGTTTTGCACCTTGGTCTGATACTGCCGTTCAATCGTCATGTTGCTCATCAGCAAGGCGGGATTATCTTGCTTGTCCGTGATCAGTTTATACTCAACTTTGACTCGATCATCCGCGCCGAAAGAAAAATTCGCGGTTTCGTTGGGACGCATCAAGGCCAAGGAGGCGTTGCCGATAAAGGACCCATCGCGGTATTTGGCGACCGCCCCTGGAATCAGCGGATAGCTCTCTCCGTTTGTGACCTTTGCAAATAAATAGGCTTGGGGGTTAAGGCGCGGCGCTGTTTGCACCGCAAGCGCCGCCTTCATCTTGACGGACCCCAGATAGAGCTTTGTCATATCCTGTGTCGATTTTAAATCAACGGTGCCCGGAACTTTGAATTCCGCGCTGTATTCGCTTGTTTCAGCCTGCGCCTCAACCTGTTCAGCGACAAGAAGGGGCTTATCCTCTACCATTTTTGGGGGGGGTGGGGGGGGTTGGCATAGCGCTTTGCATTTGCATCAGATTGTCTTTCAGGGATGCCATCCTGCCTGCCTGCGCCATAGCCACAGGTCGCTGCAAATAGGGCTGTACAATCCGCACCCACCATTCGCTCAAACGCGGCATTTCGGATCCAGAGGCGGGCTGCGCGGTTGAAAGCCTGAGCGCAACATTGGTCCACGCCTCGCCTGTCGATTGAGTCACTTGCCCATATTGTTCCAATTCAAGCTGCCCCGAGCCTGTATCCAATCGGGCATCATAAACAGGACGCCAACGCGCCCCGCTCGTTTGATAGGTCAGGACCAGAGTGAGGTCCGTCTCACCCGCCGAGTCAATCGTCACACGCGCCGCGCGGCGTTCTTTAGCCTGTTGGCTCTGTAAGCGGTTCAGCTCTTCTTGCAGGGCGGCAATCTCGTTATCAAGTTTGCGCGCGGCGATTTGACGGGCGGCGATGTCTTTGTTGGTTTCATTCATGCCCGTTTGCAGAAGATTCCACGCCTGCGCCCATTTTTCCGGTGTGAAATCAAGTTTTGTGACATTGTTGGGGTCATGCTTGTCTGCCCCCGCCATCGTGACGGATTTAATGAAATCCTGTTTGGCTTTAATCGCCTCAATCTCCCCTTGAATAAGGGTTTTCTGATCCGTTTTGGAGTCGATCTGCGCGGCCTTCTCCCGTTCCGCCGCGTTCGCCAACTCGGTGAGATATTCGTGCTTAACTTCAACCGTGCCGATTTTAACGGGCGCATCGGCCTTCCCCTGCACGCGTACTGTCGCCTCGTTAAGGCCCGCCGGCATATCAGTCACAGAGATTGTGTGCACGCCGGCTGGAACATGGATCTTCGCCTCGCGTGTCACAAGGGCGCGATCCGTATAAATAGTCGCCTCGGTCACATGAGACGATGTTTCAAGCGCAGCCGCCTGAGCCGCGCAAGGAAGCAGGAGGCAAAAAGCCAGAAGGAGAGAAGATTTGGAGGTGAGCGTATGAGACATCGGTACCGTCCTTTTTTCAGATTAGCGGAGTATTAGCTTTCACCAGACGCCACTTTCAGCGCATCTCGCACACGCATAAGAAGACCCTTCTGATCTTCGTGTTGACGCTCACTCATAACCGGTGGGTTTGGCCAGCCTTTGTCCACCCATTCAACGCCAGAAAAGAAGCGCGCACCACTGTAACGCGGAATCACATGAAAATGCACATGGCGATCCACCAACATCAGCATCAGATAATTCATGATGTCATAAGTGAAGGTGGCTTTCACCGCCTTTTCTGCTTTCTGAATCAACGTTGCGAATTCAGCCATCTCGGCCGTGGTAACATGGGAAAGCTGCGACGCGGGCCGGTTCAGCGAGACAATCCCCGCGCCTAAAGTGGGCTGCTGAGGCCGCACAGACCATGACCATGCGTGGGTTTGGGCAACCAGAAGATCCTCAACTTGGAACTTCGCGCGAAATGCCAAGAAAGAGTCTGCTTCGCTCACCTCATGCCTCCCTTGCCGACAATCCAGATGCCCTTTTGCCAGAGCGCTATCCAACGGGGCGCAACCGCATCCTCGTGCGCCTTAGGCTCTCCTTCTCACACACCGAAGGATTTTCCGCAATGGCAGGATTTAACGGCGTTGGGATTCGTGATGCGAAAGGCTGATTCGGCTAGCGTTTCAACGTAATCCAGCTCGCCCCCATCGACGAAGCCTAAGGACAAAAGGTCGATGACCAGCTTAGCCGTGTCGTTTTGAAACACGGCGTCATCTTCGGCACTGATGGCTTCGGCGAGGCTGAATTCGTATTTGTTGCCCGAACAGCCGCCATGGCGCACCCGCATTCTCAGGCCAAGAGGTTTGTTAGGGTCTGCGGCCACAAGGGCCGTGATGCGTCGCGCGGCATTTTCAGTCAGGGTGAGGGGCATTTGGCGTTTCCTTGCGACGTGGACTCGATCAACAACCTTTAAATACACTCGGTTTCCTTGGAAAGCGGAAGGATTCGATTCCGTGCAAAACACGCGCTCAGCGAAGCTGATGCGCTTTTTGCGCGGATAAAAAGTTCGGAGCCCGAGTATACAAGGCTGTCTCATTATGGCCCAATACAGTCCTATTTGCAACCGTTCTGCGAACGACAGAGAACAGCTTTGTGGGTGTTATTTTCCCATCGCCAGCCGCCGATAGCTGATGGCCTCGGCGATATGGGCGCGTTGGACTGACTCTTGACCCGACAAATCCGCCAAAGTCCGCGCGACCCGCAGCACGCGATGATAGCCTCGGGCCGAGAGCTTCATCTGCTCGGCCGCTTGAGTCAAAAGGGCGCGGCCGGAAGAATCGGGCGCGGCGACTTTTTCCAACAACTCGCCATCGGCTTCAGCGTTGGTTTTTAACCCCGCTTCTTGATAGCGATCCCTTTGAATCGCGCGCGCAGCTGCGATCCGCCGCGCGACCATTGCTGAATTCTCGGCGGCCGGAGGCAGACTCAAATCCGCCGCGCTGACGGCAGGGACTTCGACATGGCAATCAATACGATCGAACAAAGGCCCTGAAATGCGCGACTGGTAATCGGTGGCGCATTTTGGCGCGCGGCCACAGGTGCGGGTGGGATCGTCCAAATGCCCGCAGCGACAGGGATTCATGGCGGCGATCAGCTGCACCCGCGCGGGATAGGTGACGTGATGGTTGGCACGCGAAACAACGGCGCGGCCTGTTTCCAAAGGCTGGCGCAGCGCCTCTAGCGTCGCGCGTTGAAATTCAGGTAATTCGTCCAGAAACAAAACGCCGTTATGGGCCAGCGAGATTTCCCCGGGCTTGGCTTTCATGCCGCCGCCTACTAGAGAAGGCAGGGAGGCTGAATGATGCGGATCGCGGAACGGCCGGCGCCGCAGCAATTTTCCCTCGTCCAACAGGCCCGCCAGCGAATGAATCATCGAAACATCCAAGGCCTCATCCGGCGCAAGAGGCGGCAAAATGCCGGGAAGCCGCGCCGCGAGCATACTTTTGCCGGACCCTGGCGGGCCGATCATAAGCAGATTATGCCCCCCCGCTGCCGCTACTTCCAACGCGCGTTTGGCCGTTTCCTGCCCCTTAATATCGCGCAAATCGGGCGCGTTGCCTTCGTCTTCCTGAAGCCGCGCTTCAGGCCGCCCCAGCACCTGCGTACCTTTAAAATGATTGATCAGAGACAAAAGCGAGGGCGCGGCTAGGACTTCGATGTCACCCGCCCAGACAGCTTCGCCGCCATTTTTGGCGGGGCAAATCAGGCCGCGCTCTGACGCGCTGGCATTCACGGCGGCCGGCAAGACACCCGCGACGGGCGAAAGCGCGCCGTCCAAAGCCAGCTCTCCCAAAGCGACATAGTGCCGCATTTCCTCACGCGGCAACGCGCCCATCGCGGCCAAAAGCGCCAGCGCAATGGGTAAATCAAAATGCGAGCCTTCTTTTAAAACATCGGCGGGCGCAAGATTAACAGCGATATGTTTGGCGGGAAGAGACAGGCCCAGAGCAAACAAAGCCGCCCTGACTCGCTCACGACTTTCACCCACGGCCTTGTCGGGCAACCCCACCAGATTGAATTTCGGCAATCCAGCCGACATTTGGACCTGAACATCGATGTCCAGAACCCGTGTGCCTTCAAAAGCAACTGTGGCGATGCGTGCAACCATAAAAAGCCTTTAGCATGCCATCGTAGGGGATGAAACCCTTTGTGTAGAGCGCGGAACAAAAGGGGAACAAAAGGGAAACAAAAAAGCGTAACAATCTTTCTAATTGACATTCTGGAAGTAATAAAATATTAATACCTTTATCCATAGTACCGGACTCATTTTTTAACATTCAGCAATACCAATATGTTAACGCTCGTTCCGGGTAATATTAAACGGGCGAGTGTGGTTATTATTTTGGGGAGGCTTGAATTTGAG
>CAIJXG010000053.1 GCA_903824505.1 uncultured Pseudomonadota bacterium | reverse complement strand
CTCGATTACCTGCGCCGATTGTTCTCAAATTCAAGCCTCCCCAAAATAATAACCACACTCGCCCGTTTAATATTACCCGGAACGAGCGTTAACATATTGGTATTGCTGAATGTTAAAAAATGAGTCCGGTACTATGCGTTTGACCTATAATGTCCCGTAACGTGTCGTGTTCGACTAGATACCAGGCGCCGGATCGAGGAAAAGCTATCCAAATGCTTTTGCCTTCGTATTTGCGATCAATTGAGATGCAAGATTTTAGTTGGACCTTGAGGGTTTCTGCACTGCCTAACATCTGATAGGCGAGGAAATCAGCACCTTGCCAATCATCTGTCAGCTTCAGGCTGTTAAATCCGTATTCAGCAAGGACTGCTGCGATTTTGTGGAAGTTGTAGACTTCCTTTTGTCTTCCGTTGAGGTTTTTATATCTGATTTTTTCTAATGCCATGCGGTTCCTCGCGCCCAAATCGTAGCCGACCAGAGGGATGAACCCGCTGGTGGCTGGGAGTTAGTAAATCGTCATAGAACGATTGCGACGGCCTTTAGCCGCGAGGCTTGGACATCCAGAATTTATGCTTGCGCAAAAAATCCGCCGCCGCCTCCCAACCGCATGGGTCGGAGGCAGGGTTTGTTTCGGCAACGCACTTACCGTCTATGACGAGGTTACTACACCCCAGAGACAGGTCTTCCTGCCTCCGCGCACATGATGCGAGGAACGATTTTAAAACGCAACTTTTATGTTGATTTAGGGCTTGTTGGCGACTGCAACGCATGTGCGGAGCGTTTATCCGGCGTTTTGTTTGAACTCGACATTGATGATCTGGCCACCTTTGGCGACTTTATCCAGATAATCCGCCCAATCCTGCATCATGGTGCGGCGTTCGGTGAGGAATTTGGCGCGGTCATAGGCTGCATCAACCTTGTTGGCGTGGTGGGCGTGCCAATTGGCGATCAACGACCTCGTGGCGATAGCCCAAACGCTCCTTGATTGTGGACATGGCAAGGGCGCGGAAGCCGTGGCCTGTCATGCGGCCTCGGTAGCCCATGCGTTTCAAGGCACCAAGAATTGTGCCGTTGCTCATGTGATCGCGTGGGCGGACTTAGTTGGGAAATACCCATTCCCATTTGCCTGTTAGCTTTTTCTGTTCGCGCAGGATTTCGATGACCTGATCAGACAAGGGCACGATATGCGGGCGTCGCATCTTCATGCGCTCAGCCGGAATGTTCCATTGTTTGCCTTCGAGGTCGAATTCTTCCCATTTGGCAGCGATCAGTTCGCCTGTGCGCACGAAGGTCAGCATGAGCAACCGAACAGCGCTTCTGGTGTGCCCATAAAGCCTTGCATCGTTGTTTTCCAAGGCTTGAAGGAATTCGGGCAGGTCATCGGCTTCCAATGCCGCGAAGTGGCCATGTTTTGCAGGTTTTAAAGCTCCGCGAAGCGAAACCGTTGGATCTTGGCTAACGCGATCCGTGACAACGGCATAACGAAAGACCTGCCCGCAATACTGCATTGATCTTTTGGCTGTTTCGAAAGCACCTCGGCGTTCGATCTCGCGGATCGCATCCAGTACATGAGTGGCCCTGATATCGCGAATGGCTAACGCCCCGATTTGAGGGAAGATGTCGCGTTCCATTCTGTGCAGAATGTCTTGGGCGTGATTGGCTGACCATTTTTCAAGATTATGCTCATGCCACTCTCTGGCGACCAATTCGAAGGTGGTCGCGGCGTTTAAAATGGCACCTTGTTTTTGAGCCCGCCTCCTGCTTGGCCACGGCGGGGTTAACGCCATTAGCTAATTCTTTGCGTGCCTGGTTTTGGCGTTCTCTGGCTTCGGCAAGGGAGATTGTGGGGTATTGGCCTATGACAAGGCACTTTTCCTTGTTCAGGAAACGGAACTTGTACCGCCAAGATTTGCCACCAGAGGGCATAATGTACAGATAAAGCCCTTGGCCATCCGTTAGCTTATAGGACTTGTCCTGGGGTTTGGCGTTTCGGCATTCAAGGTCGGTTAAGGACATCGTGGGGGTACCGTCTTTTAAAGTTGCTCAATGTGCCCCCAAAAGCATGGGATACAGGGGAACGATGAGACACATGATAAGACGGATCACGCTAAAATAACACGAATTTACAATGGGTTATGAGACGTGTGTGGACGGTGGGGGATGATAAACTGGCGGAGACGGAGGGATTCGAACCCTCGATACGGGTTTACCCCGTATAACGGTTTAGCAAACCGCCGCCTTCAGCCACTCGGCCACGTCTCCGGAAGGGGGTGTATAGCAAGATTTATGCGGTATGATAAGTCTAAAATGGCTTTTTCAACGGGCGTTCAAAATAAAGGGCCGTGATGGTGGAAGGGACAGGATTTGAACCTGTGTACGCTCGCGCGGGCAGATTTACAGTCTGCTGCCATTAACCACTCGGCCACCCTTCCGCCAACAAGGTGGCTGGAGGTAACGGATTCACGGTGCTATTGTCAAGTCCCGACTGTCCGTTTCCTGACCTTCTGCGTTCCATGCTGTCCCGCCTTGTCATTCAAGATGTTGTGTTGATCGAGAAGCTCTCGTTGTCTTTGACGCAGGGTCTAAATGTGTTTACAGGCGAAACGGGCGCGGGAAAGTCTATTTTATTGGACGCGTTGGGGCTGGCTTTGGGCGCACGGGGGGATTCGGGGTTGGTGCGCCACGGCGCGACACAGGCCTGCGTGACGGCTGAGTTTACGCTACCCAGCGCGCATCTTTTGTTTGCCTTAGCGGAAGAAAACGGCCTTAGCGCAGAGAATCCTATTCTGTTGCGCCGAACTTTGTCTCCCGATGGCAAAAGCCGCGCTTTCTTTAACGATCAGCCGATCGGCATCGCTTTGCTGCGCCGATTCGGCGAGACTTTGTTGGAAATTCACGGCCAGTTCGAAACACACGGCTTGCTGAATGCCGCAACGCATCGGGGGCTTTTGGATTCTTTTGCCGGATTGCTGGAGCTGAAAAGAAAAGCGGCCCACGCCCATACTGTCTGGCAAAAAGCTAAAAACGCGCTGCAGGAGGCGCAAGAAGCGCAGAGCCGTGCGCGGGGCGAGGAAGAATTCCTCCGTGCCGTCGTCACCGAGCTTGACACGCTCGCGCCGCAGGCGGGCGAAGGCGAGACTCTCGCCGACAAACGCGTGCTGCTGCAAAATCGCGGCAAGATTCTAGAGGCCTTGACGCTGGCTGCTCAAGCCTTGGACAGCGAGCGCGGGGCGTTGGCTACGCTGTCCCAAGCGGGGCGGTCGATTGCGCGGGTTGCGGATAAAGATCCCCTTTTGCCAGATATTTTGGCTCATTTGGATCGCGCGGCTGAAGATGCAGCTCAGGCAAGCCACAGCCTGTCGCGTCTTTTGTCAGCGCAGGATTCTGCGCCCGATACGTTGCAGCTGATCGACGATCGGCTCTTTACGCTTCGTGCCGCCGCGCGAAAGCACCAAACGCAAGTGGAGCTTTTGCCGGATTTATTGAATGATCTATCGGCGCGGCTGGCTCTTTTGGGGGATTCAAGCGCGGTGATCACGCGCTGTGCTGAGGAAGCTGCCAAAGCGCGGCATGCTTATGGGGTGTTGGCGGATGAGCTGACCTCGAAACGCACCCAAGCGGCCTCAAAACTGGCCAAGAAAATCGCCAAGGAATTGCCTCCGTTGAAACTTGACCGTGCGGTTTTTTCCGTTGAGCTTTCGCCCTTGCCCGAGGATCAATGGGGCGCGGAAGGCAAAGAGCGAGTTCATTTTTTGGCGGCAACCAATGCGGGAACGCCTCCGGCAGCCTTGCAAAAGATAGCCTCAGGCGGAGAATTGGCGCGATTCATGTTAGCGCTGAAAACGGTTTTAACAGACGCAAGCCCCGTCCCTGTTCTTGTCTTTGATGAGGTGGATACGGGCATCGGCGGGGCTGTAGCTTCAGCCGTGGGTGAAAGGCTTGCGCAATTGGCAATGCAGGCGCAAATTCTGGTTGTTACGCACAGCCCTCAGGTCGCCGCGCGTGGCCGCCATCATCTGCGCGTCGCCAAGCGCGTGACGGGCAAGCAGACTTTTACCCATGTGGAAGCGCTGGATCCAACGGAACGCCGCGAGGAAATCGCGCGCATGTTGTCGGGGGCCAACATCACGGACGCCGCCCGCGCCGCCGCGGATAGTTTGTTGGAAGATGGCGGATGAATTTTTCGTAATTTTCCTTCTTCCCTTGGATCCTCTGCGCGTCTAGAGTCTTTTTCATCTTCTTTCTCTTCGGAGCTTTCCATGCCTGTGCCTGACCGTCATCCTCTTGAAACGCTCGGAACCCTGATCCCGATGGTGATCGAACAAACCTCGCGGGGCGAGCGGTCATTCGACATCTATTCGCGCCTGTTGAAAGAGCGAATCATCTTCATGGTCGGCGGCGTGGACGATCATGTTTCTAGCGTCATTTGCGCGCAGCTTTTGTTTTTGGAATCGGAAAATCCGAATAAGGAGATTTCCTTTTATATCAACTCGCCCGGCGGCGTGGTGACCTCGGGTCTCGCGATCTATGACACGATGCAATACATTAAATCTCCCGTTTCGACCGTCTGTATGGGACAGGCTTGCTCGATGGGATCTTTACTTCTGGCGGGCGGCGCTGCGGGCAAGCGCTATGCGTTGCCGAATAGCCGAATCATGATCCACCAACCCTCAGGCGGCGCGCAAGGACAGGCCACCGATATCGAAATTCAGGCGCGGGAGATCTTGAAACTCCGCCAAAGGCTGAATGAAATTTATGTGCATCATTGTGGCCAGACCTTCGACAAAATCTCGCTTGCGGTCGAGCGTGACAATTTCATGTCGGCCGAAGAAGCCAAGGCTTTCGGTCTGATCGACGAGGTTGTGACTCAGCGTCCTGTAGGATCGGAAGGCGAGAAAAAGGCTGCGTGATTGTGGGATGAAGCAAGCCTCACCCTCTAAAATACCCATAAATTTTCTGCGCGACGGCGCGACTAATTCCCGGGGCGCGCAAAAGATCCTCTAGCCCCGCGCCTTCTACTTCTTTAGCCGAGCCAAAATGGTGGAGCAGGGCTTTTTTACGGGCCGCGCCGATTCCTGGAATATCATCAAGCCGCGAATGCCCAATGGCTTTGGCGCGGCGCGCACGGTGCGTCCCGATGGCGAAACGGTGCGCCTCGTCCCGCAGCCGTTGCAGGTAATAGAGGGCGGGATCATCGGGCGGCAGGCTAAAAGCCTCACGCTTGGGCAGAAAGAATCGTTCGCGTCCGGCATTGCGGTCAGGGCCTTTGGCAATGCCGACGATGGGAATGTCGGAAACGCCGCAGGATTCTAGAACCTCTATAACTTTGCCAATCTGCCCCGCGCCCCCGTCGATCAAAAGCAAATCCGGCCATAGGCCCGAGGCGCGAGCGGGATCTTCGTCGATCAAGCGCGCAAAGCGCCGCGTTAGGACTTCGCGCATCATGGCAAAATCGTCGTTGCTCGCCGCCGCGCGGATAGTGAATTTCCGGTAGGTCTTTTTCAAAAATCCTTCCGGTCCCGCCGCGATCATCGCGCCGACAGCATGCGTACCGGACAAATGCGAATTGTCATAAACTTCGATCCGTTTTGGCGGCGCGGGCAGATCGAAAAGAGTGGCAACGCGCTGAAGCAGACGGGTCTGTTCGCTCCGTTCCGACAAAAGCCGCGCCAAAGCCTCTTGCGCATTATGCCGCGCCATTTCTACCAGCCTCTTTTTGTCACCTGTCTGAGGCACAAGGATATGGACTTTATGCTCGGCTCGACTCGATAAGGCTTCTTCCAATAAGGCGCATTCGGCTGGGGGTGTATCGAGAATCAACAAAGACGGGGCTGGCTTATCCGCGTAAAATTGCGCGAGAAAAGCTGTTAAAATTTCGGATATATCTTGATCCACCTCATGCGTCGGATAGAAAAGGCGTCCGCCATAATGCTGCCCGTCACGCAAAAAGAAGATCTGAATTGCCGTTTTTCCGCCCTCGCGGTGGGCCGCAATCACATCGGCGTCCAAAATTCCCGCGACATGGATGCTTTGACGCGCTTGAATGCTGGTCAAAAGCTTGATCCGGTCGCGCAATCGCGCCGCTTGTTCGTAATCCAGCGCATCGCTGGCCTGTTTCATTTGCCCTGCAAGCGCCTGCTGAATCTCTTGGCTCCGGCCTTTCAGAAAATCTGCGGCCTCTGAAACCTGCACAGCATAGGCTTCTTTCGACACAAAGCCCACGCAAGGTGCCGTGCAGCGTTTGATATGATACTGCAAACAGGGGCGCGAGCGATTGGCAAAGAAACTGTCCGAGCAATTCCGCAGCATGAAGCCGCGTTGAAGTAGCGTTAGGGTTTCCGTCACCGCGCCGCCCGAGGCGAAAGGGCCGAAATACATGCCCTTGCGCGTCTTCGCGCCCCGATGTTTGGCCAGTTGAGGAAAATCGTGATCGCGGGTGATCAGAATAAACGGATAGCTTTTATCGTCCCGCAACAAAATATTAAAAGGCGGCAGAAAACGCTGAATATAAGTGGCTTCAAGTAACAACGCTTCGGCTTCCGTCTGTGTGACGGTGATCTCAAGGCTTTCGACTTGGGCGACCATGCGCTGAAGCCGCAGAGGCAGCCGCGCCTGTTGGGTATAGGAGGCCACGCGTTTTTTCAAATTCCGTGCCTTGCCGACATAAAGCGCCGCGCCCTCTGCGCCGATCATTTTGTAAACACCCGGTTGCGTCGGCAGGGTCTTTATCTGTTCACGCAGAATTGCCGCGCCAGCATCAAAACGCGTGCGCGGGTGAGCCGTTTTACTGCCTCTTTCGACCTCGTCCTGCGGCATCTTAAAAAGCCCCTTTTCTTGCCCACAGAATCTGTGGATAACTCTGTTTACAACTAGCCGAAATTCCTTCTATTTCCTACCCTAAAGGAGGGAGACGCCTCTGAGAGGCTCCTCCGCAGGATTATTGAACAAGTCATTGATCTATAAAGAATCCGTAGAGACTCAAGGATGAATCCCCGTCTGGTTTTTCTGATTTTCCCGTAAAAAACTATATACACGCAAGACGTGTGAACAAAATCGATCGGCCCTGCGCTGATCCGCTCTCTCGAGTCAAGCGGGAAAAAGCCCTTTCAGCCTTACGTAAAAAACAAGCTTGAACCCCTTCATAAATCAGAAGAAGTTTATCCGAGAATCAGGTTAACCATTCCCATGACCTTGCCTCCTACGTGTTACGGAGCGCAAAAAGGGGCCGCCCTTCCTAACTGACGCTTTTTATTTCTTCGGGAAGCCGCCTATACTGGGCTTTCTCGGAAAGGCCTTGTCTTGGGACAGAGTCTCCTCTTTGCAATCGTGATCGCCATGCCTCACAAGAACTATCCGCGTGCTGTGTTTTTGTCTTTGACAAGCTTTGCTTTCTGGACAGTGGCGGACTCTTTTGTCAAATACGCGCGCACGTCTCATATTCCCACGGGGCAGATCATGTTGGTCTCCGGGCTCAGCGGCCTTGGGGGGATTTTCATTCACGCTTTGTGGCATCGGCAGATCAGGCACCTTCAGCCCAAAAAGACAAAGGGGCTGATGGCTATGGGGGTCTGTCAAATTTTGTCGGCTCTTTCATGGATTGCGGCGCTCACAACCTTGCCGCTTGTCAACGCCTATGCCATTTCCTTTTTGACACCGATGGCCGTGGCCTTTCTCGGTGCATTAGTACTGAAAGAACCCTTGGGCTGGCGCCGTGCGCTTCCTTCCGCATGCGGGTTTCTGGGGGTTTTAATCGCGATCAACCCTACGCGGCTTGCGCTTAGCGGTAGCGAGACGTGGATCGCCTCCCTCATTCTTTTTGGCCGTGTATTTGTGGCCGCGACTCAGATGATTCTTTTGCGTAACGTCGGGCATCACGAAACGCGCGAATGTGTCGCCTTCTATCCCCGTATCTTCACTGTTTTAGCGGGTATTTGTCTGTGCTCTGTCAATGGGTTTGTCCGCATGGATCCGCCTGTCTTTCTGGCATTGTGCGCGGCAGGGGCTTTGGCGGGCGCGGGATGGACGCTGCTGTCCGAATCCTACAAAAACGCCACAGCCACCTCGGTCGCGCCGGTGCAATATGTCCAGATTCTTTTGGGCGCCCTGCTGGGCTATGCTCTGTGGGGCGATGTGCCGGATATATGGCTGCTGAGTGGCGCAGGGGTGATTGTGGCCTCGGGTCTTTATCTCGTGCGCCACGAACGCCGCATGAGCCGCATGATGGTGCGGGCGGAGTAGAGGGCAAGGGTGAGCCTTCAATTTTAAGGAAAGGCTGGCTTCTTAATACAGGCAAGAAAAGGTAGCAAGGGTGAAGGACGCCCGAAAGTTCTTTCCGACAATTTGGGTTCAGGCAAACCAGTAACATTTCCAACAACAGCCTTGGTTAGAAGATAAAGGGCTTCTTCCCATGGGGAAAGAGAACCCGGAGCCTGTTGTTGTATCTTTTTGGAGGATTTTTTTGGCAGCTCAAAGTCAGGATATTGGGTGGCCAAACGCTTTAGGGCTTGTGTGCGCTCGGTTGAATCATACATAAAAGACCATGCTGGATTACTAAGAAAATGGCGATAAGACGCGATACATTCATTCAGCAATATGGGGCGCAATTCTTTAAAATGTCTTTCCAGATAACCTGATTCTGCAGTTGTCTTAAGGTCGTCAAAGTAACACGCCTTGCCACGGATAAAAATACTGCCCCTCTCAAGTGTTACCGCCCGCGCCTTGTAGTCTTGAACCTCAATCTGATCACCTTTGAGCGTCCGCTCAACCGCATGCAATAACATCAGTACTGGGACATAAGGTGAAAGATGTGCCATGCGCATTTCAAACATGTGGGATCCATTAGGGTAGAATTCTCCGTTTCTTTTTATGACATGCCACCTCTCACCACCCGCAGCTAAAGTCTTTGTGTGAGGGACATCGCCTTTCGTTTTTTCTGATCGGCTAGGGCGAAGAAAAAGGGCAGGGCATAATCTTTGTAAAGTAACGATGTTATCAGCCAACTTCTGTGCAAAATCCGAATATCCTTCCGGTTTGCTCGAATCATTTAAGAGGTGCCCTCTCTCCCGACCTGTATCTTCTACTGAAAGATGCCAATGGCCGGCACCCATAGCAAAATCCCATCCCATTTGATCAGCTACGCTCGTTATAGTTTTGGCGAGTTTTCGGAATGTTCGTATAATGTGCTTCGCCCCTCCTGGGGTAGGATTTAATTCAAGAGCAAAAGAATCAATGAAGGGTTCACAGCAAAGCAGTTTAGCACAAGACTGATAGATCGTTTCGATCAGCTTCGGAGTTTCTCCTGAATGAGCTCGACCGATCTTAAGCTTCTGCTTGCGGTTGAAGGTATAGCACTCTGTATCTGCGCCTATGGTTACTCTATAGTTTGCCCCTGAAGTGTTCCATCTGGTGCGAAGACTCTTCTCTTGGCCAAGCGAGTTAATGTGCGTCTCTAAGGCAAGGATTTTTCTTAAAATCGTTTTTTCGTATAAAGCTGTATTCTGCACACGTCGCTCCAAACTTACGCGTTTAGCCTAATCTGAGAATTATTTATAAGGCAGTTTAGTGCCGTTGATTGGCAATAATGGCCTGCAGAGACTCTCTGAGTCAATGGCATTTTTACTTTCGGGTGTTTTTTTCCGACTTTGAGCGCACGAGGAAATAACCGCGTCTGTTTAAGCGGCGAGGGACGGAGAGATAGTGTAGTTCCATTCGCCGTGGAAGTCATGCTTTTTGATGTTGACGGCACGGAGTTCTTGGTTCGAGATTTTGATGCCTTTTTCG
>CAIJXG010000052.1 GCA_903824505.1 uncultured Pseudomonadota bacterium | reverse complement strand
CTCGATTACCTGCGCCGATTGTTCTCAAATTCAAGCCTCCCCAAAATAATAACCACACTCGCCCGTTTAATATTACCCGGAACGAGCGTTAACATATTGGTATTGCTGAATGTTAAAAAATGAGTCCGGTACTATGGATAAAAAGTATGATGGGATGGTCCTCACGGGCGTTAATGCGCGGTGTCCTGAGTTAACAGATGAGGATTTCTGGGGAGAAATCACTGCTGTTCTCGATTGGTCGCGCCCCCATGTTTTTTCGTCGCTTTTTCTCTGTTGGGGAGGCATGGCGGGCCTAAAGCATTTTTATGACATCGACAGTCCAAGAGGCAAAACAAAGCTGCACGGGGTTTTCGAACACAAAACCGTTCAGGATTCGACAGGATTGTTAGAAGTCCTTCCGGATCGTTATCCTATGCCCCTTTCGCGGTGGAGACGACCGGATCTTCATGCCATTCGCGCCTGTCCCGATCTTGAAATCGCTTCTTTGTCAAAAGAGGCAGGGGCGAACGTCCTTGTCAGGTCGGCTTCTTATGCGGACGGATTTTATCCGAAGGAAGTGTATGTTTTTTCACACCCCGAATACGAAACGGATGCTCTTGAGAAAGAATTTATGCGGGATAAAGATTCAAATTCGCCTGTCCCAAAAAATTATTTTCCGGATGATAACCCCAACCGCAAGCCCCTCAACACATGGCGGCATACGGGAACTCTTTACACAAAGTGGGTCGAAAAAGTTTACGCGGCAACGCCCGTCGATTTGTATCATCTCAACGGCCTTAATAATTGACTTATGGCAGGGGGCAATAGGGTGGATGCCTTTTGAGCCAATTATCAGGACCCTTTATATATACTCGGGCACCTTCGGAACCCCTCACGTTTTGTCCGCGCAAAAGGCGCATCAGCTTCGCTGCGCCCGTGTTTTGCACGGGGGAGCATCCTTTCCGCTTTCCAAGGAAACCGAGTATATATGTCTTATGCCACCGAAGTCCTAAATTTTATTCAAAAACTAGGCAGAGGTTAAAATTTGGGCCCCTTGGCAATATTCACGGCTTGACAGAGTGGGATCAAATGAGGAGTTTTCGACATCGTTGAAATTGAGTGGGTTTAATGTCTGCCTCTGCCTCCGGTTATCTCCGTCACTTTATCGCGTGCAACAGGCACGATCCTTCGCGCTATGTCCCTTTTGTGATTGCAGGCACGCGCTATGGGTTTGTTGAAAAATCTCTGGCTGGGTTGCTGCGGCAAAAGATTTCCGGCTTTATTGGCGATAAAAACACTCTGGCGCTCGATCCCGCTTTGACTGATTTCAAGGCGCGTAGCGCGGTGTTGCAGGAGGCGGTTCTATGGCTCATGCAGCAGTTCAAGCAAGAGATACGGGATGAAATGTATCCCTTGATCACACAGATTGATGAAGATCCCATCGCTCAGATTGACCGCGCCGCCGCAAGCCATTTTGGCATTCGGGGGTGGGGCGTTCATGTCAATGGGTATGTGCGGCGGGCTGAGGGGGTTTTTCTTTGGGTCGGCCAACGCGCGCTGGATAAATGGGTAGATGCTGGAAAATTTGATGAAATGATCGCGGGTGGCCATTCCATTGGATTCAGCATCGAAGAAACTTTACAAAAAGAAGCGGAAGAAGAGGCAGGACTTGGCGTTGAGATCACGCGCAATGCCCGTTTTGTGCGCGAAATCTCTTATCGTATGGCTCACAATAAGGGACTGCGGGACCACACGCTGATGGTCTATGATTTGGAAATGCCGGAAGGCGTTGTGCCGCGCAATACGGATGGCGAGGTTGCCGCCTTTCACCTGATGCCTCTGCGCGAGGTTGCGGCGCTTGTCCGTGATACAGATCGGGTGAAGTTTAATTGCAATCTGGTGATGACAGACTTCCTGTTTCGTCACGGCGCGCTTGATACGCAAGATCTCGAATATGGGCTGCTTGCGCGGCTTCTTGGCACGGGGGTTTGACGCGATGGCGGGGCTTTCGTCAACCGCCCTTTCCTCAACCGCGATGGTGCTGGCGGCGGGTTTTGGGACTCGCATGCGGCCTCTGACTTTGACAAAACCTAAGCCTTTGCAAAGCGTGGGCGGGAAGACGATGCTGGATCACGCGCTCGATCGGCTGGTGGAGGCGGGGATCGCTCGGGCTGTTATCAACACGCATTATTTGGCGGATCAAATCGCCGCGCATGTGAAAACGCGGCATGATATCGATATTCTTATTTCTTATGAGCCAGAGATTTTGGATACAGGCGGCGGGATTGTTCGTGCGTTACCTCATTTCGACGGCAAGCCCTTTTTCGCCCTGAATGCCGATCTTCCATGGACGGATTCCGATGCGCCTGCGCTGGCGCGGCTCCGCGAGGCATGGAATCCGGAAATTATGGACGCGCTTTTGTTGATGATGCCGACGCGCAAAGCGCGGGGATTCTTGGACAAGGGGGATTTTAACTTAGGGCCGGAGGGGCACTTGGCACGGCATGGTGTTCTACCGCCACGTTCCCATGTTTGGATTGGTGTGCAGATTCTAAAACCTGAACTTTATGAAAATCCTGCCGCGCCGGTTTTCTCAAATAACCTCGTCTGGGATTCACTCGAAGCACGCGCACGGCTTTACGGGCTTGAGCATCACGGAAGCTGCTACCACGTTGGCACGCCCGAAGATTTGGAAAAAGCCAACGCGTTATGCGAATCTGGTGAGGGGTGGGGGTAAGAAAAACGGAAATTTCTGTTCCCATGCTTGCGTTTTTGAAAAGGGCCCTTTATAAGCCCCGAACATCCTGATGAACTGGAGTCTTTCATGCCCCTCGAACGTACCTTCTCGATCCTTAAGCCCGATGCCACGCGCCGGAATCTGACCGGACTCATCAATGCGAAATTCGAAGAATCGGGGCTGCGTATTGTCGCTCAAAAGCGTATCCGCATGACCCGCGCTCAGGCCGAAGGCTTTTACGCCATTCACAAAGAACGGCCTTTCTTTGGCGATTTGTGCGCGTTTATGGCTTCGGGCCCCGTCGTCATTCAGGTTTTGGAAGGCGAAAACGCCGTTCTCAAGAACCGTGAGATTATGGGCGCGACCAATCCCGCCAACGCGGCTGCGGGCACCATTCGCAAGGAATTCGCGGAAAGCATCGACGCGAATTCGGTGCATGGCTCCGATAGTTTGGAAAATGCTCAGACCGAAATCGCTTTTTTCTTCACGCCCGAAGAAATCGTCGGTTAGGCGGCTTTCCTTCTTCACGTTCTGGGTACTACCCGTTTTGCGGGGAAGACCAGCATGACGGTCGTGCCGACATTCGGCTCGCTTTCCAGATCGAAAGCCCCTCCATGCAGCTCGACCAAAGCTTTGGTCAAGGGCAAGCCGAGCCCTGACCCTTGATATTTTCGGCTGAGCGCGCTTTCAATCTGCCCGAAGGGCGCGAGGGCGATCGCGATATCATGGGGCGCGATTCCAATGCCGCTATCAATCACGCTGATAACCATGCACCCGACATCGTCGATCAAAGCCGACAGGGTGACACTTCCGCCTTCGGGCGTAAACTTAACGGCATTGTTCAGTAAGTTCGTAAGAATCTGCTTCATCGCCTTTTCTTCGCCGCGCAGGAAGGGAAGATCGCGCGGGATGTGAAGGCTGACTCGCACCTTGCCCTCTTTCGCGCGCGCCGCAACAAGCCGCAGAACAGAACAGGCGATCGAATCGAGATTAAGGTCTGTTTCCTGTAAGGCGCGTTTGCCAGCCTCGATCTTCGACATATCCAAAATGTCGTTAATCAGGGAAAGCAAAAGTTGTCCGCTGTCGTAGATGTCTTTGGCGTACTCGACATATTGAGGCTGTCCGACGGCACCGAAAAGCTGGTCCTTGATAATTTCGGAAAAGCCGATGATCGCATTCAAGGGCGTGCGGAGCTCATGGCTCATATTTGCCAAGAATTCGGACTTGCTGCGGTTGGCAAAATCCGCTTGCTCTTTGGCGCGGATCAACGCGACTTCCGCGTTGTGATGCTCGGTCACATCATACATGGCGCAGGCTATGCTGCCTTTGTCATCCAGCCTATGCCCATCCAGACTAATCCATACGCCTTGTCCGTTTTTTGTCCGCAAAGAGGCAACGCAAGTGTGAGATCCCAGCGCTTGCACGGAATCGAGCCACGCATCCCGGACATCGGAATCTTTGAACAAATTTCCGGCTTGATCCGGCTGCGCGGCCAGAAGCTCGGACACGCGGGCATACCCCAGCATATGCGCGGCACGGACATTCGCATCGCGCCACCGCCCATCGGCATCCCGATGGAAAATCCCTATGGGCGCATGGTCTGCAATGGCGCTGTATTGGCGCTCATAAGCATGCAACGCGGCGATCAGTTCTTCACGAGAAAGATTCGAAATGGTTTTCATCCGAGCATTCATACATCTTGACCTTTTTTTGTAAAAGAGCTACTTGCACCGCTGTTCCGGCGCAAGTTCCGGGTGCGTAGCTCAGCGGGAGAGCACTACCTTCACACGGTAGGGGTCACAGGTTCAATCCCTGTCGCGCCCACCATTTTTTTCCATGACTTAGGTCAAATTGGAGCGATGGTGGAATTGGTTTGTCTCCGTCTCCGTCTCCGTGTCAGTTAAATAGTTAACAGCTCTGCGGGGGCATACAATCGGCTGGAATTCAATCAGTAAAAAATTTAGGTTATGGTTGATGTTTGAGGGGGTGAAATAGATAATTAATGTCTTCTGACGCTTATGGTAATGCCCTATTTTTTTGTTCTCTTCGGCGGTTAAAAGCCTTTGGTGGAGGTATGTGTGTCACTCTTTGAAAAGATCATGGGCTTACCGCTTGCAACATGGGAAGAAGAGCAACAAAAGGTTGGTCCTATAGCGGGCATACCTATGCTTGGATTGGATGCACTATCTTCAGCAGCCTATGGCCCTGAAGCGGCGCTGACGATTTTGCTTGTGCTGGGAAGCTCTGGCCTCGTTTACATAGTTCCTATTACAGCCGTTATTGTGGCATTGCTGATCATTGTTTATTTTTCGTATCGTCAAACCATTCACGCCTATCCCAATGGTGGAGGCTCCTACACAGTGGCCAAGGAGAATCTTGGTACAAAATTTGGTTTATTGGCAGCCGCCTCGCTTATGCTTGATTATATATTGAATGTAGCCGTAGGTATTGCCGCAGGCGTTGGCGCACTAATCTCTATGGTTCCCTTTCTGCATCCGAGCATTCTGCCACTGTGTCTCATTATTCTTGGTATCATTACTCTCGTCAATCTGCGCGGTATTCGCGAGTCTGGTACAGCCTTCATCATCCCAACCTACCTTTTCATCGGCACTCTCGGACTTGTCATAGGTATAGGGCTGGTCAAAACGTTTTTAAGTGGAGGTCATCCTGTTGCCGTTGAAGTTCCGCCTGTTGTACCATTAGCCAGTGTTGGGGCAAGCGTATGGCTCGTCCTTCGTGCTTTTGCCAATGGCTGCACAGCTATGACCGGCGTCGAGGCTATTTCAAATGGAGTGACTGCCTTTAAAGAGCCGGCTGTACCGAATGCACAATACACCTTAACGAGCGTTATATTTATTCTGGCTTTATTGCTTGCTGGAATAGCTTTTCTCTGTCTAGCCTATGGAATTGCGGCGACAGATCCCAATAGCGATAGCTATCAAAGTATTCTTTCAATGCTCACTGCCGCTGTTACCGGACGAGGTATCTTTTACTACATCACCATGGGCAGCGTTATCGCCATAGTTTGCCTTTCAGCCAATACAAGCTTTGCTGACTTTCCTCGTTTGTGCCGCCTGCTCGCGCTTGATAATTTTCTACCCTATGGCTTCGCTAATCGTGGTCGCCGCCTCGTTTATTCGCAAGGCATCATTATACTTGCCCTGATGTCCTGTGCTCTTTTAGTCGTGTTCGGAGGTGTCACGGATAGACTTATACCCTTGTTTGCTATTGGAGCTTTTGGCGCTTTTACACTGTCACAAGCTGGAATGGTGGCGCATTGGTGGAAACAATCGAAAGCCGAAGGTATTCGAGCTGAGCATCAAGCCTCAATGATCATAAATGCGATAGGCGCAGTATCAACAGCGGCTGTCCTAATCATCGTCATGGTCACTAAATTCAGTGAGGGTGCATGGATTATAGCTTTTCTTGCACCAGCTTTGGTTTTCTTGTTTATCGCCATCAAAAGGCACTATGACAACGTTGCCAAACAAACAGACTGTGAATTATCTCTCGATATTAACAATTTACAGCCTCCCGTAGCCGTAGTTGTTATGCGTCGCTGGAGCACTATTACGCGCAACGCCCTGCGTCTTGCAGTAGAATTGTCGCCAGATGTTATCGCTGTTCATATCAATTCTGATGCCGATGGCGGAGAAGAACTCAAACGTAATTGGAAGATTTATGTTGAGGAGCCCTTGCGTCTTAAGGGTCGCGCACCTAGCCTCAAGCTTGTGCAATCACCTTATCGACGCTTCTTTCATCCGCTTTTCGAAGCACTCAAAGAAATCGAGAAAAGCCATCCGGATCGCACAATTGCCGTTGTAGTACCGGAACTCGTTAATGGGGGATGGTACAATTACATCTTACATAACCAGCTTACATCTGTGCTTAAAGCCGCATTGTTGCTGCGTTGTGACCAACGAGTCATCGTCGTTAATGTGCCTTGGTATTTAGAACGCAAAAGATCTTCTTAGGTGTTCTTAGAAGATGGGGTAGGGTAAAAATAACACCATCGAGAGTCCTCGCTCAGCACCCCCAGTATAGCGGGTGGCAATCCTGTCGCAACCGCTCGGGGCACAAAAGGCTAACTTAGGACGTGGTGTGGTATATATCTGATCGTCATTTTTGGCTTGCAAGTTTCTTGCCTTTTTTGGTATAGGCCCAGCGGAGGGCTTCTAAAGGGGCACTTTTGATAACTCAATAAAAGCTGAAGGAGATGGTCATGACAAATTATATAGGTTGGGAAGGTCTTGGAGATTGGCAGAGTTCTGCGCGTGGAAATGAGAAAATTGGTGTGGGAATAAGACCCCATGGATTTCATGCAGGAAATTTAGCGGCAGTGGTTGCCGTCCCTTATTTGGTATGTGAGCAAAAAAAACTTGCAACCGGAGACGAACCCTGTTTTACCCTGACGGTTTGGATGAATGATCCGGAGCCTGTGGAATATGTTGGTCACAATGGTAGTGCTGAATCGGCTGATGCTGCAAATATGTATCCGGGCAGCACAACATTTCAGCATATGCCTGCGCCGAAAGGATTTGGGGGCAGTCTTACAGCTTATTGGCAGCCCGTTATTGAAGGTGTCGTCCGGGGGGTAATAGGCACCGCATTTCCAAAGGTGAAACTTGAATTTCATCGTGCGTCTGAGCTGGTTACCACTCCCCAGTTTAAAGATGCCATGCGGATTTGTATGCAACCAAATCAAAATGTTGCCCGCATTATACGAGATAATACAGACATTCCTGTTCGAGGCGATTTTAAATTTGCTTGGCCTTTATGTCCCACCTGTCACAGTCCATTGACGACAGTAAAATTGAATCAGGATGATCGTATCACAGTCTCTCATGAGATCGGGGGGGACAAGCATGGGGACTTTACCCTAGAAATTGAAGAATGTTCTTGGGCTGCATAGTACCGGACTCATTTTTTAACATTCAGCAATACCAATATGTTAACGCTCGTTCCGGGTAATATTAAACGGGCGAGTGTGGTTATTATTTTGGGGAGGCTTGAAT
>CAIJXG010000051.1 GCA_903824505.1 uncultured Pseudomonadota bacterium | reverse complement strand
CTTAAACTTCGCGTCGTGCTTCTTGCGTGTCTTTGACATCTTGTTTCCCTTCCGTTTGCTGCTCTTACGGGAAAGGACTCTCTCTTACCACCTGTTTCATTTTCGGGGACCAGCATAAACATTCCTCCAGCAGCTAGAGAGAAGATGCGCTTAAGCCAATGATGTGCAAAGGAGTCGCTAGAAATTTGAGTCATAGAAGATACGCCCTTTAGGAATAAGATCGGATGCCTGTTTGCGCAAAAAGGCACCATAATTCAAGGAAAGTCAACGTGTTTTCTATAAAAACTTATCGCGTCATGCGTGTGAAAAACGCTTTTAAATCCTCGTTCACCTCTCTAACTTTTATAAGGTTCCCCCATGCGCCTGCCTTCTTTCCTGCGTCCCTCTGCGCCCCCCATCCAGCAGAAAACCTCCGCCTCTGGCCCGTTGATCGCGTGGCATCAGGTGGGGCAGCCGCAATGGACTCCGCGCCGCATGGCCAATCTGGCCGAGGAGGGATTCCGCAAAAACAGCGTTGCCTATCGCTGTGTGATGCAGATCGCAACGGCGGGCGCGGCGGTTCCGTGGCTGCTCTACAGGGCGGACGGGTCCGAGATCGACCGGCATCCGCTTCTGGATCTCCTCGCGCATCCCAACCCGACGCAGGACGGAGTCAGCTTTATCGAAAGCCTCTATGCCAATCTGCAGATTTTCGGCAACGCCTATATCGAAGCGATCCGCCCGCGCCCGGATGCCGCGCCGGTCGAGCTCTACGCCCTACGTCCCGAGCGGATGAAGATCATCCCGGGCCCCGCAGGTCTGCCGCAAGGCTACCAATACAGCGTCAATGGCCAAACCACGACATGGCCGGCCGACCCTGTCACAGGCGCATCGAACATCTTGCACCTGAAACATTTCCACCCGCTGGATGATTGGTACGGCCTCGCCCCGATGGAGGCCGCCTTGCAAGCGATCGACCAGCACAACGCCTCGGGCGCGTGGAATCAGGCGCTTTTGAACCAAGGCGCACGGCCCTCGGGCGCGTTGGTCTATGCGCCCAAAGACGGCAGCCCCGCCGCGCTGTCGGACGATCAGCTGCATCGGCTGCGCGATGAAATCGGGCAGCTGTACCAAGGCGACCGCAACGCCGGACGGCCCTTGATCTTGGAAGGCGGGCTGGAATGGCACGAAATGAGCCTTAGCCCCAAAGACATGGATTGGCTCGCGGGGCGCAACAACGCGGCCCGAGACATCGCTATGGCCTTTGGCGTGCCCGCGCAGCTGATCGGCATCCCCGACGCGCAAACCTATGCGAATATGGAACAAGCGCGGCTGGCCTTTTACGAAGAAACGGTCTTGCCTCTGGTCACCCGAGTCACCGCCGGAATCGACCATTGGCTCTGCCCCATGTATCGCGATGATCCGGTCCTGTCCTTCGATGTCGACGGGATCAGCGCGCTCTCCGACAAACGCCAAACGCAATGGAGCAAAATCCAAAGCGCCGACTTCCTCACCCGCACCGAAAAACGCGAAGCGGCAGGCTATGGGGCGGAGGATGAGGATGAGGGTCTATAGCTTCTGTGCGCGGATGAAGATTGCCGGAAGAACGATTGGAATATCATGGAAGGGGTTGAGGGTAAGAAGATCCTTGTCACCCGTCACAAGAACATCCGCTCTGCCACAAACAGCCAGCTCGAGAAATTTATTGTCCTTTGGATCGCGGCAGACGGATAGGGACTCATGAATCGAGATCTTTTCGGCATCGGCTAAAAACGCCTGAACCCAATCGATAAAATGGGGTGAAATCAGACGCGCCAATCGTGGGCTCCCTATCACAGAAAGAATCTCCTGTTCCGTTCAGGTGATTGCAAAAGGATACCGCGTTGCCGCACCCTGTGAAGCACAAGGGCAGGATGTGAAGCCTCTTTGAGAGCCGCACTCACAAAGACATTGGTGTCAGCAACAACTCTCATTTTTCAGACGGGCAAACCTCCGCGCGGGCTTCATCGATCAGCTTGTCGATCGCCTCATCCGACAATCCCTCGGCGGCAACGCGCAAACGTGAGGCGAGGCGCCCCGGAATCAGCTCGTCAGACATCCCGACCGTCAAGACAACGGGTAGGGTCGGGGCAAGCCCTCGGCGCGCAAGCTCGGCGGCGATTTGTCCTGCCGTGCTCTCGATGATTTCTGTTTTCATGGGGGCCCTCTCTTTGCCCCTAGGATAGCGTGCGGGATCTGTCCGTACAAGAAGAACAGAAAGACTGAAAGAACAGAAAGACCGCCCTTATTTTCTCTCCTCTTGTCGAAAAAGGCTGTAAGAAGAGTTGATTTAAGAAAGAACCCCCATGGGCGACCTCCTCATCTACGAACAAGAAGGCAAAGAAGTCGAGGTGCGGCTGAACGGCGATACCGTATGGCTCACGCAACGGCAGATGGCCGAGATTCTAGAGACAACACTTTTCAATATTAACAAGCATATAAAGAGAATATACGCGGACGGTGAGTTAACAGAACAGGCAACTCTTGAGGATTCCTCAATAGTTCAAAAAGAGGGCACGCGGCGCATCCTTCGCACGGTTAAACACTACAATTTGGATATGGTCATTTCGGTTGCGTATCGTGTGAATTCGAAACGTGGCGCATCTTCTGTATTTCGTCATCAAAGACCATCCCTTCGCGGATGGCAACAAACGCAGCGCCGCCTGTCTGTTTGTTGATTTTCTGCACCGCAACGGAGCCTTGCTGAAAGACGGGCAACCGATCATCAACGTGACGGGCCTCGCCGCGCTGGCCTTGCTGGTCGCCTCATCCCCCGCCGATCAAAAAGAAACCCTCATCCGGCTGATGATGAACATGCTCGCGCCGCTTGGCTGACTTAAGCCAGAAATCACAATGGACCAAAACCACAAAAGGGACAATCCTATCCAAACACACGAAAGGAACGATCCCATGAGCCGTCTGTCGATCGACATTACTCCGGCGCAGCATCGCCAGATCAAAGCTCTGGCGGCTTTAGAAGGCCTAAGCCTGAAGGCTTATGTGCGGGATCGTCTTATCCTCAAAGCCCAGAAAAAGAAGGACGAGCGCGTCGCGCTTAAAGAACTCAATGCATTTTTGGAAACAAGATTGGCCGAGCTGCATCAGGGGAAAACCGCTCCCCTGTCTTTTGACGAGATCACCGTCCGAGCCAAGCAACTTCAATGAATCCGATGCGTCGCACCGAGCAAGCGATCCAAGATATGGTGGGTATACTCGGTTTCCGCACTTGTTTGCAGCTGTGCCGAATGCGCCTACACAAGCGCTGCGTCTTGATGTCGTTTTTACGCGCTATGATGAAGGCAGCGCCGCCGCGCGTTTTGTCCTGATAGGGCTTGGGCAAATCCCTATCGAGGCGACCGTCACCCTGACGGATGAGACGACCAACCAACGACTCGGCGAATATAAAGTCTCCAAGCAATTCGCCCTCGGCGGCATCGCAGGAGCCACGACCGATATGTCCGATGTCGAAGAAGGTGAGGCCAAAAGCGTTGTCGAAATCTTCGCCCCGAAAGAGCCGTAAGGTGGGCGGAAAGAAAGGAAAACCCCCACAAAAAAGCGAGGCCGCGTAAACGGCCTCGCTTAGCTTTTTTAGGACACTAACTAACAAACCTAGGCAGCAGGATGCTGGATTCTTTTTTGAACAGCAGCAACCTTGTCGGCCTGACCACCAAGCTTTTGAGACTCATTCTGAAGCTGGTCATTCGGCAGTGACGCCAAGTATGTGGCCATGTCCTTGTAACTAGCAGTCATAAACCCCTCCATTGTCTGTTAACCCTCACCCTCACCTTAGCACAAAAATCCTGAAAGTAAAAACAATTTTACACAAAAGCGGTTCACCAAAAAGGGGTAAGTCCGGCGGCAGAGTATGCCTCTTTTTCTCCTCGCCCTAAGCGTGAAATTTAAGCAAAGCGATGATCAAGGTGCCTTGAGCGACACTGACGCCGATCAACCATTTGATGAGGTCAGTCTTGATCTCTGCCAGAGCTACAGCCAAATCCGCCTTCGTGACAAGCTGTTGCTTGTCTTGCCAATCGCCGAAGGCCTCTGCCAACGCGGAGGCTGTCTGTTCAGCTTGTTCCGAAGAAAATTTAGCCTTGTCGCGCAAAGTCTGAGCCAGCTTCAGTGTGTCGAATGGTATCGCCATCATATCTGACCTCCCTTGCTTCAAGAAAAAGAATACCTCTTTTTGACTCCGAACGCGAGACATAAAACTTCCCGATCTCCCCCTCTGTCCCTTGCCTTTTCTCCTCTAACTCAAAGGTTTCCCATGGATATCAAACACATGTCATGCGTTCTTAATGTCAAAACACTGGGCGTTAATGGTCTTTTCTCGGGCTATGCCAGCGTCTTTGGCGCGCTCGATCAGCAAAACGAAATCGTGGCGGCGGGAGCCTTCGCCCGCACGCTGTCGAAATGGCGGCGACAGAACCGCGCACCCGCTTTGTTGTGGATGCACGACCCCACTCAACCGATCGGCATCTGGCAACAGCTGACCGAGGATTCCAACGGTCTGCGGGTCGAAGGCCGTCTGGCGCTACGCACCCAAAAAGGCGGCGAGGCGCATGAGCTTTTGAAACTCGGCGCGTTGACGGGCCTATCCATCGGCTATCGCGTGATCGCCAGCCAAATTGACGCGAAACGCAAAGCGCGGATTCTGACCGATCTCGATTTGTTCGAAATTTCCCTTGTCACCTTTCCGGCCAATGAGGCCGCCCGCGTGAATGAAGTGAAAACCGCCTTACCCTCGTCTGACAGCCTCTCCGCCGCCATCCAGCAACTCCGCGCGGCAGGACGAAATTTGGAAGAAAAGAGGCCGGCACATATCCCTTGACGATACTAGTCGGAAGGGATATTATGCCCTCATGATCCGAAGCTTCAAAAAACGCAATCCTGCGCGTGAGATTTTTGATGGATTCTTTGTTAAAGAGCTTGATCGGGGTCTGCAAAAACGGGCGCATATGAAGCTGTTGGCCCTTCATTACGCTGTGAATCTGGAAGATTTACGCATTCCATCGGGCAATAATCTGGAAGCCTTGCGTGGGGACAGGAAGGGTCAGCATAGCATTCGGATCAACGATCAATGGCGCATCTGCTTTGTATGGGATGGTAGCGGCGCAGAGCATGTTGAAATCGTAGACTATCATTAAGAAAGGAAAAACGATGCCCCGTAAACGCGATATCCCCCCCGTTCCTCCGGGCCGCCTTTTGGCCGAGGAATTTATGCGCCCGTCCAAGCTCTCACAATACAGGCTGGCCAAAGGGACGGGACTTTCGCCGATTCAGGTCAGCTTGATTGTGCGCGGCAAGCGCGCGATCACAGCCGAAACGGCGCTTCGATTGGGTCGGTTCTTCGGCATGTCCGCCGCCTTTTGGCTGAACGCCCAAGCGCATTATGATCTCGCCTGTGCCGCTCCTAAACTCGCCCGCGCCCTTGACCGCGACGTAAAACCTCTTGCCGATTATGTCCGCGCTTAAACGATCAATTGAAAAATCAAGCGCACATCCAACAGGAAAAAACGTGGCGGAGAGGGGGGGATTCGAACCCCCGAAAGGCTTGCACCTTTAACGGTTTTCGAGACCGCCGCATTCGACCGCTCTGCCACCTCTCCGGATCGGCACCCCTTATACCAGCCTTCCCCAAGATGTCGAGAGGCTGTTGCACCCCGCGCCAAAAAGGGCTAGAGCGAGAACATGGCAGAAGGCCCTGAAAACATTCTGAAGCTCTTGCAGGAAATGCGCGCTGAAATGCAGGAAATGCGCCGCGAAAACGCCGCGCGATTCGCGGAGATTCACGTTGAATTCGATGAGATCCGCGCCCAAATCGGCACGCTCGCCCAAGGGCAAAACAGCGTCCGGATCGAAATGCGCCTGATCCGTGAACAAATGCACGAAATCGCGATCACCGTCGACCATCACTCAACCCGCCTCGATGGGATTGAACATCACCTCGGCCTCAACGCGGCGAAGCATTAGCCACCCCGTCCTTCATTCCCTCCCTAACTTTTCTCTCCAAGGCTCAAGGTGGGGATGTGTTTCGACAAAGCAGAAGGGCCTTTCGGCAACGGTCCTTGTATGCCGCCAAAAGAGACACAGATGGCGAAAGACAGCGCCCTGAATGTCTCTTTAAGGCTCAACGGTTTCAGTAAGGGGTCCTCTATTGGCCTGTTTTTGAGGACCTCATACAGACCGCCGGATTCGAAGGTCGGGATCACCATATAAGCGACTGCAAATCCGCAATAGGAGAGCGCGACGGGGAAAGGGTTGGTCGCCGCAACCGTGACGCATCCTGCCGCCAAAAGCCCAAAAGTCGTCGAGGGTTTATTGAGGATCGGCCCCAATCGCGCGGACACAAAAGGAATCTTTCGTAGGCCCCCCAACCCTGCCGCCGTCCAAAACATCGCTTGGGCATATGGGCCTTGTCCCACCGAGAGTCCGTTGGCGAAATAGATTTCTGCGGTCATGGCAACATTGAGCAAAATAACCGGAAGGCTTTCATCTTTTTTGACTTCGATAGAACCCTGAGAATAAACAGAGCCGGGCAATTTGGGGCTGGTCTGAAAGCTGTTCGGAGAATTTTGATTTTTCTTGCTCCCCGCTCTAGCCTCTGGACTAAAGGCAGCAAAAATATCCCCAACCCCGAAGGAAAAAGCGAGTTGAGCCTTTTCCCAATCGCCGACATAGACGCAGGTTCCGGCCACAATAAGCTGGGTAAGCCCTGCCAACCCAGTTGAAGCAGGCGGGTATTCGGCCAGTCGGACAACCCAGTTTTTTCTTTTGTCTTCTGAAGTCGAAGCGTTTTTCCGAATCTCCGCAGAAGCCCTCAGGCTCGTGCACAGAACGGTGCTTCCAATGTTCGCTAGGATGCCCCAAGAATTTGCCGGATTCCACTCAAGAACCGTATTGAAAAAGTCAAAAAGAGTCCCAGGATTGAGGCCCGTATTCACCACAATGCGCGTTTTTTTCTCTGCGGGGCTTTCTTCGCTCACGAAAATAACAACCTAAAGTTGACTATCGACTGACAAGTTATTGTATAGCAAAGACCCTGAAAGTAAAAACCAAAAAATACAAAGAATGTATTGCAAAGTGAGTCTTGTGTCGTGCGGTCAAGAGCCCAAAAGTCGTCGAGGGTTTATTGAGGAACGGCCCCAATCGCGCGGATACAGCGGGGATTTTTCGTGCAACCGCAAGCCCTGCAGCGGTGCAAAACATCGCTCATGCTGCGGTGCGAAGGGGCAATTACAAAAAAGAAACAGGCGAAGATTCAAGGGCCCGTGTGGCAAGCGCGACGATGCGGGGGATGGGTTTTGTCCCCTGTTCGTAATAGGCCACCATGCGACGGCTTAACCCCAAGGCTTGCGCGGCCGTGTCGAGTGTATAGGCTTTGCGTTCGCGCCATTTTCTGAACGCCTCTGCCGACAGAGTCACACCCGCCTGTTCTTGCGCCAACCGCGCCAGCGTATCGGCCGACATATCGAGGGTGTCAGACCACACAATGTCCGTGCCATACTCGCCCACACGCACGCGGGCAAAAAGCGCGGGGTCATGACGCAACGGCGTGTAAACACGGAAAGTTTGGATCACAGAGGAGACATCAACGCGGCTTTCTCCGCCTCTTGCCCACTCTATACGCAAGGTCATCGGACGCGTATCCGCTGTCACAGAAAGGATGCGGGGTAAGGGTTTCTTGGGCATCTTTATCCTCTTTTGTTCAGCTCAACCCATCGCAGGGTTAAAGATTCTTGATGCGTGTGCACCCACGCCAAAGCCTCGGCGATCTGCGCGCGCCGCGACTCTCCGGCGATCACGCGTAAATCCGAGAGCCGTACCAAAACATGAAAATCCGGCGCGACAAGGTGGAGATGCGGTGGGCTGTGATCGTCAGCATACATGCGCACACTCACGGAACCGAGGCGGCGCAAAATCGGCATAGGAACCCACGACAGCCACAAGTGCAATAGTTGCATTATCGTAAGAAAAAGTCAATCTTTTTCCTACACGTTTTTGCAGAGTCTAGCTTTTAGGCGATTTAGCACCTTGGGCGGCATCTTTATGCCACAAATAGGCATACCGGATGATTTGCGCCGGGGTTGGTTTTGGAAAAGACAAAGCCGCTACCCCAGAACTTCAGAGTCGAACGCATGGGCCTCTTGGGGCGCTCTGGTATTTTCAAGGTTTCGGATATCCGCGTCACTGAAATCGGACGGCAGCATAACCTGACGATCACGGCGCTTCAGGCGGTGATATTCATCCCACGACATCATGACGATCCGATCGCGCCCTTTGCTTGTGACAGAGACAGGGGTGGACAGAGCCATGTCTTGCACGCGTCCCCAGTTTCTCTGAACTTCGTGCGAAGGAATCCGCATCATGCTCACCTGAAAGCCTCCTTAAACATCAGACCTGTATCTTACATCATGAACGGTTCAAACGCCATTGGATTTTTTTCATCTCGACACCAATAAACACGTAATTTTGCTCAGCAGCCTGTCCAGCGACCGACTCAATGGGTGCAGGGGTGTTTTTATAAGCTTTTGTCATCCCGATTAGTATCGCTGATTTATCCTTAATACTTCGTGAACGGATCTTGTTTTTTGGTCAGAAATTATGATGAAGATCGCCTCATGACCAGAACCCACCGGCATTTCCGTCTGATCCCTGATCCGCTTCTGAATCCCCCTTTCACCGCGCTTTTTGGCCCAATGTCTGGCCCAAGCAGCGCGGGAGAGATTACACAACCCAACCTCTAACCCTCAACCCCTAACCCTATGGAGAAACCATGATTGACATGACCGAAATCCACGCGGCAACTGATACGCTGGCGCGGGCGTTTGAAGAATACAAAAGCGTGAATGACCGGCGCCTGTCGGACATTGAACGGCGCGGCAGCTCGGACGTTTTGAATGATGAGCAGCTCTCGCGTATGGACACCAGCATCAACCGCTTGCAAGACGATATCTCGGGCCTCAAAACCTCGATGATGCGGCCGGGTAAAGGCGGCTTCGCGCCCGCGCTCGAAAGCGGCCACAAACAGGCCTTCCTGAATTATGTCGCAAAAGGGCATGAGGCGGGGCTGCAGAGCTTTGAAACTAAGGCGCTGGAAGTCATCAACAACGCCGAAGGCGGCTATATGGTGCCGCCGGAAATGTCCGACCGGATTGTCTCGCGCCAGTTCGATACGACCCCCATGCGTAAGATCGCAACGGTGATGAGCATTTCCAGCGATGCCGTGGAAATGTTGCGCGATACGGCCGAGCCTGCCGCGCAATGGATCTCTGAACTGCTTCCGCGTCCTGACACGAACGACAACGGTCTCGGCCGCATTCGGATTCCTGTGCATGAGCTGTATGCCCAGCCCAAGGCGACCCAGAAACTTCTGGATGATGCTTTCGTCAATGTCGAGGAATGGCTGATCAACAAAGTGGCCGCCAAATTCGCGCGCGCCGAAAACAACGCCTTTGTCGTCGGCGACGGGATTGGCATGCCCCGCGGCTTCACCAGCTATGCGGCGCAGGTCACGGATGATCCCGGGCGTCCGTGGGGCACGTTGCAATATGTCCCAACAGGCGTGAATGGAGGCTTTGCCACCAGCAATCCGGCGGATGTCTTGTTCGATCTGATGCACAAGCTGAAGGTCGGCTATCATCCCGATGCTGTTTGGATCATGCCACGCGCGGTGTCCGATATGATCCGAAAATTCAAGGAAAACACGACGCAAGCCTATATCTGGCAGCCCGGCTTGCAACAAGGGACTCCGGCGACTCTGCTGGGCTTCCCCGTGGTGTTGGGCGAGGATATGCCCGCGATCGGGACAGGCAGTTTTTCGCTTGCCTTCGGGAACTTTAAAGAAGGCTACACGATCGTGGATCGGATAGGGATGCGCATCCTGCGTGATCCCTATACAGGAGCGCCCTTCATCAAATTCCGCTGCACCAAACGCACCGGAGGCGATGTCGTGAATTTCGAAGCCATTAAGCTGCTCAGCTTCTCGGCCTCGTAACCGCGCTGCCAGCCCCCCCTCCTCGTCCGGCTGAAACCCAATTTCGGCATCGGTTCCTTAAGGCGCGTTCCCCCATGCGCAGGGATGGATCCGTGGCCCTTCCACGGCGGACGAGGGGATAGGGGTTTGGGTTTTATCAATAAAATATACTCGGGTTCCTTCGGAACCCCTCACGTTTTGTCCGCGCAAAAGGCGCATCAGCTTCGCTGAGCGCGTGTTTTGCACGGAATCGAATGCTCGGCTTTCCAAGGAAACCGAGTATAGCTTCAGAGAGGATTCCCTCCCCGCAAGCAACGGTGGGGGGGTGGAACTTCTTTCTGCGGCACAGTCTTTTTCATCCACAAAAACAGGAGTCCTCCATGGCTATCCGCGATCTTCTTCGTAACCAAAACACCTCTCAATCCCTTGTGCCTGCTGTGCGAGTCAACGGCACCGCAACCGGCTCGACCGTCGATCTGCGCGGCTATGACGGCGCGGCGATCGCCGTCTGCTTCGGCGCGTATACGGACGGGACTCACACGCCCTCGATCCAGCAATCGGTGGATGGCGTGACCTTTACCCCGTGTGTCTATGGCACGGATCTGGACGGACCCGCCAATCTTTCCGCTGTCACCAGCAGCGCGGGGGCGAACACAGTGCAGCAAATCGGCTATATTGGCAGCCAGCGTTACCTGCAAGTCGTCCTGACAACCAGCGGCGCAACTAGCGGCGCCGCCAGCGCCGCTTTTGTCACGGCAGGCTATCCGCGCACCGCCCCAACGATGTAAGGAGCAGATGTCAGGGATCAGAGTCTCGACTCTGATCCCTGATTTTTGGATCAAGAACTTGCAAAAGCAGCAATTCTCTTTTCCCATACTTTTAGAATTGCTGGCGTAATTTTTTGTCTCAAACCCCTCAAAAAGGTTTTCCCATGCCCTCTTTCTCTCTTCTGATCCCGCCTTCGGTTGAGCCTGTGCTGCTGGCCGAGGCCAAGGCGCAAGCGCGGATCGACACCGGCGCGGATGATGCGTTGGTGACCAGCCTTATCATCGGCGCGCGCCAATGGGTCGAGGCCTATACAGGCCGCGCCCTTATCACCCAGACATGGCAATATGCGCTGGATCTCGGACTTGGCGCGACGGGCTCTTGGTGGGATGGCGAGCGGCAGGGGCCTATCACAGGGCTGGATAACGTGAATGCGATCAGCCTGCCGCGCGCGCCGTTGCAAAGCGTGACGAGCGTACAGGTGTTCGACAATACCGATACGCCAACCGTCTGGCCCGCCAGCAATTACTTCGTGGATACGATCCGCACGCCAGGGCGCATCGCTTTGCGTATGGGCGCCGTATGGCCTGTGCCCTCGCGCCTGACAAACGGGATTATCATTCAATATGTCGTCGGCTATGGCAATGACGGCAGCTTTGTGCCCGAGCCGATCAAAACCGCCCTGCGCCAGCTGGTCGCGCATTGGTACGAGCATCGCGGGGATGCCGCCACAGCGCCCAGCGCAAGGGGCTCCATCACCATGCCCGCCGCGCCCGTGCCGATGGTCATCCAAGCCGTTCTGGATCCGTATCGGGTACGGTTTTCGGGGGTGTGAGAGTCCAGCCTTTCGATTGGTCCGGATTCACTGACCACAGGGCAGGGAAACCTACACGTCAGACGCACTGCGCAAACCGAGAGACTTTCCGTTGTTGTGCGAGAAGCCTCGCCCGCAAGTTTTTTGCGGCATCACTTCCCAGAATAGCTCCTGCCGCGCCATTCGCGCGAGCGACGATATACTCATCCATGCTGAGACCAGAGGGATCAAATGACGGGGAGGGAACCCAATCTAATTCACCCGTAGCCCCCATGCTCTGAAGCCTGGTTCGTATTCCCATAGCCGCTTCAACCGCGCTGTTGAAAGAGGTCGCTATCTCCTCTCGGTCCGAGGTCGCGTTGGCAATTTCAATCAGCTTTTTTAAATGAAGGTCTCGGGGATCTTTTTTAAATTTTGGTAAGCGTCCGCACCGAGAAACCTCTTCCGCGATCCGCTCAAGGCTTGCCATGTGAAGCGCTGTTAAAAGCCGCGACCCATCCTCTCCTTGATTAACAAGGACAGCAAAAGAAACGCATTCGTCAAGGGAGAGAGAGGGGATCACCTGAACCAACCGCACAACCTCTGATGCGTCATCTGGAACCCGTGCGTAAAGCAGAAAGTCGACGATGTTGAAAAGATTTTCTGCGGATTTATCCGTCTCAAAAATAGCAAGCAGCCCCTGTGTGGCTTGGCGGATTGCTTCAGCGCAAGCCTGTGCATACAGGGTGGGGGAACAGTTCAGGTTAAAAAGAATCTTCAAAAAAGCAGGCGCCTCGTCTGGATGAGCCGTCAGAACATTCTCTTGGGTTTGGCAGAGTCTCGCTGCCACAGTCCCATAATGCGCGACACAGAGCCAGTCTCGCCTACCTTTCAGTAAGGTCAACAGGGTGTTCGGATCTGGATGGCGCGCGGCATGATCCAGAACAGCCTTTATGGCCTGTTCAATCTGCTGTCCCCCTTTTTTAGGGGGGGGCCTAAAATCCCAGTCAGACTGGTTCGCGTCAAGCGCAGATTGTTTGGCGTCTGTGTCAATCAGAGCCACCGATGCCCTTATCAGGCATCCTAATTGCTCGCGCCATGGTTCTTCATCAAAATCCTGTTCCATCATGAAATGTTCCTTTTTTACAGACGGCGCAGTCTAGCAAAAAACCCAGCTTTATCAACTTGAAACTTATGGGTGTCCCCTCATGCATATCGGTACTTTACGCAAACAGGTCACGATTCAGGCCGAGCAATCAACCTCGGATGGGGCAGGGGGCTATGCTCTGGCGTGGAGCGCGGTTGCGACCGTTTGGGCTGAAATCACGCCCGTAGGCGGCCACAAGCTTTACGCCTTTGGGCATTTGGAAGGCCGCGTCACGCATAAAATCACCCTGCGCTGGCGTGGCGATCTGACGCTGACAAGCGCGATGAGGATCGTCTATGGGACTCGGTCTTTCAATATCCACGCCGTCATGAACCGCGATGAATCCAACCAATGGGCCGATCTGCTGGTTGAAGAAGGCGGCGGTGTGTGATGTCTAGGCGGAGGGTTGGCAAGAGAGAGACCCTACGCCTGACCTTGTTTGACGGGGGGGCGTGGAAGGAGTGCGTTTTTTGTTTCTCTCTCGATCGCAGAGTGGGGGAGATGTCCTTTCCCCTAAAATCTCTATCGCCGCCGCTGTTTCTCCTGTCCAGAGATTTCGTCGTGTTGTTGCGGTACGTATATCGTCTTCTTGTTTTTTGGGGGAGTGTTTGTCTCCGCCGGCGAGTAGAACAATCCTATTGCCGTCATCAAAACAAAAATACACCCGATGGCCCGGACCTTGTCCGTTAAAACGGAGCTCACGAATATGAGTGCCAACCGAACGATTGTCTCCTAAATTCCCTAACTTTACATTATCAATTCTCTTTCTAATCTTTTCTCTTTCCTCTTTACCCAGCGTCCTAAGCCAAGCCCTAAAAGGGTCGTGCCCTTCGTGCTCGAAAAAGATGACTTCATAGGGGTGCGTTTCGTGTCCCAAACTTGCGCTCCAAATGCCTTCACTACATCCGCATACCCTAACATGCGTCTTTCGCACATGCAATAAGTTTATGAGAAACATCCCCCACCAAAAGGCACGCCCTCATGACCAACGCTCTTTTCTCTGTCCAGCAAGCTGTTATGGGGGCGCTTGCCTCCAGCCCCTCGGTGCAGGGGTTGCTTGGCACGCCGCCCAGTCTGTACGACCATGTGCCTTCGGGGGCCGCGTTTCCTTATGTCGTCTATGGCGCGACCCATGTGCTGCCCTATGACACAAAAACCGAAAGCGGGTTCGAGCAAATCATCACGCTGGATATCTGGTCGCGCTATCGCGGCACGAAGGAAACGCGCGACATTTTCCAAAGCCTGTATGATACGCTGCACCGCGCAAATTTAAGCGTCGCCGGACAGGTCTTTCTGTCCTGCGAGTTCCACAGCGCGGATCTGCTGCTGGAAAGCGACGGCCTCACGAGCCACGGCGCCGCGCGATTCAGCGTGGTGACGCAGGGAACGTAGGGAGATCAAGTTTTTTGGCCAAGGCCGAAGAAAGTATTTGGGAATTAGAAGTCCTGTGATATGGTTGCAATGTTATTGCCTTTTTAAGGTAATTCTATTCTAACTTTAACAGGAGCCGCATATGCCCAATTTGCCCCCTAGCTTCGATCCCAACGCAGATCTTCTTCCTGATTTGGCGCGGCATATTGTTCGGTTGAATAAGGCTACGCGTGCATTAGAAAAGATGGAGGGAAAACCCGCATATCCAGAAAAAGCCAAAGCTCATGAGGCATATTATGAGCAGGTGCTACAGGACGGGGGATCGGATACAGCCTCTTTCGTAGCACAGGCCTTATTGGGGGCGGGAATTGATCTTCTAAGAGCGCACGAGGAAATAACCGCGTCTGTTTAAGCGGCGAGGGACGGAGAGATGGTGTAGTTCCATTCGCCGTGGAAGTCATGCTTTTTGATGTTGACGGCACGGAGTTCTTGGTTCGAGATTTTGATGCCTTTTTCG
>CAIJXG010000050.1 GCA_903824505.1 uncultured Pseudomonadota bacterium | reverse complement strand
TTCAGTTCTTATCCCGCCAGGTTCTAGAATAGCGAGGGATCCTCTCCAACCAGCGCTTCTCTTTCAAGAAGCATGAGGGATATATAATGTAGTGAAATGGGAAAGTCAACATGTTTTTTTAAAAAATGTGAAAAATCTTTTGTGGGGGGTTGGAATTGAAAAGGGCGGCAACCCGCCTATCGTCATTTTCACGGGGACGGGCTCAGCGGCGATGGATACCGGCTTTCACCGGTATGATGAGTTCTTATATCGTAACCTCGTTCACTCAATAGCCCTGTCGGTCTCATACGCGGCTTTCCAAGGAAGCCGCGTCTGGGGTATAATCCCGTCCTCATTGAAGCCTTTTCTCAAGGTCTGGCATGCCGCTTTACGCCGCCGACACGCTTTACGCGCTTTCTCAGCTTGGGCTGGATGCCGACACATCGCTTGATTCCGTCACGGAGATTCTGGCCGATACAACGGCGGATCGTTTCTTTGCCAAGGTACGGGGCGGACGGGTTCAGAAATATGTCGATTTTTTGCGCGCGCGCGTGCTGTTCGGGGATTTGGATCAATCTTTTGCCGATCTGCGGAAGGTCTATCTGAAAAAGGCGATGGCGCTGCATCCCGACCGCAACAAAGGGGATCTTGCTTCCGAGGAGGAGCTGAAAAAAGTCACGGCCGCTTATGCGCTGCTTGAGGCGGTTCACCGCGAGGCCTTGGCCGCCGCGCCCAAAAACGACAAAGCCCGCGCGAGCTTTAAGCGGGAAGCGCACACCGCCACGGCTGAGGAAAAGGGAAAAGAAGAAAGCCCTGCGCCAAAGCCTAAGCAAACGCCGCCTCATCCTCCTACGCCTCCCCCGCGCCGTGCGGCACGCGCTGTGGGGAGCAAGAAATATCTGGCGGCCTCTATCCCGCGCTCGGTTCGTGCTGCGCGGCTTAGCTATTTACCCCGCGCGACGATCATTGGCAGTCATGTGACCAAAAGGGAAAAGGATCTGAATCTGATCTTCGATGTCATTATGTTGCCCGAAGATCAGTTTTTGCGTGCCCGTTCTTGGCTGTCTGTGCCCGAGCTGGTTAACGCGCAGCTCTCCCGCGATTCCTTTGCGCCGCCCTATGTTCTGCAGAATGTGCATGAGGTAATCGTGCCTGCGGGTCAGGCCGATCCCGAAGGCTTTGCCGCCGCGCATTTCAAGAAGATTTTTAGAGTGTAGCGTCCCGCCGCGATTCCGCCTCTTTCTTGATGCGGTCAAGAAAGGATTCTACGGACATCGCGCCCAGATCCGCGCCCGAACGCAGGCGGACGGAAACCGTTCCCTCCTCGGCTTCGCGGTCGCCGACGACCAGCATATAGGGGATTTTCTGCAGCTGCGCTTCGCGGATTTTCTTTTGCATGCGCTCGGACGAGAAATCGACATCCACGCGCAGCCCCCCCGTACCATTGACGACGGGCGCGGTGAACAGAGCCTCGCGCACCTTTTCCGCATAGTCGTTATGCTTGTCCGAGACGGGCACTACGCGGGCCTGAACGGGGGCGAGCCAGACGGGGAAATTCCCCGCATAATGTTCCAGCAAGAAAGCAACAAAACGCTCATGCGAGCCAAGCGGGGCGCGATGGATCACATAGACAGGGTGTTCCTTTCCATCATCGCCCGTATAATTCAGATCAAAGGTTTCCGTCGCCAGAAAATCAAGCTGGTTGGTCGAAATCGCGTATTCCGTGCCGATAGCGCTGCGGATCATAAAGTCGATCTTGGGGCCATAAAAGGCCGCTTCGCCCTTGGCTTCTTTATAGGGAAGGCCGGACTCGTGCATCGCTTGTTTGATGATGTCCAGCGCGGCAAGCCATTGGTGCGGCTTGTCCACATATTTGTCCAGCTTATTCAGATCCGGCAAAGACAGACGCATATAATAGTTCTTGATGTCGAACAGATCATAATAGCGCGTATGGAGCTTCATCACGCGGATAAATTCATCCTTCGCCTGATCATAACGGCAATAAATATGCGCGTCATTTTGGCAGAATCCCCGCGTGCGCATTAGGCCGGAGAGAGAGCCGCTTGATTCATAACGATAGTCAATCGCATATTCGGCATAACGGATCGGTAAGTCTCGATAGGAATGTTTGCCCACCCCATAGATGCAATGATGGTGGGGACAATTCATTGGGCGGAGGTAATATTCTTCGCCGTCAATATCCATCGGTGCGTACATATCCTCTTTATAATAAGGTAAATGCCGCGAACGGTAATAAAGCGCCCCCTTGGCAATCATCGGAGTCACGACGCGCTGATAGCCATCCCGCCGTTCTTCTTGCTGCGCCAGAAATTCCAGCTCGTCCCGCAAAACGGTGCCGTTCGGCATCCATAAAGGAAGTCCCGCGCCGACATCTTCATTGAGGGTGAAAATATCCATCATTTTGCCGAGTTTGCGGTGATCGCGTTTTTCGGCTTCCTCTAGCATCGTCAGATGGGCTTGCAGCTCTTTCTCGTCGCGCCAAGCGGTTCCATAAATGCGTTGGAGAACGGCATTATTGCTGTCGCCACGCCAATAGGCCCCTGCCAGCTTCAGCAATTTGAACGTGGTGCCGATTTTTCCGGTGGAGGGTAAATGAGGGCCCCGACACAAATCCTTCCACGCGCCTTGGGCATAAAGCGTCACGGTTTCGCTTTCTGGCAAGTCGCGGATAATCTCGGCTTTGTATTTTTCGCCTTTGGACTCGAAAAAGCTGATCGCTTCCGCGCGATCCCAAACCTCGCGCACCAAGGGGGCGTCCCGCGCGATAATCTCACGCATTTTCGCGTCGATTTTTTCCAGATCCTCGAGCTTAAACGGCTCCTCCCGCGCGAAATCATAATAAAAGCCGTTTTCGACGGCGGGGCCTATGGTGACTTGGGTATTGGGGAAAAGCTCTTGCACCGCCTCGGCCATCACATGCGCCGTATCGTGGCGGATGAGTTCCAGCGCCTCCTCAGACTTACGGGTCACGATTTCGACTTTGGCATCCTGTTCGATGGGGCGCATCAAGTCACGCAATTCACCGTCAATCTTGACTGCCAGCGCGGCTTTCGCCAGTCCCGCGCCGATGGATGATGCCAGCTCAAGCCCCGTCACAGGCGCGGAGAATTCTTTAACAGACAAATCGGGCAGAGTGAGGCGGATCGACATGGCAAGGCCTTGAGACATAAAAGGTGAGGAGCCTTTCTAGCGAAAGAGACGGATTTCCGCAACCGATAGACGGTGAATTTTTACCCCTGCGCGGCGTTGTTGCCTTTTGGCACAGCATCCCCTAAAGTCCGGCCATGTCAGGAAACGGACAGAAAAATACTGCGCGTCGTGCGCTTGGGGGAGATTCCGATGCCGCCTCGCGGCTCGTTGCCATGCCCAAAACGCCCTCAGCCGGAGATCAGCCCGGAAATGAACGGGGCGATAAATCGAAAAGCGCGCCGCGCCGAGAAAAATTGGGCGATTTGCTGCGCGAGGCGCGGCAGCGGCGCGGCGAGGATTTGCAAGATATCGGCGAATATCTGCGTATTAAACCCGCTCTTCTTTTGGCTTTGGAAAATGGCCGGTATGACGCCTTTCCTGCCGATGCCTATGTCGTCGGTTTTTTAAGCACCTATGCTGTTTTTCTGGGCTATAACGGTAAAGAAATGATTGCGCTTTACAGACAGGAAATGCACGGTGTGCGTAAGAATCCTGTGTTGTCGATGCCTGTCGCTCTTTCCGAAGGGCGCGCGCCCTCTACGGTCGTGCTGATCGCAGCCTGTGTCGCAGCTTTGTTTGTGTATGCCCTTTGGTACGGGTTTTCCTCGACAAACCGGACGCAAGTTCAAAAGCCTGTGGATGTCTCCACGGTTGTGTCCTCTTCTTCAACCGAAACGGTTCCTGTCGCACCCCCGATTTCTGCGACCCACCCCTCTCCGCCTGTGGCTGTGGGTACGCATCCCCCTCCCCCTTCCGCCGCCGCCCCTGCATCGCCACCTGCAGGTATTGTCGTTGCTGCAGGTGTGGAAGGAGCCCAAGCCGCACCCGCCGCTCCGCTTGTCTCTGCTCCTCCCCAAAGCGAGGCGTTGCCTGCGGCGCGGGTTGTCATTCGCGCGACTCAAAGCAGTTGGGTGATGGTGACTGACAAATCCGGCAAGACCCTCTATGACCATGTGATGAAGGGCGGCGAAAGCTATAAAGTTCCGGCTGTGCCCGGGCTTTCGCTTACAACGGGTAATGGGGCAGGAATTGTTCTGTCGCTCGATGGGACAGACTTGCCGCCTCTTTCCACCGGCACGCCGCATGTCGTGCGCAATATTCCCCTCGATCCCGACTCGTTGACGACGGGATCAGCTTCCTCGGATCATTAAGGAAATCTCATGTCTGTGAATCATGACGACGCGCTTGCTCACCGCCCGTGGCGGCAGATTAGCCGACGGAAGAGCCGTCAAATTAAAGTCGGCACTGTGCTTGTCGGGGGCGATGCGCCCATCAGCGTCCAGTCCATGACCAACACACTGACTAGCGACGCGCAAGCGACCATTGCTCAAATCCGCGCGATGGAGGAAGCGGGCGCGGATATCGTGCGCGTGTCCTGTCCGGACGAGGAATCTACGGCCGCGCTGAAAGAGATTATCAAGGCCGTCAATGTCCCCATTATTGCGGATATCCATTTTCATTATAAGCGCGGCATCGAGGCGGCGCAGGCGGGGGCCGCGTGTCTACGGATCAACCCGGGCAATATCGGTTCTTCTGACCGCGTGCGCGAAGTGGTGAATGCCGCCAAGGATCACGGCTGCGCGATGCGGATTGGGGTGAATGCAGGATCTTTAGAACAGGAACTGCTTGAAAAATATGGCGAGCCGTGCCCCGATGCGATGGTGGAAAGCGCCCTGAGTCACGCAAAAATTTTGGAAGATCACGATTTTACAAATTTCAAAATCAGCGTTAAGGCCTCCGATGTTTTCCTTGCTGTCGCGGCTTATCAAGCGTTGGCGGAGGCTTGCGACTACCCGCTGCATATCGGGATTACAGAGGCCGGTGGCTTACGGGCGGGAACGGTTAAAAGCTCCATAGGGTTAGGCTCTTTATTGTGGGCGGGGATTGGCGACACGATGCGCGTGTCGCTATCTGCCGATCCGGTCGAAGAAATCCGCGTCGGGTATGATATTTTAAAATCGCTGGGTCTGCGTCGGCGGGGCGTGACGGTCATCTCGTGTCCGTCTTGTGCGCGTCAAAATTTTAACGTGATCAAAACAGTCGAAGTGTTAGAGGAACGTCTGCAACATATCACCGCGCCTTTGACCGTCTCGGTCATCGGCTGCGTCGTGAACGGCCCGGGTGAGGCTATGATGACGGATATCGGCTTCACGGGCGGCGGTAAAGGCACCCATCAGGTTTATATCGCGGGACAACCGGCCCATCGGCTGCAAAACGAAGACATCGTTGCCCATCTTGTCGAGCTGGTCGAGAAAAAAGCCGCCGCTTTGACGGCGGAAGCCCCTCCTGAGGTGAAAAAAGCGGTGGGGTAAGTATGGGGTTTGTTGCCAAAGAAGATTTGCAGAATCTGTCGCGCATGCGACTTGAAGATGCGAAAATCCTGCTGGAAGGAGAGCGTTTTTCGGCGTGCTATTATCTGTGCGGCTATGCTGTCGAGATGGCGCTGAAAGCCGTGATTGCCAAGAATTTTCATCAAAATGTTATACCGGACAAAAGGTTCGTGAACGACATCTATATATACTCGAGCACCGAAGGAACCCGAGTGGTTTATCCGGGATCTTAATTTTTTGGCAAGGAGTTTTAGTTAAAATGGGAGGATTCTTGAATTTGGGGAGGGGTCATGGCAAGCGCGGCAGACAAAATCCAACCGTCAGAACTTATTTC
>CAIJXG010000049.1 GCA_903824505.1 uncultured Pseudomonadota bacterium | reverse complement strand
TTCAGTTCTTATCCCGCCAGGTTCTAGAATAGCGAGGGATCCTCTCCAACCAGCGCTTCTCTTTCAAGAAGCATGAGGGATATATAATGTAGTGAAATGGGAAAGTCAACATGTTTTTTTAAAAAATGTGAAAAATCTTTTTTGTTTTTTCTCTTAGCTCTTTTAGTTAAGAAAAAACAAATTTTATGAATCCATAAGCCTAAAACAACCCTGTGATTTTCCCTTCCTGGGATAGGGAGATCCCGTTTGCCGCCGGAGTGCGCGGGAGGCCGGGCATGGTGAGGATATCGCCGCACAGGACGACGATGAATTCCGCGCCTGCCGACAGGCGAATCTCGCGGACGGGCAGGATATGGCCCGAAGGGGCCCCAAGGAGCAACGGATCGGTTGAGAAGCTATATTGGGTTTTGGCGATACAGACGGGGAAGGAGCCGAAGCCTTCTTTTTCCAGCTCGGCCAGTCGCGCTGCTGCGCTGGCCTCAAGCGCGATATCCGCCGCGCCATAGATTTCCCGCGCCACCGTGCGGATTTTGTCGGCCAGCGGCATGGCGTCGGGATAAAGAGGTTTGAAGGCGGCGGGCTGAGTCTCGATCACGCGGACAACTTCCCGCGCCAGATCTGCCGCTCCCGCTCCGCCCCGCGCCCAATGATCGGCCAAGATGCACGGCACGCCAAGCCGCGCGACAAGTTTGTGCAAAAGCGCGCTTTCGACTTCTGTGTCGCTGCTGAAACGATTGACAGAAACGACAACGGGGACACCGAATTTCCGGACATTCGTGATATGCCGATCCAAATTCGCGAAGCCTTTTTCCAAAGCTTCAAGATTTTCTGTTTTTAGATCATCTTTCGCCACGCCGCCATGCATTTTTAAGGCGCGGATGGTGGCGACGATCACGGCGGCATCTGGTTTCAGACCTGCCTTGCGGCATTTGATGTCGAAGAATTTCTCAGCCCCCAAATCCGCCCCAAATCCGGCTTCAAGCACCACATAATCGGCCAGTTTCAAAGCTGCCTTTGTTGCGATGACCGAGTTACAGCCGTGGGCGATATTGGCGAAGGGGCCTCCATGCACCAAGGCGGGATTGTTTTCCAAGGTCTGCACTAGATTGGGCATCAGCGCGTCTTTCAAGAGCGCGGCCATCGCGCCGACTCCGTTCAATTCATGTGCGCGGACAGAACGGCGGTCTTTGGTTTGGCCGACAATGATTTGCCCAAGTCGGCGTTGCAAATCCGCCAGAGTCTCGGCCAAACAGAAAATCGCCATGATTTCCGAGGCGACTGTGATGTCAAATCCATCCTCACGCGGATAGCCGTTGCCCGTGCCGCCCAAGGATTGCACGATCCGGCGCAAAGCGCGGTCATTCATATCCAGCGCACGCCGCCATGTGATCCGGCGGGAATCCAGCTCGAGCGCGTTGCCCCAATAGATATGGTTGTCAATCAGCGCGGCCAGCAAATTATTCGCCGCGCCAATCGCGTGGAAATCTCCGGTGAAATGAAGATTGATATCTTCCATCGGGGCGACTTGCGCATAGCCGCCTCCGGTTGCGCCCCCCTTTTGCCCAAAACAGGGGCCGAGGCTCGGCTCGCGGATACATAAAAGAGCCTTTTTCCCGATATGATTGAGTGCGTCATTCAGGCCGATGGTCGTTGTGGTTTTCCCCTCGCCCGCCGATGTCGGGCTGATGGCGGTGACCAGAATAAGCTTGCCATCTGGTTTGTCTTTTAAGGCCTCTATCGCCTCTAGCGTGATCTTCGCCTTGTCGCGCCCATAGGGGAGGATCGCGGCGGCTGGAAGGCCCAAACGATCGACGCCCAGTTCGACAATCGGCCGCAGGGTCGCTGCCTGAGAAATCTCGATATCCGTTTTCGGAGTCAGATGTTGCGTGGTTTGGTCGATTGGGGACATAGGCAGCTCCGTCAAAGGAGCCCCTTCTTATCATGCCTGTGCAGGTAAGGAAAAGGAGGTTCCTCTCATAGGGTATGACTCCGCAGGTTGGAGAAATGCGGATCCAGAGTTCGTTGATTGTCCTGGGTCATGAGTGCTGCTGGCCGGCCGGCGCACGGCAATCCTGTCGCAACCGCTCGGGACACAAAAGGCTAACTTAGGACGTGGGGCGGTATAACTTATCCAACGTCGATTCCATGTAGCTCATCATAGAAAAGTCACTAAACAGGGGCTCAAATCCTCCTAGTATTTTCTTCTGGCCGTCTGAGAATGTCACGATGACGTGATAGCTCGCAAGCGGAAGATTATCCGCTTTAAGTTGCGGTTCGATGGTGAAGGCCATCGTTGGTAGGATACGCATGGTTACATCGCTTCCGATCGAAATGCGCTGTTTACTTATTTCCATTTGTAGGTTGCATGCACCATAGGTTCGAATAGTCTCAGCTGCGTTATCCCTGTAGGGTTCAAAACTCCATGGAATAGTGTGTCCAATATTGGGAATTCCCGTTGCTGTACTTGAGGCTTCGTTTTTAAAATGTGCGTTCTGAAGTTGTTGGGATGCAAAATGGTATAGCTCTCTAAATTCCATGCCAATGTCGGCGAAGCAGGCGACGCGCACGGTGAGATCTAAGCATGCCCTCAAATATTCTTGAATCCGAGATTGACTCCCGCGATAAAGGGTGACTCCGATGTCTCCGATAAGGCCTGTGGATCTATGTATTGGTGATGCATACGCGTAGATTAAGCTTAGATCCGAAAGGTGAATGTTGTCTCTTGGCCAAGAAGATGGGTGTCGTAGCGACTCGTAGTTGAGCCGCGCATATTTATCAGCGTCGTCTCCAATGAGAACAACAGCGCCGCGAGGCGGCGGTTGATACCATCCATCTGGGCAGATCTGTGGATGACTGGCCATTTTATCGAGCCATCGTTCACAAATGGCGCATTCTGAAGCCCCCTGAAGATTAAGGGCTTCAAGAAGGCTTAAGGCAGCGAAGTCACGGGTATATTGGATGATGTCTGCGTTGTTGGTAGGTGTAGTTAGCGTCATACGGACACTCCCGCTAGAAGGCGATTTGACGGTCTGTGGGCGTTTAGGGATCATTGGGCTTGAAAAGAATGTTGGTATTGCGCGCTATTCTTTTCGCCAATGACAGGAAATCGTCATAGCATGCGCGAACAGCCTCCGTATGAGCGCCAATCGCCCCGTCTGCGGGAGTTAAATAAAACATAGGTTTTCGAGCCTCCATCGCCAAAGGCATAAGGCTCCGGTAATGTTTAAGAAGGGCTAATTTGTAGGGGGCATCCTCTATGTTGAACGAAGGGGAAAGCGTTTCATTAAGGATAAATTGTCTATACACATGAGGAATCCGATCCATCCATTTTTGATAGGCTTTCACGGGTCTGCTGTCCCTCATTCCATGCTGCATGACAACATACCCGATTGGCTGCATTTCCCCCTCCGGCATATCAAGGGGTTCTTTCTTGGGCAGCTCGCTCCATTAGCCCCTCGCACGAATAATGGCCAAGACGGTGTGGCTGTTGATCGTGTACTCTGCTGTATGAGACGCTCTGCGTTCGGCTAATAAGCGTTCTTCTTGCTCAGTGGCAGTCGCTTTTCTGGGACCTACGCGAATCCACACGCGTCCTTTATAACGCACAGGGGGAAGATCAGAAGGCTGAACCTCGACAACAGCGACATCGCCGTTATCCAAGGATATTTTTTGCACCGTTAAAGCGGGCAAAGGCTGTATATTGCCATCCGATCGAATGCCCCCAGCGCTTGCAGAATTCGGTCACTGATTTCAAGACCCGCAACCGTTCCATCATCTTCGGCGCCAAGGATTAAATAACCGGGCAACCGATTATTGGGGAAGTCATTCGCAAAGGCGCAAACAGCTTCACAGAATTTATCCGTGTTGTGAGTTGAAACGGTTCGTTCGACGCGATCCGACTCCTTATCTTTCAACAAGGATAGAAGTTCTGTTTTCGTTATCATGGATTCCGTTTGAGCGGCAAGCTAAAGTCAGGCAGATTATGTCATAAATGAGGGATAAGGACAATCACTCTGCCTTTTCACTCTGCCTTTTCCAAGGCAAAAAGCAGAAAGGCACCTTCACAAACCGTTAGGCTGAAAGGTAAAAGCAGGGGTATGAAAATCCATTTTACGGCCAGCCATACACTGCTGGCGCAGGAATCCTTCGTCGAGTTGACTCGCCGTTATGGCCAAGCGAGCCAAACAGAGGCCGAGATCGTCGTGGCTTTGGGCGGCGATGGGCTTGTGCTCCATACGCTGCATGAGCTGAATGGTGCTCCGTTGCCTGTTTTCGCCCTGCGCCGGACGGATTCGGTCGGGTTTCTGTGCAACGACTATAGGAGCGAGGATTTGATTGCGCGGCTGCAGCGCGCGCAAACGGTTGGCCTTCACCCGTTGCGGGTTGAGGCGGAAAGCGCGGATGGGGCCAGCTGGGCGGCCTCTGCGATCAATGAAGTCTCGGTTTTGCGGGAAACGCCTCAATCGGCGCGGCTGCGCGTGTTGGTGGATGGGGTTGAACGGCTCGCGCGGTTCAGTGGCGATGGAATTTTAGTGGCGACCCCTGCGGGAAGCACGGCTTATAACCATTCCTGCGGCGGGCCGATCATGCCTTTGGATGCCAACACGCTGGTGATGACGGCGATCAGCGGTTTTCGTCCGCGTAGTTGGGGCTATGCGGTTCTGCCGCAGGATTCAGAGGTTGAGATTGAAGTGTTGGAAAAAGACAAACGCCCCGTACGCATTGAATCCGGCTTTTCCGTTCTGCATAAGGCCGTCCGCGCCCGAATTCGTCTGGATCGCACGGCGCAGATTCCCCTTTTGTTCGACCCCGATCAGCATCTGGGCGAAAGGATTATCCGCGAACAGTTTATGCTTTAGAAAAGAGAACGAAAGGGGATCGGTCTCTTTTAGCAGGGCTTAAAATTCTGCGGGTAAAAAGATGTTTTGATTTTTGTGCCTAATGTGCTAGTGGGGCCTTGTTGATTCTATGAAGGGTTTTTGAGCATGTCGATCGAAGAAGATTTTTACAAAATTCTGGGGGTTTTCCCCAGCGCCTCTCAGGCGGAGATTCAACGTCGTTACCGCTATTTGGCGATGCAACACCATCCAGATCTTCATCAGGGCTGCCGGAAGGCCGAGGCGCTCTTTAAAAAGATTCAAGCCGCCTATGCCACTCTTTCCAACCCTGAAGGGCGGGCGCTCTATGATCGATCGCGCGAAGAGGCGACCTTACGCGCAGCCCTTCAAAAGGGATGGGGATTTGGCTCTTTTGTTGACGAAGTCCCCCCAAGACACATCCGACCCCTTACCCCTCCGCTGGCCGCCATTCGGAACGGCGCGAAAAACACCCGCCAAACGGTCGATGTTGGATCGGTTCTCAGTATTTGGGTGTAAATACCAACGGCGCCGACCGGCGCTGGTGGGCTGCGTTGGGTCAAAAGCTTTGCACCTTTTCTGAAAATGTTTTCTGCCTTCGGCCTTTTTGTGTTACAGCTTAAAGGTGTAGCCCGTAACACCTAACGAGGAAAAGCACCATGAAAGTTTCTTTCAAGCCAACGCCCATCGAAAGCCTTGGAAAGCAGGGTTTTACGCTGACGGAAATGGGGATTGTCCTTGGAATCATCGGCCTTATCTTGGGGGCGGTATGGGCCGCGGCGTCAAGCGTCCATGCCAGCATGAACATACAGAAAGCGGCCGAGGAATTTCAGTTCATCTTGAACGGATACAGGTCTCTTTATGCCAACAATCAACTTGACCCTCTCGACTGGACGGATGTCACATGTCTTGGCGTTAACGCAGGTCTATTTCCCAGCAGCATGCTCCAGCAAGGAGTCGC